>JBAUGX010000231.1:0-12589 GCA_049679965.1 Vicinamibacterales bacterium
CTCGAGAAGAGCGCCACCCCCGGGAAGCCGATGACCACCCGGCAGACGGTTGAAGCGCATCGGGCAAACCCGGTGTGCGCGTCGTGCCATCGCAATATCGATCCGGTCGGCTTCGCACTCGAGAACTTCGACTCAGTCGGCGTCTGGCGCGATACGACGCCGGATGGGTTGCCGATTGACGCGGCCGGCGTGCTGCCGGATGGGACGGCGGTCAATGGTCCGATCCAGCTGCGTGAGGCGCTACTGAAACGGCCGGACATCTTCGTCGGGGCAGTGACCGAGAATCTGATGATCTACGCTCTGGGCCGGGGACTTGAACCGGTCGATATGCCGGTGGTCCGGGGCGTCGTGAGGAACGCAGCGCAGAACGACTATCGGTTTACATCGATTATCATGGGCATCGTCCAGAGTGCGCCATTCCAGATGCGGACCAAACTGGCGCCAGCTGGCAACAAAGTCGCGCAGAATTAACAGAAGGGTGGAGGAGCGAATGATTATTACGAAGAAGCACCTGTCTCGCCGCACGTTCCTGCGCGGCACCATGGGCGCGGCCGTGGCGTTGCCGTTCTTGGACGCGATGGTCCCGGCCCTGACGGCCCAGAGCCGGACGGCGGCAAACGCGCCGTTCCGCTTCGGCGCCATCTACCTGCCTAACGGCGTGTGGCCGGAGTTCTGGCATCCGGACTCAGCCGGCAAGGACTTCGAGTTCAAGCAGGTCATGAAGCCGCTCGAGCCGTTCCGCGACCAGCTGGTCACCGTCAGCCAGATGCGGGCGCCTTTTGTGTCGGTGCATCTCGGGGCGAGCGCATGCTTCCTGAACGGCGTGGGCCCGGGCGACAACGACAAGAACAAGGGCACGGGGGACGCCTACGGGAAGATTTCGTCCAAGAAGACCGTCGATCAGTACATCGCCGACAAGTGGGCGGAGGACACGCCGCTCCGTTCAATCGAAGTCGGGACCGAGGACATGGGCACGGCGGCCGGAGCCTGCGACGGCTTCGCCTGCGCGTTCTTCAACACCCTGTCGTGGCATGACGACACCAGCCCCCTGCCGGTCGGCATCAACCCGCGCGTGAACTTCGAGCGGCTGTTCGGCGAAACCGGCACGGCGCAGCAGCGGCTGGCTGGTCTGCGGACCAAGCAGAGCCTGCTCGACTCCGTGATGCAGGAGACGGCCAAGCTCCAGCAGAAGCTCGGGCCGACGGACAAGGCCATCCTCGACGAGTACCTCACCAACGTCCGTCGCGTTGAGCAGCAGCTGGACCGGATGGAAGCCCGCGTGGCCACCCTGCCGGAAGGGGCGGATGCGCCCGTTGGCATCCCGGAAGTGTTCGACGATCACATGACCGTGACGTACGACATTCTGCACCTCGCGTATCAGGCCGACATGAGCCGGGTCTTCACGTTCCTGCTCGGGCACGAGGCGAGCACCCGGAGCTACGCGCACATCGGCGTTCCCGAAGCGCATCACAGCATCTCGCACCACGGCGGCGACCCCGAGAAGCTGTCGAAGTACGCGAAGATCGGCACCTATCACATCGCGAAGATGGGCGAGTTCCTCCAGAAGCTCAAGGACACGAAGGATGGCGACGGTACGCTGCTCGACCACTCACTCGTGTACTGGGGCAGCGGCATGAGCAACGGCAACGCACACGATCGGCAGAACGTGCCGGCCGTGCTCGTCGGCGGGGCCAATGGCAAGATGAAGGGCAACAACCACATCGTCACGCCCAAGGACACGCCGGTGGCGAATCTCTTGCGCGGGATGGCTCACGCCGCGGGCGTGGAGATCGAGAAGATGGGGCCGAGCACAGGGATGATCGACCTGGCGTAGACGTCGATTCGCGGCAGGACCAAGGCGAGGGGCAGCAATGCCCCTCGCCTTTTTTTTTGTTGGCTAATTACAGGTGGCGGCCACGGACGTGACCGTGTTGACGTTCAGCCCGTTGATCCCACCCGTGCCGAGCAGGATCCCCGTGACGGCCACGCGATGGCCGACCAGTCGCGTCAGGTTGGTCAGCACGAACTTCAACTCAAAATCCCGACTGCCCAGGGGCACGTCGCGATCGGGGGTGGTGGCGGGCGTCGAGGCGCGCCTCGGGCGCGTCCCTTTCTCGAGGTGCCAGCTGCCGTCAGGCGCGCGCGGAGCCAGGCACCCGACAACGTGAGCGAGCACCGCGGCCGGGAGCTCGCCAGGGCCGTCCTTCTTGACGATCCGCACGCCGGTCCCCGACTCTGCCGTCAATTCCTGCGTCCCGGCCGGGAAGTCGTTCGACCTCAGGATGTGCGTGACGATGTCCAGGTAAGTGTTGAGCGGGAGCGTGCCCTTGATGGCCCCGTCGTCGAGGAAGGGCATGTTCGTCTTGACGTAGGCGAACAGCTCGGCGACCGTCGAGTCGCCCCAGAAGGCCCAGAACGCTTCTCCAACGAGCGACTTGCCTTCCCCGCCTTCGAGGTTCTCGCCGTGGCACTCGGCGCAGTGCTCCACGAACTGCCTCTTGCCCCGGTCCGCCTGGTCGATGGTGAAGACGCCGTCCCAGACGGTCCGGGCCCCAGCCCCAGCCGGGGCCTGCGGGACGGGCACCGCGGAGACGGAGGCGGCCAGATACGAAGCGACCAGGCCCGGAACGAGCGCAGCCAGCAGGGCGGCGCGCACCAATGAGCTGTTTGCAGATCTGACTCGTCGCATGACAAGAATCATAAGGAAACCGATGGATGGTTGTCGAGCCCCTGCTCGGTCAACCCTTCACGACGAATGCCTTTTTCAGGAGGTATTCGCGAACGCGATCGCGGAGATCACCCTGGAGCTCGATCGTGTCGTCGTCGGATACCGCGCCTCCGGTGCCGCAGGCGCGCTTGAGCTCCTGACAGAGACCCTTGAGAAAGGCGGCGTTGCGCGGAAGGCCGTCAACCACCGTGACGGTTTTTCCGCCGCGGCCTTTCTTCTCCATGCGCAGCTTCGCGACGATCTTGCCAGGCCGGGACGGCAACGGCTCGCTCGCGGCGCGGTCGCTGCACTTGCAGTCTCGCGCCGGCCATCCGCATCCTGGGCACACGCGCCCGACATCGGTCGAGTAGACGAGCCTCCCCTTCTCACGATCGCTCATCGCCCGCCACTCCCGACCGGCACGATCGCCACACCAACGCCGATGAGAATCGTCGCGACGCCCGCGACGGCCAGCGGCGTCACGGTCTCGCCGAGGAACGCGCGACCGAGCGCCAGGGCCACGATCGGGATGATGAGCGTGCTCAGGCTGACAATGGTCGCATCCATCCGCTTGATCAGGTAGTAGTAGGCCGGGAACGCGACCACCGATCCGAAGACGGACAGATAGACGAGGGACGACACGTTGCTTCGGCTCCAGACGACGGCCGACCCGCGCTCGAGGGCGGCGCTCATGAGGAGCAGGCACACGGCGCCAATGCCCATGCCGAGGAAGTTCAGGACGAACGGGTCGCCGTGGCGGCCGTGCTTCTTCATCGTCACGAGATTGATTGCGGCGCACAGGCTCGCGCCGAGCGCCGCCAGCATCCCGAGCGCCTGCTCGACTCTCAGACGCTCGTGCGGCCAGAACAGCAGCGCGGTTCCCAGGACGCCCACCAGGATGCCGACGATCTTACGGCCGCCGAGCGTTTCGCTGCGCGTCCAGTACGCGCTCAGGAGCGACGTCATGAGGGGCATCGTAGAGAACAGGATTGCCGTGAGCCCGCTCGAGATGCGCGTCTCGGCCCAGTACACGGCGGCGTAGTCGAGCCAGAATACCAGCAGCCCGAGAGACGCCACGCAGACCTTGTCGTCGCGGGTGAGCTGGACGCGCGTGCGCCTGGCGGCGAGCACCAGGCCGACCAGAAACGTCGACAGCACGAATCGGAAGCCGGCGCCGAGGAACGGCGGGACACCGACCAGGCCGATCTTGATCACAAGCCACGTCGAGCCCCAGATCAGGCAGAGCATGGCAAACAGGGCGGCGGCCATTCATTGGTACGGTACACTCTTTCCCATGACCGTTCAGACCAAGACGCGGCCCGGGCGCAACGAGCCTTGTCATTGCGGCTCGGGTCGCAAATACAAACATTGCTGTCTCGAGAAAGACGAAGCACAGGCGGCTGCCGCGCGGGCCAAAGCCGCTGCAACAGCTGCGGGAGCGACCGCTACGGCACCCGAGGCGGCCACGGCGGTCCCCACACGGAGCGCGAAGCCCAGGACGCACCAGCCGTGGAAGGCGACGACCTCGCGTGGCTTCATCCCACGCGCGCGGTCAACGCCACGCAAGGTCGGCGGGGGCTGACGCGACGCATGTTCTCACCAGCGTCCCGTGGACGCCTGACCGACCGGGATCTCGATCGCTTCCCCACCGCCACGCTCTTTCATCGTGTGGCACGCGCCGTGTGCAACGCCGGCTGTTTGCCTCGCAAGGAGCTGTACGAGGCGTGGGAGATGGCGCGGCGGGTGCGGCGGCTCTTCCGGGGCGGACGCGTCATCGACCTGGCCGGCGGACACGGCCTGCTCGCGCAGGTCATGCTGTTGCTCGACGATTCTTCGCCAAATGCGCTCGTGCTGGATCGGGCGTTGCCGGCATCGAGCGGAAGGCTGCACGAGGCACTGGTTCAGGTCTGGCCGAGGCTGTCGGGGCGCGTCGCGTTTGTCGCCGGCGCGCTCGAGGACATCGAGATTCTCCCCACCGACGTCGTCGTCTCGAGCCATGCGTGCGGGGCGCTCACCGACCAGGTTCTCGATCGTGCCGCGGCCGCGCGTGCGCGGGTGGCCGTGCTGCCGTGCTGTCACAATCTCACCAAGGGCGATGCAGGCGGACTGTCCGGCTGGGTTGACGGCGCGATCGCCATCGACATCGTACGCGCGAGGCGCCTGACCGAGCGGGGCTATCGCATCTGGACGCAGGCCATTCCCGCCGACATCACCCCGAAGAACCGCCTGCTGCTGGGCGCCCCTTGAAGCCGGCCCGGTTCGTCCCGCGGCCGAACGCGGTGCTCTTCGATCTGTTCCACACGCTTGCCTCGATACCGGCACCCGCCCTCCTGACGGGCGATTTGAGCGTCCCGCAGATCCTTGGCGTGCCCGCCGCCGAATGGCAGCGCCGCTACTACGACGAGGACATCCTCGGCCGCTGCCTCGGACGCGTGGTCGACGCCGTCGAGGCGATGCGGAAGGTGACACACTCGATCGATCCGTCCGTGTCGGAAGAGCGCATCCTCTCGGCCGTGGAAAGCCGACGTCGCCGCTTCGAGGCCGGGCTCATCGGCATCGAGGATGGGATACTGGGTGCCCTCGACAGCTTGCGGGCGGCCGGCATCCGAACCGCGCTCGTGTCAGACGCGGGAGCAGACGATGTCGAGAGCTGGCTGCGGTCGCCGCTCCGCGAGCGGCTCGACTCGGTCGTCTTCTCCTACCAGCTCGGGGTCCGCAAGCCCGATCCGAGGATCTACGAGCACGCGCTCGCCAGCATCGACGCCATTCCCGAGGAGGCGATCTTCGTCGGCGACGGCGGGAGCGACGAACACCGCGGCGCGCGCGGCGTCGGCATGCGGACGGTTCTCGTGACGAGACTGGCGGCACTCTGGCTCCCCGACGCCATCCCGGCTCGTCGTGCCCACGCCGACTGGGAGTTCGAGGACGTGCCGGCCTTCGTGGAGGCATTGGGGCTGTGACGGTCACCCTTCCGAAGATCGTGCGACGCCGTTCCCGGGTGCATGGCCGCGGCGTCTTCGCCGCCGAGGCCATCTCGAAGAACACGCGGATCATCGATTACGCGGGCGAGCTGCTGCGCAACGGCAAGGCCTGCGAAGCACGCGAAACGCGCTACCTCGCGCAGGGCTGCATCTGGGTCTTCAAGATCAATCGGGCGTGGAGCCGCGATGCCGCGGTCGGCGGAAACATCGCTCGATTCATCAACCACTCGTGCACGCCGAACTGCTGGGTCGAGATCGCCGGCCAGACGATCTGGGTCAGAGCCTCGAGGACCATCCGCCGAGGCGAAGAGTTGACCTACGACTACTCGACCGACGGCGTGCCGACGTTTCCGTGCCGCTGCCGGCCGGGCTGTCCAAACAAGATCTGAGTGCTACCATGTGGGCATGGGCCTCGACGAACGCGCCTTCTTTGCAGAGAGACCGGAAACCCGCTCGGGACGGTATCAGTGTCCCAAGTGCCGACGCGAGGGCGAATACAGCATTCGCTGGATGCGACACTCGAAAAAGGACCGGCTGCCGCCCGGCGCCAACGAGGAGGACCGCGCCAAGTTCGCCAAGCTGCGCGACTACCTGCTCCGCCTCGACGATGAGGTGACGTGCAAGTCCTGCGGCAAGAAGTTCGAGATCCCCTCGCAACACTCTCTGATGTTCGTGGACCAGTTGGCGGGTCTCCCCAACGCGGAAGAGCTCGAACGGGAGATCAGCATCGCGGCGGGAGAGCCGGAGCCGGAGCCAGAGCCCGAGAAGAAGCCGGCGCTGCCCGCGCGCTTCACGCGCAAGTCGAGTGGCTGGAAGTAGCGTGGTGCCGGCGATCGGCTTTGCCGCGGCCACCCTCACGTCGTTGGCCTTCCTGCCGCAGATCCTCAAAGCCTGGCGATCCCGATCCGCCGGCGACCTGTCCACGAGCATGCTCGTCGCGCAGGGCCTCGGCGTGGCCTTATGGATCGTCTACGGCGTAGCCATCGCCGCCTGGCCCCTCATCGTGGCCAATACCGTGACACTGACGATGACCGTCCTGCTGCTGGTCCTGAAGCGGCTCTACGCCCCTGCGGGTAATCGGTGAACTGGATCGTCACACCGCTGAGGCGCCGGGGGCTCGTGCCGAAGATGATCCCCGCCTTGCGCGACTACGATCGGCACAAAGCGCTCGCCGACCTCACCGCCGGCGTGACCGTCGGCCTGGTCGCGCTCCCCCTCGCGATGGCGTTCGCCATCTCGTCTGGACTGCCGCCACAGGCCGGCATCTATACAGCTATCGTCGCCGGCGGCATCATCTCGGCGTTCGGCGGATCGCGCACGCAGATTGGCGGGCCCACGGGCGCCTTCGTCGTCATTGTCGCCGGCATCGTGGCCACGCACGGCGTCGACGGCCTGTTCATGTGCACCCTGATGGCGGGGATTCTGCTCGTGGCCCTCGGCATCGCGGGGATGGGCTCGACCGTCCGGTTCATTCCACGTCCCGTCGTCGTCGGCTTCACCAACGGCATCGCCGTGCTGATCGCGAGCACGCAAATCCGGGATCTCCTGGGCCTCCAGGTCGATCAGGTTCCGAGCGAGTTCGTGCCGCGTCTCGAGGCACTGGCGACCCGTGCCGGCACGTGGTCGCCCGTGGCGACCGGACTGGCCGTGGCCGCGCTGGCGCTCATGATCCTGATACCCCGCGCCTCCAGGCGCATCCCCGGTTCGATCGTGGCGCTCTTTGGCGGGACCGTGGCCGTGGCGGCACTCGGCCTCGACGTCGAGACCATCGGCACACGGTTTGGGGGCATTCCGAGCGGACTGCCCGCGATGCACTTCCCGGCATTCCGTCCAGAACTCATCGGCGGACTCATCATGCCGGCCGTCACCGTGGCGATGCTGGGTGCGATTGAGTCGCTCATGTCGGCGATGGTCGCCGACCGCATGAGCGGCGATCGGCATCGTTCGAACATCGAACTGGTGGCGCAGGGCCTCGCGAACATCGCCTCGCCGCTCGTCGGCGGACTCCCGGCGACGGGCGCCATCGCACGTACGGCGACCAACATCCGATCCGGCGCACGAACGCCCGTCGCGGGCGTCGTCCACGCGCTCACGTTGCTGCTCATCCTGCTGTTTGCGGCGCCGCTGGCACGGCACATCCCCCTGGCCGTGTTGGCCGCCATCCTGATGGTCGTTGCCTACAACATGGGAGAGTGGGCTGAGATTCCTGAACTCCTCCGGCTCACGAAGACGGATGTCGCCGTGTGGCTCGTCACCTTTGGGCTGACGGTGTTCGCCGATCTGACCGTCGCCGTCGGCGTCGGCATGGTGCTCGCGGCCTTGCTCTTCATCCAGCGGGTCGCCGACACGACGACCGTCACGGCCGTTACCGACGACTACGTGCGCGAGGGCCAGCCCCATATCCTTCAAGGCAAAACGATTCCGCCATACGTGAAGATCTTCCGCATTCACGGCCCGTTTCTCTTTGGCGCGACCAACAAGCTCCGGCCCATCCTCAACGAGATCGACCGATTGCCCGAGGTGGTCATCCTGCGGCTGCGCAACATGACGGCGCTCGACGCGACTGGTCTTAGAGCCTTCGAAGAGCTGGCTGAAGCCCTGCGACGGTCAGGCCGGCACCTGCTGCTCTGCGGCGCGCGCCATCAGCCCGCGGACCTGATGGCGCGCGCCGACTTCCACCGGCACGTCGGCGGCGAAAACATCTGCGAGCATATCCAGGATGCCTTGCAGCGAGCGCGCGACATCAACCTCGCTCGTGCAGCACCCGATGGACCACAGAGATAGATGGTCTGCTTGCCGCGGCGGCCCTGCTGCTCGATACGTCCTGGTCGTGGCAGTTGCAGCCACACACAGGACTCGTGATTCCCGTCATGCTGGCGACGTTCATGGCCGTGAAGCGGCGCGTCAGGCGTTGACCGGATCCTCTCGCGGTATCATTTGAGGTAACGCCGGTGGCCCAGCCTTCATTCGAACCCAGTCCACTCGCCCCTCGACGCTCGCCCGATGAGCAGGCACGGGATCGCGATCTCGGCTTTGGCTCGGTGGTCGGCCGCGAAAGCCGGCAGCGCCTGCTCAATCGAGACGGGTCGTTCAATGTCGCCCGGTCCGGATTGGGATTCCTCGAGAGCTTCGCGCCGTACCATCTGCTGCTGACGATCTCGTGGGCGGGTTTCCTCGGCCTGGTGAGCGCGATCTATCTCGTGTTGAATCTCGCGTTCGCCGTGGCGTATGTGGCATGCGGACCCGATGCGCTGATGGGCGCCGGCGCGACGATGCTGGGGGGACGGTTCAGTCAGGCGTTCTTCTTCAGCATCCAGACCTTCGCCACGATCGGGTACGGCCAGATCGGCCCAAACGGGATGGCGGCCAATGTCGTGGTCACCATAGAGGCCCTTGTCGGCCTCATGTATCAGGCGCTCGCCACCGGGTTGCTCTTCGCCAGGTTTACGCGGCCGACAGCGGCACTCCTCTTCAGCCGCCACGCCGTCGTCGGGCCGTACAACGACAGCCAGGGCCTGATGTTCCGCATCGTCAACCGGCGTCGGAACGAGATCATCGAGCTCGAGGCGCAGGTGCTGTTCAGCGCGCTCGAGCCCGACCAGAAGGGCGGCACCGTGCGGCGCTACTCGCCGCTGCCACTCGAACGGAACAAGGTGACGTTCTTTCCACTCTCCTGGACCATCGTCCACCCGATCGATGGCGCGAGCCCGCTGGCGGGGCGGACGCCGGAAGACCTGGAGCGATCGCAGGCCGAGATCCTCGTCCTGCTGTCGGGCATAGACGAGGCCGTGGAACAGTCCGTCCACGCACGTTCATCCTATCGGGCCAGTGAGATCGTGTGGAACGCCCGATTCCAGTCGATGTTCCTACAGGCCGACGCGCGGTCTCGCATCTCGGTGGACGTAAGCCGCGTGCACGAAATCGAACGCGTGTAAGCTCGGCAATCAGGTCGCTTAGGTTATGCGCGCATGGCTGATGGACTCCTACGGCGGCACCGACGCCCTGCGCATGGGCGAGGTCGCCGATCCGCGGCCTGGCCCTGGCGAAGTGGTGCTCGGCGTGCGTTTCGCTGCGCTCAACCCGGCAGACGCGTTCCTCGCTCAGGCGATGTACCCGGCCAAGCCCTCGCTGCCGCACATCCTCGGGCGCGACGGCGTGGGCGTGGTGATGGACGCGCACCCGAGCGTGGCGAACGTCCGCGTCGGCGAGACGATGGGCATTCTGCGTGGCGATGTCGGCGTGGAGGCATGGGGCACGCTGGCCGAAAAGGTCGCGGTCCGTGCCGATCGGCTCGTGCCTGTTCCGCCAGGCTGGTCGGCCGAAGAGATGGCGGGCGCGCCGTTGGTTTTTCTGACGGCCTGGCAAGCGCTCTTGCAGTGGACCGACCCACCGGCACCGCCGCCCGCGCGATCGGTGCTGCTCGTGACCGGTGCGTCTGGCGGCGTCGGCGTCGCGTCAGTGTTACTCGGGAAATCCATGGACCTCGCGGTCGTGGCGTTGTCGCGAAGCGCAGAGAAGGCGGCGACGCTGAGAGGCCTGGGAGCCGACTTTGTCTTCGAACCCGGCGACCCGGGCCTGCGCAAGCGCGTCGGCGACGCCATTGCCCCGAAGAAGGTCGATCTCGTCATCGACAACGTCGGTGGCCCGCTGTTTGGCCAGCTCGTCTCGATGCTCGGGTACGGCGGCCGGATCAGCGTCGTGGGACGAAGCGCCGGCGTCGTCCCGGACTTCAACACCGGGACGCTGTTCTTTCGGCGGATTCGAATCGGAGGGGTCGCGGCGTCGGACTATACGCCGGAGGCCGCCCACGCGGCATGGAAGGACATTGTCAGCCGGCTCGCGGCCACCAGAAAGCGCCCCATCGTGGACAGCATCTTCCCCTTCGAGGACGTCAAGCCGGCATTCACCCGGCTTCAGCAGGGGCCCATGGGCAAAGTGGTCGTGAGGATCGCGATTGCGTAAGCGGCCTCACCCACCTACAATCCCGGGTCGGAGGGGACGGATGAAGTCCAGGACTCGCAGCGTGATCACGATGGCGGCGATTCTGTCCGCCGTCGGTTCCTTGGCCAGCGTCAGTGGCCAGCGCGCGAGCTCGACCGTCGTTGGCGGACTCGAAGTCCTGCAGGTCCGGCCCAACTTCTACATGATCGCCGGCGCCGGCGCCAACATCGGCGTCCAGGTGGGACCGGATGGCGTGATTGTCGTGGATGCCGGCGCCGCGGCGAAGGCGGATGCCGTCCTGGCGGCCATCAAGACGCTCTCGGATCAACCCATTCGATACGTTATCGACACGAGCGCCGGTCCCGACCATGTCGGCGGCAACGAAAAGCTCGCGAAGGCCGGCCAAACGCTCTTCAACACCGACAACAACGCCCTCAGGCTCACGATGACCAACGGCGGCGCTGCGACCGTCATCTCCACCGAAAAGGTCCTGCTGAGAATGAGTGCGCCGTCGGCAGGCGTCCCTGCCTACCCCCCCGCGGCTTTGGCCACCGAGCCGTTCTTCGAACGGCGGCGGGTGATGTACTTCAACGGCGAAGGCATCGAGATGCTGCACCAGCCCGCGGCGCATTCCGACGGCGACGCGATGGTGTTCTTCCGCCGGTCGGACGTTGTGATGGCCGGCGAGGTCCTCGACACCACGCGATTCCCCGTGATCGACCTCGCCCAGGGCGGGAGCGTGCAGGGGGAAATCGACGCCCTCAACCGGCTCATGCAGCTCGCGATTCCGTCGGTACCCTTCGACTGGCGCGACGATGGCACCGTCGTCATCCCTGCACGGGGCCGCATCTGCGATCAGATCGACGTCGCCGACTATCGCGACATGGTGACCGTCGTTCGCGATCGAATTCGAGAGCTGATCAAAGAGGGCAAGACCCTGGCACAAGTCCAGGCGGCGTCTCCAACCGCGGGCTTCACCAAGCGCTACGGCACCGATTCGGGTCCGTGGACGACGAAGATGTTTGTCGAGGCGGTATTCACGAGCCTCACTCAAGAGGGCAGGCGATGAGAGCGCTGTTCACGGTCCTCGCCGTCTTGACTCTGGGCCTGCCCTCGACCGTGGGCGGCCAGGGTCGTGGCGCTGCCCCTACGCAGACGCCCAACGCGGCAGCACCGATCGATCTGACCGGCTACTGGGTCGCCGTCGTCACCGAAGACTGGAAGTACCGCATGGTCACGCCGACCAAGGGCGACTACCAAGGTGTGCCGATGACCGCCGAGGCCCGCCGGATTGCCGATGCGTGGAACCCCGAGGCCGATCAGGCCGCCGGTGCGCAGTGCAAGTCGTACGGCGCCCCCGCCCTCATGCGGGTGCCGGGACGGATCCACATCACCTGGCAGGACGACAGGACGCTGCGGCTCGACATGGATGCCGGCACGCAGACGCGGCTCTTCCGCTTTGAACCGCCGCCTGGGAAGTCGGCCCCAAGCTGGCAGGGCGATTCGACGGCTCGATGGGAGGCCCTGCCCGTCGGCCGCGGTGCGGATCCCGGGCCGGCGCGCGGATGGTTGAAGGTGACGACGACCAACCTGAAAGCCGGTTACTTGCGAAAGAACGGCGTACCCTACAGCGAGGCGACGGGCCTGACCGAGTACTACGATCTCGGAACCTTGCCGAATGGCGATCAGGTGATCGTGCTCACCTCGGTGGTCGAAGACCCGCGATTTCTGGCGCAGCCGTTCGTCATCAGCACGCAGTTCAAGAAACAGGCGGATGCCTCTGGCTGGGATCCCACGCCCTGCTCCGCGACCTGGTGAACCATGGACACACTGAAACGGCTTTCCACGTGGCTGGCGGGGACGGCGCTCGCGATGGCCGCGACGTGCGCGCCCGTGTCCGCCCAGACGGACCTCTCGGGATCGTGGGTCTCGATCCAGCATGAGGACGCGCTCGAGCGCG
>JBAUGX010000232.1:0-1782 GCA_049679965.1 Vicinamibacterales bacterium
CTCCGTCGTGAACGGCGCGAGCACTCCGCGCTCGTCCGTATCGATCGACGGATTGTGTGATGGTGGACGACGAACAGAAGGAGGCGAAAAGAACGGGAACCTACCGCGATCAGCGGTTTAGTTCAACGTTCTATAGGTGGACGGCGCCAACTGGCGTTGCCGTATGACGGGACGTCCCACCTCAGCGCTGCGTCCGGCCATTCTCACCGCGGCGTGGCTCGTGGTCAAGTGCCATCGGCACACGGAGTTGCGAGTTTCAACGACGTCGGACCCGCGAATTGGTGATGGCGCTATAAGCGCGCTATCCCGTGGATGGGTGGAAGGCGGCAATCCCAGGTGTGGATTGCACCGGCAGTTGCCGCGCATACACGGCGTGTGAACTCCGGATCTATTTCGTCGACTTCCTTCGGCGAACAGACCGACATCGGCGGTGCGGTTGGGAGAGACGTCGCGTGCGCGGCCTGGTTACTGCAACTCGCTCCTCAGTTGTGGGCTTGCACTCGGATGACTTGGAAGATCCTGCCAAACGGCGGGAGCGACTTCTTTCAAGAGACCATTTAGCTTGACGATTGTCCAATACTGTCCATAACTCGCTCCGCGAGCCGGACTCACGATACCTGCTTGTCTGGCGGGCAAAACTGCTCTCATTTCATCATTAAGCGCTCTTATCCAATAGGCCAGAACGATGTCCATTCGTCCATCAATCACAAAAGGATCCCTGACCGCGCGATTCACCCACGATACGTGGTTGCCGCGAATTATTTCGATGATGATTATCTTGACGAGATCGACATCAGTGGGTTGGTTCTGGCATGAAACGTTGTCGCCAACCTGCTGCGAGACATTCCAAATGAATGGCAAAGGCTGCCCTGGACCTAACTGTAGTCTTGAAGCCATAACGTGACCTCCTCACGGTCCCTCGATGGCCAACGTGCGGGCCGATGAAAGACGCTCTAGCGCCGCGGGGCCGGTGTCGGCGGCGCGGCTGGTGCCGGTGCCGCTGGACCGCAGTTCGCTGGGCATTTGTCGGGGCGCACGTAGGTGTCCTTCAGCTTCTTGCGATATTCCGGATACATCGTCTGCGCCCCGCCAAGCGCGGCTTCGACAGGGATGTGATACAGCCTCATCAGCTCGTCGGTCGCCGTGTTCTTGCCGGGCAGGATGTGGGGCACGCTGCCATCGTCCTTCGCCCCTTCAAACGCCGGCGTGCACGGCGGGCCGGTCGGCAGAAGCGGGGCGGCATCGACGCTCAGCCGGAACGTTTTCGACTGCATGTAGGGCTCGGTCAGAAACACGGGGTCTTCGACCACGGTCAGCACGGTGAGCAGGTCGCCGTGCCGGATGAGCCGCATCGTCAGAACCTCCCGATCGCTGCTCGGCGCGCCGTTGCGGCGGATGGCCCCGGCCTTCATGTGCGTGGTGGTCGTCACCAGCGTGTTGCCTTCCCATCTGCCGGTCGTAAAGCCGCCCTGCAGGTGCCGCGCGTTCTCGGAGGGACGCGGACGCCCGTCCAGCCAGATCGTCGTCGTGCCGCGGTCTTCGAAGGGGCCGATGGTCCAGGCGAGCGTCCGGCCGGTGACCGGATCCAACTCGGGCCAGATCCGCAGCCCGAACGGGCCCATGACGATGTAGTGGGGCGGCCAGAAGGCACACTGGCGCTCGATCATCGAGTACTGCGTTGCGCTGTAGCTCAGGGCCTTGGCGCGGCCTTCATCATTCAACGGCAGGCCGGTGTAGTCCACCTGATAGGGTCCGGCCCCGCGCTCGAGCGCGTCCTCATGC
>JBAUGX010000233.1:0-8243 GCA_049679965.1 Vicinamibacterales bacterium
GTATCAGACCATTGACGGTTTTCCGCTGGCGGCCGAGCCCTTCGCGGCCGCGCTGGATGTGGTCTTCGAGTTCGTCGAATCGGGCTTCACCCGCCGCTCGATCGTCGGCCTCCTCCGGTCGCCGCACTTCGCTTTCCCGCACGAGGGCAGGGCCGTTGACGCGGAGAGTGTCGCGGCCCTGGATCGTGGACTGAGCGGGCGCCGCTATCTTGGGGGGCTCGACCGGCTGGTCGACATCGCGGCCACGTGGCGCGACGGCGAGGTCGCACGCCCGGCGATCGCAGCCGCGTGCGCGGCCGCCAGGCGGCTGTCGCCGCTGTTGTCGCCGGCCCCTGCTTCGGTCGGACTGCGGCTTCTGCTGGCGTTCATCGATACGTACGGCGAGCTCCGCCTGAAGGCGGACGCCACGTCTGACACCGCCGACAACGGCTGGTCCCGCCTGGATCGCGCGCGCGCGGCCGTCCGCGCGTCGATCGAGTCGTTGGCCGACGCGCATGCCGCGCACGACGATCCGGCCGTGGTGATCGCCGACCTGGCCGCCACCGTCCGCCGCTTTCTCGAGGATCAGACCCTGGCGCCGGAGCCGGGCGGCGCCGGCGTGCAGCTGGTCGACGACCAGGCGGCCCGCTACGGCGAGTTCGACGAGATGGCCATCGTCGGCCTGATCGAAGGCGAGTGGCCCGAGCGTCCGCGCCGCAACATCTTCTATCCACCTTCGCTGCTCAACTCGCTCGGTTGGCCTTCAGAGAAAGACCGGCGGGCGGCCGCCGAGGCGCGGTTCGTGGAGCTGGTCGCTTCTGCGTCCCACCGCGTGACGGTGTCGACCGTCACGCTCGAGGACGATGCACTGGTTGAAGCGTCAACATTTGTCGATCTGATCGGACGAGCACAGCTGACGATCGATTCCAGTGCCGGGTTCAAACCTGACGATCCCGCGAATCTGCTGGAGGACATCCTGTCGGTGGGTCCGGTCGGCGCGATTGAAGCCGTCGCGCTCGATCCCCTTGCTCGCGAGTGGCTGGCGATGCGGCTGGCTCGCAGCTCGCCGGAGGATCCGGCGTTTCACGGTCAGACCGGCCCGCTCGAGTCTCGGCCGTGGTCGGTAAACGCGCTCGAGACCTACCTTGGTTGTCCATTCAGGTTCTTCGCCCAGCGCGTGCTGCGGCTCGAAGAGGAACCGGAAGACGAGGAGGTCATGAACCCGCGCGCCCGGGGCGAGTTCGTGCACGGGGTGTTTCAAGCCTTCTTCGAGCGGTGGCAGGCCGAAGGACATCGGGCGATCACCCCGGACACCCTCGAGACGGCGCGCCGGATCTTTGCCGAGGTCGTCGACGAGCGGCTGACCGCGCTGCCAGACGCCGAGGCCGCGCTCGAGCGCACGCGGCTCCTCGGCGGGCCGATGGCGACCGGCCTTGGCGAGACCGTGCTGCGGATGGAGGCGGAACGCCCGACCGAGGTCATCGGCCGGCTGCTCGAGCATCGGCTCGACGGGGAATTCGTGTTCCAGACGGACCAGGGCCCGAGACGGCTGGCCCTTCGGGGGAAGGCGGACCGCGTCGACCTGCTCGCGGACGGCACCTTCCGGTTGATCGACTACAAGCTCGGCTGGCCGCCCCACCCAGCCACCGCCCTCCAGTTACCTGTGTACGGTCTTTGTCTCGAACAAAGTCTGCGCGGATATCAGGGCCGCACGTGGACCCTCGGCGAAGCGGCCTATCTCGCCTTCAGGGGGCCGAAGCGAATCGTCCGGCTCCCGGCAGACCCCGGCGATCGTGAGAACACGCTCGCCGCCGCACAGAACCGGCTGGTCGCCACCGTCGACGGGATCTCGCGCGGCGACTTTCCCCCGCGGCCCGACGATGTGTTCCGCTGCGAAACGTGCAGCTACTCGGCCGTGTGCCGCCAGGATTACGTCGGTGACGTCTGACGCTTCCGCCCGCCGCGACGCCGTCGATCCGGCGCGCAACGTGGTGCTCGAGGCTTCCGCCGGCACCGGCAAGACACGAGTCCTCGTGGATCGGTACGTCAATCTGCTGCTGGCGGGCGTCGATCCGCACAACATCCTCGCCATCACGTTCACGCGGAAGGCCGCCGCCGAAATGCGGCAGCGGGTCATCGAGCGGCTGAAGGCGGTGGGCTGGCAGAACCTCCGCGACCGGATCGGTGACATTGAGATCTCGACGATCGACGCTTTCTGTCTGTCACTGCTTCGGGAGTTTCCTCTCGACGCCGATGTCGATCCCGGATTTGAGCTGGCCGACGACACCGAGGTGCCGCGCCTCATCGACGAAGCCCTCGACGGCGCCTTGCGCATCTGCCGCACCCGCGCCCGCGAAGACGAGGACGTGGCGCTCGTGTTCGCCGAACTCGGGGAGCGGCGGCTGCGGGCCGGGCTCGCGGCGCTCGTCGATCGCCGGGGGGTGGCGCCAGACCTGCTGCACCGCTACCTGGCCAAGGGCCCGAAAGATCTGACCGCCCCTCGCGCCTGTCAGGATGCCGCCATTCGGCTCCGCCGCGCGTTCGACACGATCCCGGACGGCATCGACCGGTTCCTCGACGACGGCCCGATCGGCCGGCCGGCGTTTGCGATGCTGGCTGCGGACCTGCGGTCATTGTGCGGAGTGAGTAGGCCGGACCTTGCAGGTCCGGCGTCCCCGGCGGGCCTCACAAGGCCCGCCCTGCATCCTGCCGAGCAGGCCGCGTTCCGCGTACTCGTGGACCGGCTGCGCGCCTACTTCCTCACGCAGCACGGCCGTGCGCGCAAGCGCGGCTTTGCCGGCACGGGCTTCACCGCCAGGGACTGCGCCTCGGCGGACGCCTGGAAGCGTCATCGCAGCCGCGCGGCCGACATCGCGCCGCAGGTCGCCGAGGCGGTCCGCGCCTTCAGCCGCGATCTGAACGTCGTCATGGCGCGCGGCGTGTGGCGCATCTACGCGGTCGCCCTGGACGTGTATCGGCGCGAGCTCGAGGCGCACGGCCGGCTCGATTTCTCGGGGGTCCTCGAGCGGGCGCTCGACCTGCTGAGGCAGATGGACGAGTTTGCGCAGAGCCGGTATCGCCTCGAGGCCCGCTACCATCACGTGCTCGTCGACGAGTTTCAGGACACGAGCCGCGCCCAGTGGGGGCTCGTGGCCCAGCTGGTCCTGAGTTGGAGTGAAGGGCTCGGCGCGGCCGGGGGCCCGCTCGCCCCGTCGATCTTCATCGTCGGCGATCGCAAGCAGTCGATCTATGGCTTTCGCGACGCCGAGGTGGCCGTGCTCGACGAGGCGGCGGCATTCATTGACGCGCTGCGTCCCGAGGGTCGGACGCGCCGGGCGATCTCGCAGAGTTTCCGCGCCCCGGCGGCGCTGCTCCTGTTTGTCAACGACGTCTTCGGCGAGCTCGACCGCGAGGAAGGCCCGGCGACTCTCGGGCGAAGGGACCGCTTCCGCTACGACGAGCAGGATCGCTTTCCGATCGGCTCGGAGGGTGAAGTCGGCAGTCTGCCTCTGGGGCTGGTGGTGGGCGAGACCGTGCGCGAGACGGCGGATGCCGTGGCCGACGAAGTGGTGCAGCTGATGTCGTCCGGAACGGTTCGCGATCGGCAGACGGGCGCCGAGCGGCCGGTGCGGCCGGGCGACGTCGCCGTGCTCTTCCGCTCGCGCGAAAGCCATCGCGAGTTCGAGTCGGCGCTCGAGCGCCGCGGCGTGCCGACCTACGTGTACAAGGGCCTCGGGTTCTTCGAGGCCGACGAGACGCAGGACGTCGTGGCCCTCATGCGCTATCTCGCCGAACCGATGTCCGACCTCCGGGCCGCCGCGTTCTTGAGGTCGCGGATCGTCCGGCTGTCGGACGCCGGTGTGATGCGGCTTGGGCCGGCGCTCGCCGGCGCGATCTCGAGCGAGCGCGTGCCGGACGCGTGGGCAGGGCTTTCAGTCGAGGATCAGAAGGTGCTGACGCGCGTTCGGGGCGCCGTCGCGCGGTGGCTGACGTGGGTCGACCGGATGACCCCTGCCGACCTTCTCGACGCGATTCTGCGGGAAACCGCCTATCACTACGAACTGCGCGGATCCCGACGGCTGCAGGCGAGGGAGAACCTCAAGAAGCTGCGTGGCCTCGTCCGGCAGGTGCAGAGCCATGGCTACGCGACGCTTGCCCGCATCAGCGAGCATCTCGACCGCCTCGCGGTGGGCGACGAGTCAAACGCCGCGGTCGACGCGATCGACGCGGTGAGCCTGATGACCGTCCATGCGGCCAAGGGCCTGGAGTTCCCGATCGTGTTCCTGGTGAACATCGGACGCGGCACGGGTGGGTTCCGCCGGCCGATCCGCGTGATGGCCGACGCGGCCAACGAGCCGTCGGTGGCGATTGCGAGCTACCAGTCGGAAGCCGACGAGGACGAGCAGGCACGCGATCGCGAGGAAACGAAACGGCTGCTGTACGTTGCGCTGACACGCGCGAGAGATCGCCTGTATCTGTCGGCGACGGTGCAGGCGGGCGCGTGCCGTACGGGCCCCGGCAGTCTCGGCAGCGTCCTGCCGCGCTCGCTCGTGGCGCTCATCGGGCAGGCCGGCTCTGAGGCAGGTGAGCGCTTCGTCACCTGGACGCCCTCAAGCGGACGGGCACATGAATTTCTCGCCTTAACTTGACGACCGGTCTGCCCACTTTCGTGCGTTCGCTTCGGCGACTTCGCGTGTTTCGCCGATGAGCACGACCGATTGATGGGGCTTGCCGCTGCCGTCGCGGCTGACCCAGGCGGTCCAATGAGGGCCTCGCGCTTCGCTGTGGATCTGATAAGAGCCGTCTTTTGTGGCCATTTCAGCCCGATTTTACATTGCGCCGGGGCCGCCCCACCCACTAGAATCGAACGCAAGGAGTCATAAGTGACGTTAACTTGTCCCAGTTGCGGCAACGACCGGAACTTCCTGGTCAAAACGCTGCAGGTTCACGTGGTCGGGGTCGAGGGCGGCCGCGTGGAAGTGACCGAAGAGAGCCGGCCCGCCGTGCTCGAGGTGTTGTGCGACGAATGCGAGTCGGCGCTCAATTTCGAGGAGTTCGAGGATACTCTCCGCCGTGAAGTCCTGCTGACCATCGGCGCGCGCTGACCAGGCGGGCGTCGCTTCTCACTTCCGTTCCCCGTCGTCTTCCTCAAAATACTCGCAATCGGGACAGACCCATTCGCGGGAGGGGGTGCGTGTGGGCTTCGGATTGCCGGGAATCTGCACGACGGTCTCGGTCACCTTCAGTTTCATCGTGCCGCCGCAGAGCGGACACTCTCTGACATCAGCCATGATCGGTGCTCACGGTAGCACTGGGCGCCTGCCTTGACAAGGCGAAGGGTGGCCCATATCGTACTTCGACCATGGTGCCGCAGGACTGCTTTGCCGACGAAGTCGCCATCGACTTCCCCAGTGTGGGGCGGCTGGTCCAGCGCATGCGTGCGACGTTCTTTGCGGAGAACCCGGGCGGCGATGTCGAATACCACGCGAACATGCTGCGATCAGAAGAGCCTCTGTCGCGTCGCCTCTCTCCGCCGCGCCGCTACGGGCCAAACGAATCGTGAATTGATGATTGCGGGTTGTTGATTGCGGATTGGCGCGGTTCGCCGGTCGTCGTAGGCGCGCGACAATCCGCAATCATCAAACTTGAAATCATCAATCAGCAGTCCGCAATCGTCAATTCGCCAACCTGTACGCTATCCTTTCTCCATGTCCATTGAGCAGTCGGCCGTCCTCGAGGCCCTGAAGGCCGTGAGAGACCCCGATCTGGGCCGCGACATCGTCGGTCTGGGGTTCATCAAAGGCCTGAAGATCGATGCCGGGCGCGTGGCGTTCACAATCGAGCTGACGACCCCCGCGTGTCCAGTGAAGGACCAGATGCGCGATCAGGCGCGCGCGGCCGTGATGCAGCTGCCCGGCGTCACGGCGGTCGACGTCGAGTTGAGCGCGCGCGTGCGCGAGGCGGTCGGCTCGGAGAGCGGACGGACGCCCGTGCCCGGGGTGAAGAACATCATCGCCGTGGGCGCGGGCAAAGGTGGCGTCGGCAAGACGACAGTCGCCGTCAATCTCGCCATCGCGCTCCAGCAGTACGGCAGCCGGGTCGGCATCATCGACGCCGACATGTACGGCCCGAACGTGCCGATCATGCTCGGCATGAAGAAGACCGAGCTGATTACCGACGGGAAGAAGATCGTGCCGGCCGAGAAGTACGGCCTGCAGCTCATCTCGATGGCCTTTCTCACCGAAGAGGACGCGCCGGTCATCTGGCGGGGGCCGATGCTGCACGGCGCCATCCAGCAGTTCTTCCGTGAAGTGCTGTGGAACGACCTCGACTATCTCGTCATCGATCTGCCGCCTGGCACGGGCGACGTGGTGCTCAGCCTCAGCCAGTCGGTTCCGGTCGCCGGCGCGATCGTCGTGACGACGCCCCAGCAGGTGTCGCTGGCCGACAGCCGCCGCGCGCTCGCGATGTACAAGAAGCTCAACATCCCGCCACTCGGAATCGTCGAGAACATGAGCCACTTTGTCTGCCCGGACTGCGGGCACGAGGCGGACATCTTCGGCCACGGGGGCGGCGAGCGGATGGCGACCGATCTGAAGGTGCCGTTTCTCGGGCGCATCCCCCTCTATCAGCCGATTCGGGAGGGCAGCGACACGGGTATTCCGCTCCTCATCGCCGAGCCGGATTCGCCGGCCGGCCGCGCAATCAGAGCTGTTGCCGAGCGCACGGCTGCGCAGGTGTCCATTGCCGGCTACCGGCGGCCCACAATTCCGTTGACGGTGGTGTCATGAGCTTGTGGGATCCGGCTTCAGCCGGATTGGTCCGCCTGAAGGCGGACCCCACACATGGGTGGTCGTGACCCTATCCTTCAGCAAGCACACGCTCGAGAACGGCCTCGACGTCATCCTGCACGAAGACCACAGCTGTCCGATCGTGGCCATCAACGTGTGGTATCACGTCGGGTCGAAGAACGAGCGGCCCGGACACACCGGATTCGCGCACCTCTTCGAGCACCTGATGTTCGAAGGGTCGGCGCACCACGATCACGGGTATTTCCAGCCCCTGCAGGGCGCCGGCGCGGCGCTCAATGGATCGACCAACGCCGACCGGACCAACTATTGGGAGGTGGTGCCGGTCAATGCCCTCGAGCTCGGGTTGTGGATGGAATCGGACCGCATGGGCTACCTGCTGCCGGCGCTGACCGAGGCCAAATTCGCCAACCAGCGCGACGTGGTGCTCAATGAGCGCCGTCAGAATTACGAGAACCGGCCGTACGGACTGGCCCCGATGGCCATGCTCGGCGCGCTGTTCCCGCCGGACCATCCGTATCACTGGACCACGATTGGGGAGATCGCGGACTTGAACGCCGCCGGTCTCGAGGAGGCGCACGCCTTCTTCCGCCGCTACTACCATCCGGCCAATGCCTCGCTCGTGCTGGCTGGAGACATCAACCCGACCGAGGCGCTCGCGCTCGTGCGCGCGTACTTCGGAGAGATTCCTGCCGGCGAGCCCGTCGCCGCGGTCCGCGCGGAGGCGTCGCTCGACCGGGACGTCCGGATTCGGCTCGAGGATCGCGTCGAGCTGCCGCGGCTCTCCCTCGCCTGGCTCTCGCCGGCCATGTTCGCGGATGACGACGCGGACCTCGACCTCGCCACGGACCTGCTCGCCAACGGCAAGACGTCACGTCTCTATCGGCGGCTGGTGTTCGAGGAGCGCATCGCGACCGACGTATCGGCGGGCCAGCATTCGCGCGAGATCGCGGGGCACCTGCAGGTGTCGGCGACGGCGGCGCCGGGCCACGCGCTCGGCGAAATCGAAGCCGTCATTCTCCAGGAGATTGAGCGGCTCGGCCGCGACGGGCCCACCGACGACGAGATCGACCGGGGGCGCGTGCAGGCCGAGGCGCAGTTCGTCTACCGTCTCCAGTCGGTCGGCGGGTTCGGCGGGAAGTCGGATCAGTTGAACGCGTACAACGTGCTCGTCGGCGATCCGGCGTATTTTGATCGCGATCTGGCCCGCTACTACGCCGTCACGAAGGCCTCGTTGCAGCGAGCCGTCGCGCGGTACTTCGATCCCGCCCGGCGTGTGACCCTGAGCATCGTCCCCCGCGGACGCCTCGAGCTCGCGGCACCCGACTCGGAACCGGTGGCTGTATCGTGAGACTGAAAGCGCCTGCGGCCCGCGCGAGCATCGCGAGTCTTCGAGCGGCGCAGCGCGAGCGAGCGGGGGTGGGGCCCCGCGAGCAGTGATAAATAGATCACGGT
>JBAUGX010000234.1:0-50311 GCA_049679965.1 Vicinamibacterales bacterium
GCCGTGGACTGCGCAGCGTTGGCCGGCCGCGGCCGCGGCGGCCCACCGCCGGCGCTCCCTCAACCAGGCGAGCGGCCGGCCTGCGGCATGAGGATCGGCCCCGGCACCATGAGCGGGGGAGGATTCCCCTTGTCTCAGCTCGCGACGACGCTCTCGCAGTTTGTGCAGCGAGTGGTGCTCGACCGCACGGGACTCACGGGTACTTTTGATCTCGACCTCACCTGGACGCCGGATCAAATCCAGCAGGGGCCGCCTGGCGGTGCACCAGCGGGCGCGCCACCGCCACCGCCCCTGGATGGTCCATCAATCTTCACCGCGCTGCAGGAACAGCTTGGGCTCAAGCTGGATTCGGCGCGGGGCCCGGTCCAGGTTCTCGTCATCGACAGCGTCGAGCAGCCGACAGAGGACTAAGAAGTCTCAAGTATGAAGGCTCAAGTCTCAAGACGAACCACGCAGACTTCAGACTTCAGATTTCAGACTTGTGTGCGTGTGATCGCCATCCTGTTCTTGCTGGCTGGTGTACGCGAGAGTCTCATGGCCGCGCAACATGCTGGCCAGGTGACCTTCGGCGGGCTGCCGGTGCCTGGTGCGACGGTCACCGCGACGCAGGGCGACAAGCAACTTGCGACCACGACGGATCAGCAGGGCGTCTTTCGGCTCGCCGATCTTGCCGACGGGGCGTGGACGGTCCGGGTCGAGATGCTCGGCTTTGCGACGCTCGCTCAGGACATCACGGTCGCGGCCGATGCGCCTCCTGCGGTGTTCGACCTCAAGCTGCTGCCCTTCGTGGAGATGGCGCGCGGCGCCGTCCGGCTGCCTTCGACTCCGCTCAGGCCAGGAAAGCCGGACGCTACGACAGCATCGGCGACGACGGCAGACACGGAGAGGTCCTCGAACGCAGGGGACTCCACGAACCCCGGGAACCAGGCGAACCCTATCGATGAAGCTGGAGCCGATCTCGCCGACCGTGCGGCTGATGGGCTCCTCGTCAATGGCAGCGTGAACAACGGCGCGGCGTCTCCGTTTGCACAACTGGCACGGTTCGGCAACAACATCAGGGGCACCCGATCGCTCTACAACGGAGCCATGGGCGTAATGTTTGGCAACTCGGCGTGGGACGCGCGCCCGTTCTCCTTCACGGGTCAGCAGACGCCCAAGCCTTCCTATGACGATGTGCAGGTGCTCGGCACATTTGGCGGGCCGGTCAAGATCTCGGGTCTGCAGAATCGCGCGAACCTGTTTGTCGGCTACCAGCGGACGTCCGACCATACCGCCATCACGCAGTCGACCCGGATGCCGACGTTGCTCGAGCGGTCTGGAGACTTTTCGCAGTCCACGAATGCGTTCGGGCAACCCATCACGCTCATCGATCCCACGACCGGCTTGCCCTTCGCCGGCAACGTGATTCCGTCTGGACGGATGGCTCCGCAGGCAGCGGCGCTGCTTGGCTACTACCCGCAGCCGAACCTCGATGGCTCCGGTCGTTTCAACTATCAGGCACCGACCGAGATCGCGACACGGCAAGACAGCGTGCAGTCGCGGCTCACGCAAGGCGTGAGCGGCCGGACCCAGGTGTTCGGCAACCTCGGCTACCAGCGCACGATCACGGACACGACGTCGCTCTTTGGTTTCTCGGATTCGAGCCGTGTATCGAGCTTCGACACGGCCGCCAACTGGTCCCGCCGGCTCTCGCCGTTTCTCTCGCTGCGGCTTCGGTATCAGTTCACTCGGCAGACGACCGAAACGGCGCCAGCGTTTGCCGGTCGCGTCAACGTATCGGGAAACGCGGGCATCGCGGGCAACAACCAGGACCCTGGGAACTGGGGCCCGCCGTCATTGACATTCTCGAGCGGCCTGGCCGGCCTGACAGACGGTCAATATGTCTTCAACCGCAGCCAGACTCACGTCATCTCGGCCGATGGCGGGCTGAATCGAGGGCGCCACTATTTCGTCTTCGGCGGCGGTGTCCGACGGAACTATTTCGATGTGCAGTCGCAACAAGACCCGCGCGGGACATTTGCTTTCAACGGCTCGGCCACCGGATCCGATTTCGCGGATTTCCTGCTGGGCATTCCGCACAGCAGTTCCATCGCGTTCGGCAATCCCGACAAGTACCTCCGCGCCAATGTCTACGAGGCCTACTTGAACGACGACTGGCGTGTGTCGCCGGGTGTGACGCTGAATCTGGGTCTTCGCTGGGAGTACGAGGCGCCGATGAGCGAGGCGTTCGGGCGCCTCGTGAATCTCGACGTTGCCCCTGGCTTCAGCGCCGTCAGTCCCGTCGTTGCGAACAATCCGGTCGGCCAGTTGACGGGCCGCCGTTATGAGGATTCGCTCATCAATCCCGACCGCCGTGGCATTCAACCCCGCGTCGGGCTCGCGTGGCGGCCGGTGGCCGGATCGTCGCTGGTCGTCCGGGCAGGCTGGGGCATCTACCGCAACACCAATGTGTATCAGTCGATCGCGATGCTGATGGCTCAGCAGCCGCCGCTCTCAACGACCTCGAGCGTGGAGAACAGCGCGATCAACACGCCGACGCCGACCTTGACGCTGGCGAACGGGTTCGTCGCAACCCCCGGCGTCACGCCGAACACGTTTGCGGTCGATCCGGACTTCCGCGTCGGCTACGCCCAGAACTGGCAGGTCTCGATGCAGCGCGATCTGCCGGCGTCGCTGACGATGATTGCGACGTACCTGGGCGCGAAGGGCAGCCACCTGATGCAGGAGTTTCTGCCCAATACGTATCCGGCGGGCGCGGTCAATCCGTGTCCGGCGTGTCCTGCTGGATTCGTGTACCTCACCTCGAATGGCAGTTCGATTCGCCAGGCCGGCCAGTTCGAGCTTCGACGCCGGCTGCGGAATGGCTTCACCGCGACCATGCAGTACACGCTCTCGAAAGCGACGGATGATGCCGGCGCGTTCACCGGTGTGAGCCTGACGGGGGCCGCCATCGCGCAGGACTGGCTCAACCTCGACGCCGAGCGCGGGCCGTCCAATTTCGACCAGCGGCATCTGGTCACCGCGCAGGTTCAATACACTACGGGCGTTGGCGTCGCTGGAGGAGGACTGCTCACGGGCGTGAAAGGCGCGCTCGTCAAGGGCTGGACGGTGACGAGCCAGCTCACCGCGGGCAGCGGCCTGCCGCTCAACCCGGTCTATCTGACTTCTGTATCAGGGACGGGTGTGACCGGCTCGATTCGACCGGACCTGACAGGCGCGCCCATCGAGGGCGCGTCCGGCTTCTACGCAAACCCAGCCGCGTATGCCGCTCCGGCCGCCGGGGCCTGGGGCACTGCAGGGCGTAACTCGATCAGGGGCCCCGCCCAGTTTTCGCTGAACATGGGGCTCGGACGATCCTTTCCCTGGGGTGATCGACTCAATCTCGACTGGCGCGTCGATGCGACGAACGTGCTCAATCGCGTCACGTACTCCGGCGTGAACACCCTGGTCGGCAGCCCACAGTTCGGCCTGCCAAACCGGGCCAATGCGATGCGAAAGATTCAGACGAGTCTGCGACTGAGGTTCTAGATGTTGCGATTCAACTGTAGGCCGGGTCCTTTCGGATCCGGCCTCCTTGGCAGGTCCACAGGATCCGCCCTACTCCTGGTCGCGTCCTTCGTGACCTTGATGGTCACGCCGCAGGCCGCGCAACAGCAGGGAAGTGCCCAGCCTGCGCAGGGCGCACCAACGTTTCGGGCGACGACGCGGCTGATCGTGCAGACGGTGAGCGTCAAGGACAAGGACGGCAAGCCGCTCGAAGGCCTCACCGCCAAGGACTTCATCGTCACCGAAGATGGCGTGCCGCAGGAAATCAGCTTCGTGGAATTCCAGCGGATCGAGAGCGCGCCATTCGTGGCGGCTCCAGATCAGCCAGCGGTGACGCCACCTGCGCCGGCGTCCCAACCGGCGCCAGCAAGGGCCATCGTTCAGCCACCCGTTCAAAACACGATCGCCGCGTCGCAGCCCGGTGACATCCGCTATCGGAATCGCCGGCTGGTGGTCCTGTACTTCGACCTGTCTGCGATGCCGCCAAACGATCTGATTCGCGCCTACTCGAGCGCGCTCAGGTACATCGATACACAGATGCAGGCCCAGGACCTGCTGGCGATCATGACGTTCCAGGGCGGTGCGGTCAGGGTGAAGCAGGATTTCACCGACAGCCGCCCGGCGCTGCGCGAGGTCGTGACCACGTTGATCTACGGCAACGACCTGGACGGTGACGGTATCCCCGACAAGCCTGAAGACACGGGAAGCGCCTTCGGCCAGGACGACGCCGAGTTCAATATCTTCAATACCGACCGTCAGCTCTCCGCGCTCCAGACTGCGGTGGCGATGCTGCGGCCGCTGCCCGAGCAGAAATCGCTTGTCTACTTCGCAAGCGGCTTGAGGCTCAACGGCGTCGACAACCAGGCGCAATTGCGGGCCACGGTCAATGCGGCCCTGCGTGCGAACGTGGCCATGTATCCCATCGATGCCCGCGGGCTCGTGGCGGAGGCGCCGCTGGGCGACGCGACGCGACGCTCGCCAGGCGGCCTCGGCATGTTCACCGGTCAGCTGGCGCAGGCCGCGGTGGGCAACTTCCAGCGCTCGCAGGATACGCTCTACGCGCTGGCGAAAGACACGGGTGGCAAGGCCCTCTTCGACTACAACGATTTGTCGCGCGGGATCGTGGACGCGGCGAACGCCCAAGGCAGCTACTACGTTCTTGGGTACTACAGCACGCACATTGCGACCGACGGGAAGTTCCGCCGGGTTCGCGTTTCGCTGGTCGGTGGGCTCTCCGCCGATCTGTCGTATCGGCAGGGCTATTTCGGCGACAAGGAGTTCACGAAGTTCACGGCGGCGGACAAGGAGCGTCAGCTCGAGGAAGCCCTGATGCTCGAGAATCCCGTCACCGAAATCACGATCGCGATGGAAGTGAATTACTTCCAATTGAACCGTGCAGAGTACTTCGTGCCGGTCGCCATCAAGATCCCCGGGAACGAGTTGGCCCTGGCGCGGCGCGGCGGGGCGAGCCGGACACTCATCGATTTCATCGGCGAAGTGAAGGACGACTTCGGCAACACCATTCAGAATCTACGCGACAAGTTGGATATCAAGTTGAGCGACGAGACCGCGGCGCAGCTGGCCAAACGCCCGATCCAGTACGAAACCGGCTTCACGCTGCTGCCCGGCAGATACGTGATCAAGTATCTGGTCCGCGACGCCGAGACGGGACGGATGGGCACCTATCAGACTTCGTTTGCCGTCCCGAATCTCATGAGGGAGGAGAAGCGGGTCCCCATCAGTTCAGTCGTCTTGAGCAGTCAGCGGGTCCCGCTCGGCGACGCGATCTACAGCGTGCAGCAGAAGATTGCCGCAGACGCGGTCAATCCGCTGGTGTCCGAGGGGCAGAAGCTCGTCCCGAGCGTGACGCGCGTCTTCAGCAAGAGCCGGGAGCTGTATGTGTTTCTTCAAGCGTACGAGCGAGGGGCCTCGACCACGCAGCCGCTGGTGGCCTTCGTGAGCTTTTATCGAGGAGAGGTGAAGGTGTTCGAAACGGCGCCGCTGGCCGTGACCGACGGGTTGGAACCCCGATCGAAGGCGGTCGCCCTGAGGTTCACCCTCGCGCTCGACCAGCTGTCACCAGGCACGTACGACTGTCAGGTCACGGTGTTGGATCCCACGGGGCAAAAGGCAGCGTTCTGGCAGGCGCCCATTGTCGTCATTCCTTGAGAACCACGGTGGTCAGGACGTCGGCTGAACCGCGGGACCCTTCGGCTGATGGGTCGCCCGGATCGCCGCCGCTCGCGGCCCGCTGATTCGATCGTCGATCAGCTCGAAGCTGACCGAGCCACCAATCTTCAGGTCGTTGTATCGAGCGCCTTCGAGATCCCGGGCGTGGAAGAACACGACCTGCCGATCGCTTGCCCGAATGAGCCCGCAAAGGCGGCCATGTGAGAGTTGGGTGATACGGCCCGTCATGGCGACAATTATATCTCGCCGACGCGCCGTCGCCGGATCGTGTATAGTGAATCACGTCAGAGTACGGAGTCAGCCAGCGTTCGAGTAGTGCCCCTCCTCATAAGGGTGCGCGCCGACAGGCCCACTTCGGCCCACGATCGGAGCGCAGTGAACCTTCGCAAGTATCCTTTGCCAGAGCCAAGACCCCTCAGGACAGCCTGCCATACACGGTTTGGCACGCAGAGTGAGTGTGGAGAGCGAAGAATGCTCGAGGACCTGCGTGAGCTGGTGCGGGCCCTCGACCGGCGCGTGCCACGGCTCGATCGAATCGGCGAGGTTCACATCGCAAGGGACGCTGCCGCGTTGAGGGATGGGGCCCTGGAACGCATCGCCCGGATCGAGACGTGCGAGACATGACGACTCCGTTCGAAGAGTTCCCGCCGCCGTCCTCGTGTCCCTTCTGCCGATCGCCGAAGATTGCCCCGACGAGCGCAAAGGTCGATGCATCGACGTACTGGCGATGCGAGGCGTGCGGTGAGATGTGGAATCCCGGCCGTCTCGCGGCGAAACCGACCCGCTACAACAACCGGGCGGGCTGGTGAGAAGAAGAGTGGCCAGGGAGACAAGAGCGACTTACGCAACCTAGGAAGACAGGATGGTTACAATGAACGGCACGATCAAGCGGCTGGTGAGTGACAAGGGTTTCGGGTTCATCGCGGCGGGAGACGGCAGCGAGTACTTCTTCCATCAGTCAGCGTGTTCGCATACGCCATTCGACGAGCTACGTGAGGGACAGGCGGTCACGTTCGACCAGGGGCAGGGCCCGAAGGGACCAAGGGGCGAGAACGTCAAGCTCGCATAGACCGCGGATCAGACGCCGGCAGAGTTGGGACGAACGCTATGACAAGCGTATGGATCGTACTGGGATTGGGTGCCGCGGGAGTTCTCATCGCTCTCGTGGCGTGGTGGCAGCGGCGAGATACGCTCGCCGATCTTGGGGCGGTGAGCCACCAGTGGATCTCCGAACATCGACAGGCTCACGATCCCAGACGCTGAAGGTGCTGCGACCACAAATGGTGGGCGCTGGAGGACTCGAACCTCCGACCTCGTGCGTGTGAAGCACGCGCTCTAACCAGCTGAGCTAAGCGCCCCGGGGCCGATAGTGTACCGCAATCTAGCGGCGATCTGGCAGCCGGCGCTCCGCCGGCCCGTCGTAGTCGTGGTCCTTGGGGTCGATTTGCCGCAGCGGCGCCTGACGCGTGCGCTCTTCGTGGGCGTGCGCAATCAGCCCAGGCAGCCGTGACACCAGAAATACGGCGTTGCCGAGCTCGTACGCGAATCCGAGGTCGGCGCAGATCGCGGCGATCGCGCCATCCACATTGACCGGCAGGGCCCGGCCGAACTCTTCGGATTGCCCGGCGAGCACACGCTCGATGACGCGAATCAGCCGCACGTGCTCGCCTTCCAACTCCAGTTCGAGCGCCATCTGGAAGAGACGCGCGGCCCTGGGGTCGCGCGCGTGGAACCGGTGTCCGAATCCGGGTGGCGCTTCAGCGCGCTTCGCATATTCCTCCACAATAGCCTCGGCGGCCTGTTGCAGCGCTTGTCCTGATCGGACGAGCGACAAGCCCGCGTCGAGAAACCGCATGCAGGTCTCGATATCGCCGCCGTGGTGCGGCCCGAAGGCGAGCACGCCGGCCGCCACACAATCCTTGAGCGGCGCCCCAGAAGTCGCCACGTTGCGCGCCGCGAGCGTCGAGGGGGGCGTGACGCCGTGGTCCAGCGACGAAACCAACACGGCATTCATCATGCGGCCGATGGCGGGCGTGGGCAGCTCACCCATCAGCAACAGGTAGACGGCGTCGGCAAACGACAGCCGCCCCATCATCTCGTCGAGCGGATAGCCACGAATGAGGATCTTGTTCGGCTCGATCGACGTCAGTGCGGTTCGCCACCGTTCCTGTGCGACGAGCGGCTGCGCGCGGCCCTCGAGGGTGCGGGTTGGCATGGGGTGATCTCCTAGGTGGTGCCGTAGAGGCGATCGCCAAAATCTCCGAGACCGGGAACGATGTACTTCTGGGCGTTGAGCCCCTGGTCGACAGTGGGCACGTAGATCGAAACATCGGGATAGTGCCGGCTGAGCAGTGCCACGCCCTCGGGCGCGGCGACGATGCTGGCGAGGCGAATGGACCGTGCGCCGGCCTCGAGCAGGAGACGGACAGCGGACAGAAGGCTGCCACCCGTGGCGAGCATCGGATCGACGACGAGGACGTGACTGCGACCGACGTCCGGCGGCAGCCTGGAGTAGTACTTCGATGCCACGGCCGTCCGTTCGTCCCGCTGCAGTCCGATGTGCCCGACCCTCGCCTGCGGAACGAGTTCGAGTACCGCATCGAGCATGCCCAGCCCGGCGCGCAACACGGGCACCACGACGACGTCGGCCGCAATCCGGCGTCCCGGCGCCGGCCCAAGTGGCGTGTCCACCGTCACATCCGCCGTCGGCAGATCTCGCAGCGCCTCTGATGCCAACAACATGCTGATGCGCCGGGCGGCCTGGCGGAAGTGCTCCGGCGTCGTACGCACATCGCGAAGCCTCACAAGCGCGTCATGAACGAGCGGGTGATCCACGAGGTGGAGCGGCACGGCCACTCACTATACAGGAAATGGTCAGAGATCCAGGATCGCGACATGCGGCAGGTGACGGTATTGTTCGGCGTAATCCATGCCGTACCCCACGACGAAGCGGTCGTCGATCGGGAAGCCGATATAGTCGACGGTGACGTCGACCTGGCGTCGCGCCGCCTTGCTCAGCAGGCACACCGTCTTGAGCGAGCTCGGATTTCTCTCGAGGAGTATCCGCTGCAGTCGGACGAGCGTGACCCCCGTGTCGACGATGTCCTCGACGATCACCACGTGTTTGCCGTCGAGGGGCGCTCCGATATCCTTCACGAGGCGAATGTCGCCCGGGCTCGTGGTTCCGCCGCCGTAGCTCGAGACCACCATGAAATCCACCGACACCGGCCCTGACAGATAGCGAACGAGATCGGCGACGAACATGAACGCGCCCTTCAGTACCGCAACCAGATGCAGGTTGTCGGGCGCGTCACGTCGGATGGCCTGGGCCAACTCGGCAACCCGTTTCTGAATCTGCTCCGCAGAGAGTAGGATTCCTGGCGGGCGGGGCTCGTGCATGGATGGAATGCGAACGATCATACTCCGAAGGAAACGAGTCGAGGAGCAGACATCGTGAGTGGCTCGATCACACGAGGCGACTTGAAACGACTGATCGACGTGATCGTCAAAGAACTCGCCTCCACGACTGCGAAATCTAGCGAGCGGCAGGCCGCCCGTGGGGCTCTTGCCGACATCGCATCGATGATCGACCACACGCTGCTCAGACCTGACGCCACACGACAGGACATCGAGGAACTGTGCCGCGAGGCGATCGAGTGTGGCTTCGCCACCGTCTGCGTCAACCCGACATGGGTCGCCGTTGCGGCGCGCGCGCTCGCCGGCAAGGGCGTCGGCGTGTGCGCCGTCGTCGCTTTTCCGTTTGGAGCGACGACGAGCGATGCCAAGGCGTACGAGACCCGAAGGGCCATCTTCGATGGTGCGGGCGAGATCGACATGGTGATCAACGTCGGCGCGCTCAAAGCGGGTGAACTCCGCTACGTGGAGCGGGACATCGAGGCGGTCGTGGCTCCGTGCCGCGAGCGCGGCGTGGTGAGCAAGGTGATCATCGAGGCGGCACTGTTGACCGATGCAGAAAAGATCGCCGCCTGCACGCTGGCGAAGGCCGCGGGCGCCGACTTCGTCAAGACGTCCACCGGCTTCGGGCCCGGCGGCGCAACCGTCGCCGACGTCGCGCTGATGCGACGCGTGGTCGGTTCCGAAATGGGGGTGAAGGCCGCGGGCGGCGTCCACAATCTGGCAGATCTCAAGGCGATGATCGCGGCCGGCGCCACTCGGGTGGGTGCGAGCGCGGGTGTGAAGATCATCGGGGAAGTCAGGCGTCTGCCGAAACCGTAGCGGATCGTGTCGTTGAGGCCTTGCGTCCTATAATCGGGCGTGGCTTGGCGCCGATACGTCACAGCGGCTGCGACGGTTTCGGTCGTTGTCGCGGCCCTTCGACTCACTGCGGTGGACGCAGCCGAGGTTGCGGCGCCGCTGCTGCTGCTGGACGTGGTGGTCGTCGCCCGCTTCTGGGGTACGGGCCCGGCGCTCCTCGCAGCGGCTTCCGCGTCGGCCGGGCTCTCCTATTACTTTCTGCCGCCCTCGGGCTTCGGTATCGAGGATCCCGACGACTGGATCGCGTTTGGCACCTTCCTGGTCACCGCGATCGTCGCCGGCGAGCTGGCGTCGCGCGCCGAACGGCGGAGGGCCGAGGCGCAGGCCGGACGCAAGGAAATCGAGCGGCTGTACCAGGAGTTGCAGGCGGCGTTCGATCGCGCGAGCGAAGCGGAAGCCGCGCGGCGCAACGAGCAGCTCAAGGCCGCGCTTCTCGACGCCCTGACGCACAACCTGCGAACGCCTCTGACGGCGATCAAGGCTGGCGTGACGGCCCTTATCGGCGCGGGGACGAGGACGGGCGCGCCGGCACTATCGGGCGCCGAGCAACTCGAGCTGCTGCAGGTCATCGACGAAGAGTCAGATCGGCTCAACCGCTTCATCGAGGGACTGTCGACGACCGATGGTGCCGAGCCGCCGCAGCCCATCCACCTCCGTGCCGTGAGGCCCGAGGCGATCATACAGGCGGGCCTGCTGCGAGCCGAGACCCTCACGCGCGACCACCGCGTCGTCGTGCATATCGACGAAAGCCTGCCTGGTGTGTCCGTGGACGCCGCCGCGATGACCGAGGTCATCTACATTCTGCTGGACAACGCGAGCAAGTACGCGCCGACCCAGACCGCCATCACGCTTCACGCGATCGGCGATGGCGACCGGCACGTGCGGATCAGCGTCTCGGACGAGGGGCCAGGCATTCCACCCAAGTTCGCCGACCGCGTGTTCGAGAAATTCTTTCGAGTACCCGTTCGCGAATCGCACGACCGGCGTCGCGGCGGCGTCGGCCTCGGGCTGCCGATCGCACGCCGACTGGTCGAGGCACAGGCCGGTCGCATCTGGGTCGACACATCTCCATCGGGGCGGGGTACCACGGTGACGATGAGCCTGCCGGTATCCATCGAGGCCTTGGAGAATGAGCCGGCAGGCCCGGCCATGACGATGGTTCCATAGGGACGAGCAACAAGGACCGACGAACGAGGGCACATGAACACAACGACGGCTGACAAGTCACGGGTGCTCGTTGTCGACGACGAGCCGCAGATTACACGCGTCCTTCGCACCGTGCTGGCAAGCCAGGGCTATCAGGTCCAGACGGCCGCCGAGGGCCAGTCAGCGCTCTCGAGCTTCACGGAGTGGCGGCCCGAGCTCGTCATCACGGACTTGATGATGCCGCGCATGGACGGCGTGGAGCTCTGCCGGCGGATCCGCGCGATATCGAGCGTGCCGATCATCGTGCTCTCGGTCAAGGGTGAGGAGCGAACGAAGGTGGAGGCTCTCGATTCCGGAGCCGACGACTACGTGACCAAGCCGTTTGGCATCGATGAGCTGCTGGCCCGCGTGCGGGCTGCGCTGCGGCGAAGCGGCGCCGAAGCCAACATGGCGTCTTTTGAAGTCGGCGCCTTCCGAGTGGACTTCGAGGACAGGCGTGTTTACGTCGGCGGCCGCGAGGTGCGGCTGACGCCGAAAGAGTTCGAGTTGTTCGTCTACATGGCGAGGCATCCAAACCGCGTCATCACGCACCGGGCGCTGCTCGAAGCGGTCTGGGGCGAGGCGTCCCAGGAGCAGCCCGAGTACCTCCGGGTCTTCATGGGACAGCTCCGCAAGAAGCTGGAGTTGGAGCCGTCCAATCCGCGGCACCTGGTGACCGAGCCGTGGGTGGGCTACCGTTTCAATCCCGATGGATAAGAAAGAGCGGGCTACGGGAATCGGACCCGTCTAGCTGGCTTGGGAAGCCAGAACATTACCACTATGCTAAGCCCGCCCACGAGGTCCGCCTAAAGGCGGACACCACAACTTCACCACGAGGTCCGCCTAGAGGCGGACACCACGACTTCAGCCGACGGCCATAATATCACGCACGAATCAGCGCGATCACCTCGTCACGTTTCGCCGCCATCAGGTCCGCAGACCGTGCCTCGAGATTCAGGCGTAGGAGCGGCTCGGTATTCGACGGCCGGACGTTGAAGTGCCAGTCCGGATACTCGACCGAGAGGCCGTCCAGATCGTACTGCCGGCCGTCGGCGTACTTGGCGGCCAGGTGCGCGAGTTTCGCGGGCACCACATCCATGCGTGCCACCTTGGTGTTGATCTCACCCGAGATGAAGTAGCGGTTCCGCAAAGGCTCCAGGAGATCGTGGAGGCTCTTGCCCTTCTTGGACATCAGTTCGAGCATCAAGAGCGCCGGGATGAATCCGTTGTCCGCGTAGAAGTTATCCCGGAAGTAGTAGTGGCCGGTGACCTCGCCGCCGAAAATGGCGTTGGTTTCGCGCATGCGGCGCTTGAAGAACGCGTGGCCGACCCGGTTCATGAGCGATGTGCCTCCGTACCGCGCGACCGTGTCCTTGACGGCGTGACTGGCGCGCAGATCATAGATAACGGTGGCGCCGGGATGCTTCAGGAGAAACGCCTCGGCGAGCAACGCGGTGACAAAGTCGCCGGAAATGAACTCGCCGGTGCCGTCGATGAAAAAGCAGCGGTCGGCGTCGCCGTCCCACGCGATGCCGATGTCGGCTCGTTCCGCGACGACGCGCTCGACGATATCGCGCCGGTTCTCCTCGATGAGCGGGTTGGCTTCGTGGTTCGGGAAGCGGCCGTCGATGTCGAAGCAGAGGCGCGTCGTCCGGCAGGGGAGGCGGCTGAAGAGCTTCGGCGCGACCAGGCCTCCCATGCCGCTGCCGGCGTCCAGAACGACCGCAAACGGGCGGACGACCTTTGGATCGATGAACGACATGACATGCTCGATGTACGGCTCGAGCAGATTCCCTGACGTCACCACGCCCCGGCGTTCCGCCGCCGCCGGCAGTCGATCGGCCGCGATCGCGTCGCGGATGTCCGAGATGCCGGCGTCGCCGCTCAGCGGGAACGCCTCCTTCCGCACCATCTTCATGCCGTTGTACTGCTTGGGATTGTGCGACGCCGTCACCTCCACGCCACCGTCGTGGCCGTCGCGCGCGACGGCGAAGTAGAGCATGTCGGTCGGAATCATGCCGTAATCGACGACGTCGGCACCCTGCGAGGTGGCTCCGTCGATGAACGCCGCCGCGAGCGCGGGCGACGACAACCGCATGTCCCGTCCCACGGCGATGCGCCCGGCGCCGAGATAGGCGACAAACGCCGCGCCGATGGCGCGCGCCACGTGTTCATCGATCTGGTCTGGATACACGCCACGGACGTCGTAGGCCTTGAAGATGCTGGGGTCGACACGAAGGCTCATAAGTTGCTGTAGTCGGTGACGACGGATTTGTCGCCAAGCACGACGCCGGCGTCGACTGTGGCGTTCCGTCCGATGTGGCAATGCCGGCCGACAATCGACCGGCGAATAAGAGCATCCTGGCCGATGCGGCTATTGGCCCAGATAATCGCACCCTCAACCGTGGCCCGCTCCTCGACATGGCAGTCACGTCCGATGACGCTGTACGGGCCGACGCGCGCACCCGACTTCAGCACCACCCCGGCGTCGATGAAACAGGGCCCCTCGACGGAGACTCCGTCCTCGACGCGCGCCTCCGGCGAGATGTGGGCTGTCGAGGGCGCTCCGGCAAACGGGGCCGTCTGAAAACGTCCATCCATGATGTCGGCGTGCACCTGCATGTACTTCTCCGGCGTGCCGATGTCGATCCAATAGCCGTGGTTGACGTAGGCGACAAATGTCTCGCCCCGCTCGATGAGCGAGGGAAAGAAGCTGCGCTCAATGGACCACGGGGTGTCTTTCGGAATCCGATCGAAGGTGCGCGGCTCGAGCACGTAGATGCCGGCGTTTATCGTGTTGCAGGTGACCTCGTCAGGGCTGGGCTTCTCGAGAAACCGAAGCACGTTGCCGTTCGAGTCCGATTCGACCAACCCGTACGCTGAAGGATTGGCGACCGGCGTCAGGACAATCGTCGCCATGGCCTTGCGCTGGCGATGCAGGGCAATCACGGCCGCAAGGTCGACCTCGGTCAGCACATCGCCATTGAAGACAACCACCGGGTCGCGAAGCGATTCTCCCGAGTAGCGAATGGCGCCACCGGTGCCAAGTGGCGTCGGCTCCACGACGTACCGGATGGCAGGGCCGCGCTCCCCGCCGTCGCCCAGCACGGCCTCAATGCGCCGGGGCTGGTAGTTGAGGCTGAGGATCACCTCGTCGATTTCGGGGATTTGTCTGACCAGATCCAGCTGGTAGTGCAGGAAGGGGCGGTCGAAAATCGGCACGATCGGCTTGGGTGTGTGGATGGTCAGCGGGCGCAGGCGCGTGCCTTTGCCCCCCGCGAGCAGAATCGCCTTCATCGCAACCACCGATGATATCATGTGCCATTCGAGCGCCCATGCGACTGCCGAACCTTCCAAACTCGCTGACGCTGACGCGGATCTTCCTCGTGCCGCTGCTCGTGATCGTGCTGCTCACGAAGTTCGAAGGGCGTCAGATTTTCGGCGTGCCGAAGGATCTGGTGGGCGCCGCGATCTTCGCCCTCGCCTCGCTGACCGACTGGCTGGATGGCTATCTCGCGCGCCGCCGCAAGCAGATTACGCCGCTCGGGCAGATCATGGATCCGCTTGCGGACAAGCTGCTGACGTCCGCCGCGCTCCTCTCGCTCGTCCAGATGGAACTCGCACCGGCGTGGATTGTCTGGGTCATCATCGGCCGTGACCTCGCCGTCACCGGACTGCGCAGCCTGGCCTACGCGCGGGGCGTCGTCATCGCCGCGTCACGGCTGGGGAAGATCAAGATGGTGGCCGAGGTGGTCGCGATTCTGGCGCTGATTCTGGGCCGCAACGACACGCAGGATCAGATGTATGTGCTCTATATCGTTGGACAGACGGCGCTCTGGGTTGCGGTGGTCACTGCCATGCTCTCGGCGACCAGCTACTTCCGCCGCTTCACCCTGATCCTGAGTCCGCGGCTCGCGGACCTCAGTGTCCCCAGAGTGGCCCACGAGCAGCACGGCGGGCGCAAAGCCAGCTAGGGCTTGCGCGGCACCACGTAGTCGCCGGTCTCCACGGCCGTCCGAGAACTCGTAATCCTTATCAGAGACGTCGTTTCCGCCGTCGAGATGACGATGGACTCTCCAATAGCGGCGAGCAGCTGGTTGGTCGCTCCGAGATCCCGATAGACAGCCAGGCGAGTGCCAGGGGTTATGCCATCGCCGCTTCCCTGATCGATCAGCATGAAGTCGCCCTCGGCACCCGTTCGCTGCCGGTCCTTGCCGAAGATGATCCGGGCCGCTACGGCAAAGTCGGGCGTGCCAGAGGTATCCACCCGGTCGGCGCCAGCAGGCACTTCCGGAACGGCGAAGGGCTGGAGATAATCGCCGGCGCCCATGCTCTCGCAGGCCACTTCGACGACCGCCACAGCGCTATCCGGATTGATGCTCACCATCCGAATCCATCCAAGGGTTTGTGCAATCGGCACCTCGCCATTCAGGCCGTGGCCAAAGAACATGGGCCGGCGAACGAAGTACCGCTGACCGACTTCGAGGTTGGCGCTCATCCCGCCGCTGACGACCAGCACTTCGTTGGCGCCGAACACCGTCCGCGGCACGACATCCTGGCCTCCAATGATGTACGGCAGGCCGACCGGCGCTGGAGCCAACGCGGGCGGCGGCGCGCACGCGACAGCCGTCTGAAGCCGCGACAGCGCGTCTCCCGCGGACTGCGCGTGAGCCAGACCTGAGGTGAACGCCAAGAACATCGTCGCTGCGATGATGCGGGTCAGTACCATCTCATCCTCCAGAAGGCTTGGGTTGTGCCGGCGCATTGAGCGCTTCGATCCGCTTGTGCGCATCCTCCAGATGTGGACTCTGCACAAAGTCCTCGGTGAGCTTCGAGTAGTAGAACAACGCTTGCGCGTCGCGCTTGAGTCCGACCAGCGATTCGGCGAGGTAGAAGTACACGGCGTCTCGCCTCGAGTAGGCCGGGTCTTCCTGAAGCAGCTTCAAGAAGCGATCGACCGCACCGGGATACCAGCGTTGCCGAAAGTAGAAAAATCCCACGCGGAAGTCCGCTTCATCCTGTCGGTCGCGCGCCTCGCGAAGCCTGTCTCTGGCCTCGGCCAACAGCGTGCTCATGGGATAGCGATCGAGCAGGACGTTGAACTCCTTGATCGCTTCCCGCGTTTCGGTCTGATCGCGCTGCGCCGGCCGCATCTGGCGGAAATGCGACATGGCCAGTCGGAACTGCGCGTAGTCGGCGCGGGGGTTGGTCGGGTAGAAGGAGAGGAACTCGCGGTACTCGCTGATGGCCAGCACGAGCGATTCGGCCGTTTCCTCGCCGAAATACGTGTCGCCCAGCCCGATCTTGGCGTCGGGCCGGTACGGGCTCTGGGTGTAGGTCTCGACGACCTGCTTGAAGAAGTCGCGGGCCTGGATCCACTTCTTGTCAGTGAGGGCCTGCGTCCCCCGGTCGAACAGGTACTTATCTGGCTCCGGAGTGCCCGCCGGCACCAGGCCGCGCGAGCTCGACGCGCAGGCCAGCGTGACGCTCGTCGCCACGGCGAGGGCCATCAGCCTGAGGCCCAGCAAGCCTTGGAGAGTCCGAGCGGGGTGCGGGATCTGGTGCAGTGTGCTCACAAGATGTCAGTCCAGTGTATCGGCCGCCGACTTCATATTCTACTGCGGCGCCGAGCTCCGCATGCCGTGTCCGCCGTGGTCGGAAGGCGCCGGCTGGTGCACCGCCGTGCAGTGCCGAGCGCTTTCGGACAGCCTCCGGATCGAGTTCCCTCTAGTCGGACCGTTCCTTCTCGAAGAGCGTCCGGACTCGTTCGGGCAGCCGGCGTGGTCGGCCCTCGTTGTCCAGCGCGGCGTGCGTCGTACGTCCCGTCGCAAGGGTGACCTGATCCGCCGCGCGAACAACCTCGTATTGAAACTCCACGCGAACCGGTGAGATGAGCGAGCCAACCGTCCGGACCTCCAGTTCGTCGTCGTAGCGCGCGGGCTGACGGTAGACGCACGCCACCTCGACGACGGGCAGCACGTAGCCGTCGGCCTCCATCTCGCGATAACTCCAACCCGCGCTGCGCAGAAGATCCGTCCGGCCCACCTCGAACCACACGAGGTAATTGGCGTAGTAGACCACGCCCATCTTGTCGGTCTCGGCGTACCGCACGCGCACCCGGCTGGTGGAACGACCGACGCTCAACGGGCTGCAGGAGAAGCGACCGCGCCGAGCGCCGCAGCCTTGAGCTCGCGCGTCGCCCGTTCAGGGTCAGGGGTGTTGAAGATGGCCGAGCCGGCGACGATGATTCGAGCGCCCGCCGCGACCACCCGGGCGATGTTCTGCAGGTCGACGCCGCCGTCGATCTCGACGGGCGCCTTGTTCCCCGCGCGATCGAGCGCCGCCCGGACCTCGCGGACCTTGAACTCGCTGCGGGGGATGAAGGATTGTCCGCCGAATCCGGGGTTGACCGACATCACGAGCACGAAGTCGACATCGCTCGCCACCTCCTCGATACCGACGACTGGCGTCGAGGGGTTGAGCACGACGCCGGCCTTCGCGCCGAGCGCCTTGATGGCGCCAATCGTTCGATGCAGGTGCGGGAGCACTTCCACGTGCACTGAAATCATTGCGGCGCCCGCTGCCGCAAACGCCTCGATATACCGATCGGGATCCGAGATCATCAGATGGACGTCGAGCGGAATCTTGGCGACGCGTTTGAGCGAGGCGACCACCGGCGCGCCGATGCTGATGTTGGGCACGAAGTGACCGTCCATCACGTCCACGTGTATCAAGTCCGCCCCGCCTCGCTCGACCGCCGCGATGGCCTCGCCGAGCGCGGCGAAGTCAGCGGAAAGAATCGACGGCGCAATCAGGACGCTCACTGGCTGACCTCGAGCGAAATCGAGGCGCTCGGGAGCACCTGGTATCCCGCCTGTGGAGTCTGGCGCAGGACGACGCCTGCTGGCGCGCCCGGATACGGGCTCGCGGCGACCACCGCCACCCGAAGGCCCTGCCCCCGCAGAATCTCGGCGGCCCGGTCGCCGGCGACGCCGATGAGATCGGGCATGACGTAGCTCGCGCCGCTGTCGCCGCGATTGACCAGAAGTGTCACGCCGCCCGCAGAGCCGTCGGCTGGCGCCGTCTGGGCGACGACGACATCCGAGGGGTAGTTCGGGGACCGAATTTCGGCAATGCCGGCGACTGCGATACCGTCCAGGGCCAGGCGTTGTTGGGCCGCGCGCTCGGTTTCGCCCACAAGCTTCGGCACCTCGTGCGCGCCGGCGCTCAACCACACCTTGATGCTGCGCTGGCGGCGGGTTGTCGAACCGGCCGGCGGATCCTGGGCCACGATGCGGCCGGCTTCAACCAGCGGATCGGCCCGACGGCTGTCGTCGACCTTCAGCGTCAGGTCGACGCGGGCGGCGAGGGCGGTGGCCTCATTGGCGCTGTGGCCCGCCAGGTTGGGCACCGGCACGTCGCGAGTCCTGAGGGCCAGCCGCATCGAGACGACACCAAACACCAGGTACGTCGTCACCAAGGCGCCCGCGAGCAAGACCAGTTTGCCAGCCCCAAAAACGCGCTTCTTGAACGGCATTTCCGGTGGGATCGTACTACAAAGGCTGCCTGTGAAGAATGGCGCCGAAGAACGCGTCGAGTCCGTGGACGTGCGGCAGGGTGCGCAAATGGCCTCGTTCGTCAACCACGGATGCAGGCAGGTCCGGCGCCGCTGTTCGAGCGTCCAAGGCGACGAAGTCGGGTGCCTCACGCAGGAATACGTCGACGACTTCCTCGTTCTCCTCCGGTTCACTCGAGCAGGTCGCGTACACCAGTCGGCCGCCGGCCGCCACACCGTCAGCGGCATGCCGCAGCATCTGATGTTGTGTGTCAGCGAAGGTGGCGAGTTCTGCCTCCCGGCGCCGCCAGCGGATGTCCGGATCCCGGCGCAGGATCCCCAGACCCGAGCACGGCGCATCGACCAGCACACAGTCGAATGGTCGCGAGAAGGGCAGCGGCTTCAGCAGGTCGGCCTGCACGAGGCGGATGTTGGTCGCCCCACTCGCCGCCACAGTCCGCCTCAAGAGGTCCATGCGCCGGCCTCGGACGTCGGACGCCACGAGCAGCCCGCGGTTGTCCATGGCCGCCGCGAGCGCCGTCGTCTTCCCGCCGGGAGACGCGCAGGCATCCAGCACGCGCGCGCCTGGGCGGGCCTTCGCGAGGAGCGCGACGAGCTGCGACGCTTCGTCCTGCGCGACGAACGAGCGTCCATCGAGGCCGGGGTCAAGGGGTGGCTGGCCATCGTCCACCACGAGGGTGTCGGGACCGAACCGGCCAGGCTGCACGAGGACACCTCTCTCCGCCAGCCGCGCGGTCACTTCGGCCGGCGTGGTCCACAGCAGGTTCACGCGCAGCGTCAATCGTGCTGGCGTGTTGTTGAAGCGCAGCCACGCTTCCGTGGCGTCGAACCCCAGCCGATCCAGCCAGCGAGCCGCGAGCCACCGGGGATGCGACAGGCTGATGCTGAGGTAGTCGAGGGCCGCCGTGCGATCGTTTGTATCTGACGGGCGGATCGGCAGGGGCAGCGCCCGCCTGGCACGGGAGATGGCTCGCAGTACTGCGTTGACGAACCCGGAGGCGCTGCGTTTGCCTGCCCGGCCGACCAGGTCCACCGCGTCATCCACCACGGCCGCGGCCGGGACGCGCGTGAGGTGGAGAAGCTGGTAAGCCCCGAGGCGTAGAACGTCGACCACTTCCGGATCGAGGCGATCGATCGATCGTTTTGAGAAGACGACAATCAGGTGGTCGAGCGTCGCCCGCCAGCGCTGGACACCGGTGGCGATATTGGTGACCAGGGCGCGGTCGCGCTCGTTCGGGAGTGTCGCCCGAATGGATGCGATGGCGGTTGCGAGATCGGACCGCCCGGCTGACACCGCCGACAGGATGTCGTAGGCCGCGATCCGCGCCGGTGCGATCATGCGCCGCCGAAGCGATCGCCCCTCGCGAGATGATGGCCGGCCAGAAACTCGCGTGCGGCCATCGGGCGTTTTCCTTCCGGCTGGATGTCGGCGATATGGACAACGCCCGAACCTGCCGCCACGTCGAGGCGATCGCCTTCCGCGGCCACAATCGTGCCGGGCGACGCGCCCGAGCCGTTGGGGGACCAGGTCGATCGGCGCAGGATCAGCCGACGGCCGCCGACAAAGGTGAATGCGTGAGGCCACGGATACAGGCCTCGGATCAGGTTGTGCACACGGTCGGCTGGCCAACTCCAGTCGATGAGACCCTCATCCTTGGTGATCCGCGGCGCGTAGCTGGCCAGTCGATCGTCCTGAGGAATCTCCCGCGCCCGGCCGGCGGCGATCTCGTCGACGGTCGAGACGAGAAGATCCGCCCCGAGGTTCGCCAGATCGCGCTCGACCTGGTCGCTGGTTTCATTGGGATCGATCAACCGAGCGACCGTCGCCAGGATCGGTCCGGCGTCCAGTTCCTTCACGAGCCGCATGATGGTCACCCCCGTCATGGGCTCGCCGGCCATCACGGCCCGATGGACCGGCGCGGCGCCCCGATACCGCGGCAGGAGCGACGCATGGACATTGATCATGCCGTGGCGGGGCAGCACCAGCATCGGTTCCGGGATCAGTCGTCCATAGGCCGCGACGACGGCAAGATCCGCCTCGAGCGCGCGGAGACTCTCGAGAACCGCAGGCTCTTTGAGTTTCTGCGGCTGCAGAATCGGCAGGCCGGCCAGGCGGGCGGTGGCCTTCACAGGCGCGTCGGTGGTCCGCTGTCCGCGGCCGCTCGGTCGATCGGGTTGCGAGACAACACCCACGACGCGGTGGCGGGACGCGAGGAGCGCGGTGAGCGTCGGGACCGCGAATTGGGGCGTGCCGAAGAAGACGATGCGGAGCGCGACAGGATCTACCATTTGCCGGCGCGCGCCAGCTTGCGGATCTTGCGGACGATGAGGTCGCGCTTGATGCCGCGAAGCCGGTCGACAAACAGAGTGCCGTCGAGATGGTCCATCTCGTGCTGGATCGCACGGGCCAGTAGACCCGAGCCTTCGCGCGTGTACTCGGTGCCAGCGCGGTCGAGGCCCCTGATGACTGCACGGGCCGGCCGAACGACCGTCGCGTTGAAGCCCGGAACGCTGAGGCACCCTTCTTCCTCGAGCTGCATGCCTTCACGCTCGACGAACTCTGGATTGACCATGACGAGCAACCCTGAGGGCTCGCGGCCGACCGAGAGGTCGATCACGAAGATTCGAACCGGCACGCCAATCTGGGGCGCCGCCAGCCCGACCCCCGACGCGGCGTACATCGTCTCGATCATGTCGTCGACGAGGCGGTCGATGTCGAGCGTCAGAGCGCCCACGGGCTGAGCGGGGTCGTGCAGGTGGCGGTCGCCGTACTTCAGAATCGGCCGAATCATCCGGGTGTGACGGCTCGGTTTCAGCTGGACTTGCGGAAGCGGACGGAGGTCCGGTCGCGAAAGGCCCGCCAGTTTGCGACCAGCTCCTCCATGGAGTCGCCGCCGAACTTCTCGGTCGCCGCTTCGGCAAGGACAAAGGCCACCATGGCCTCGCCCACCACGGCGGCGGCAGGCACCGCGCAGACATCACTGCGCTCGATGGCCGCCGGACTTTCGGTCATCGTGGCAAGATCGACCGATCGCAATGGCTTCATGAGCGTCGCAATCGGCTTCATGTAGCCTGTGATGCGGAGGTCCTGGCCGTTGGTCACGCCGCCCTCGAGGCCGCCCGCGTTATTGGTCGGTCGCGTCACGGCGACGGCCGCGATCGGCCCCACACCAGCCGCTGGAAGGATTTCGTCGTGCACGCGGGACCCCGGCAGGGCGGCGACGGCCGGGCCAAGGCCGATGCCCACGGCCTTGATCGCCGGGATCGACATCAGGGCCTGGCCCAGCCGGCCGTCGAGTTTGCGATCCCACTGGACGTAGCTGCCGAGACCGGGCGGCACATCGTGGGCAATGACCTCGAAGCTCCCACCCATGGTGTCTCCTGCTTCGCGCGCCCGGTCGATCTCGGCGATCATTCGGCGCTCCAGTTCGCCGTCCACGCAATGAAGCGGCCCGTCGACGGGTATCTGCCGGACCTGGTCGTAGGAGATTGCGAGCGAATTGGACAGTGAAACCGGCCCGATCGACACGACGTGACTGACAATGTCGGTGCCGAGGTGTCTCAGCAGCTGCCGCGCGAGGGCGCCGACGGCGACGCGGGCGGCCGTCTCGCGGGCACTCGCGCGTTCGAGCACGTTGCGCATGTCGTCGTGGCCGTACTTGACGAACCCCGACAGGTCGGCGTGCCCGGGGCGCGGCCTCGTGATCGCCGGACGATCGGCTCCCGGTGTGTCGGCCGATCGCTCGGATTCCACCGACATCGTGCGCTGCCAGTTTTCCCAGTCTCTGTTGGGAATCAGGAGGGCAATTGGCGCGCCCGTCGAGAGACCGTTGCGAACGCCCGCGAGGAACTGCGCGCGGTCTGACTCGATCGCCATCCGCCGGCCGCGGCCGTAGCCTCCCTGGCGGCGCCGGAGCTCGGCCGTGACGGCTGCAAAATCGATGGCCAGGCCGGCCGGTACTCCTTCGAGAATGACGATGAGAGCCTGACCATGCGATTCGCCGGCAGTCAGAAATCTCAGCATGGGCGCCTCATTCTATCCGAAATTTTTGCGACGTCCGGGCGCCCATGAGGCGTTTTTCGAGTGATTCGCAAGGGCGATGTTCTTGCACGCCGTCCCGCTGCCGACCACTGACTGGTCGCGGCTGGAGGCTGGGTGCAGCTAATCGCGGATCGATTCGTCGTCAACGCCAGCGGGGCCGTATTCGATCTCGCAACTGGCGTCCCCGTCCTCCTCAGACTCGCGCGTGGTGGCGAGCCCGGTGAACAGATGCGCTGGGCAGCTCGGTGCAGCGCCTTGGAAGCGCTGCACCATCGCGCCGTCGCGCCACTCCTGGACTATGGCGCGTGCGGCCGCACGGAGCGGTTCGAGGCTTGGCACTGCGAATCGGCGTGGGCCGGAGCCGCGAGCGAGGCGGAGCGCGCGCTGGACACCGCGGCGCTCTTCTTGCGCGCGTGCCATCTGACGGCTGGCCGCGCAGATCGATCCAATGTGCACGCCTTGCGCGGACGAGCCGTCGTGGTGCCCGGTGCCGAGACGGGTTATGACAGCGAGGAGCCGATTCCAGAACTGCCGGCGGGCCGCGCGCTCATTGACGTCTGTGGTGTCCGAAGAATCGATCGCCCAGCGGTTCGGGCGCTGGCGGATGTGTTCGAATCGGTCAGCGGCCCACGTTCGTCGGTCGTCCAGATCTGGGGCCGACCGGGGTCTGGTCGGACTGAAGTGGTGCTTGGACTGGCGCGAATCGCTCGGCGGAATGGATTCGTGCCTGTAGCTCTCGATCTCCTTCATCTGCTGGACGCTCCGATCCTCAACACGCGAAGCTTCTGCCTGATTGACGACGCCGCTGCGGGCGACCGATGGCGGATGCTGCTCGTCACCGCCCTTCACTCGCAGCGTGCCCACGTCCTGCTGGTGACCGGACAAGTCGAGATGCGGGGTGTTCATGGCATCGGTATCGACGGCGTCCCGCCAGAAATCCTGGCCGCGGCGATGCGGCCGCAGCCACTCCCCGGCGCTGCGAGCGAAGGAGTGGCTCGCGCGGCGCGGATGGCACGTGGGCTACCGGGCAAGTTCGTACAGCAGTTGTGGGGGCCACTCCTGGTCGCCGACGGCCGGAGTACGCGCCGACCAGTGGGGTTTTCGCGCGCGGCTGAGCAGCAGGCCGAGTATGGAGGCCTGCGGCAGAACGTGCAGGATGCCCGCGATATCGCCGAGGTGCGGTCGTGGCCGGCCCCGGGCGAGCTGGCGGCGCTTCGCCGGCGAATGGATGGGGCGAAACGACTCGTGGCCCAGGGGCGCCATGCACCCGGTCTCCGCCAGTTGCGTCAAGCCGTCGGGGGACTTGCCCGCCGGGACGATTGGGCGCACGCCGCGGAGGGCGCGATCGCGCTTTCGGGGGCGCTCGTCGGGCGAGGGCGGTCGCGCGAGGCCCACGAGGTCCTGGACGACGCCCGACGCCACGCCGAGCACGCCGGCGACACCGGCGCGCTGATCGATATCGCCGTGCTGGGGAGTCATGCCTGGATCGATCTGGCACGGCTCGACGAAGCGGAAAGCGTGGCAAGCGCGGCCCTGACCGGGGCACGCGGCACCGGCGATGGGCCGCGGATGGCCGCAGCCTCGCTGGCGCTCGGCCGCTGCCTGTTCTGGCGTGGCCGATACGCCGAGGCGGATGGGGCGCTCAACGGTCCGGCGCGTGGGCTGCTACCACCGCGAACTGTCGTGCAGCTCAATTCCGCGGTCGCGCGCGTCGCTGTGGGCGTGGGTGATCTCGCCCGCGCCGTGTCCGCCGCGCGCGAGGCTGCCGACGAGGCCGGGCGCGCGGACGACCCAGGGCTGGTTGCCATGGCCGCCTGCGCTGCCGCGTTTGTCCATCTGGCCGTGAACGACTTCGACGCCGTCGAAGGTGATGTGGGCCGTTGCCTCGCCGCCGCACGGCAAGCCCGCATGCCCCTTCGAGCGATCCGCGCGCGACTGATCTGGGCTGAGGCCGAGCGACGCCGTGGTCGGCGCGCGACCGCGCGGGCTCTGATTACCCGTCTGCAGCGTCTTGGCCCGTCGTGCCTGCCGGCTACCGTGCGGGTCCGCTGCGACGTGATCGGGGAGGCCACCTCGGGCTCGGTATCGATTGAGGACGCGCTGTCACGCCACCGGGCGCGGACCGGCTTCGAAGCCCTGGCGCTGTACGTCCCGAGCGCCAGTCCCCAGGGAGGCTCGCCGCAGCTGATCGACCCGATCGGGGAGGCGGTCGCAGAGATCATGCGCATCTGTCAAAGCGCGGAGGAGGAGACACGGCTTCTCACCGAGGTCTGCGCACGAATTCGGCGCGAGCTGCACGCCGCGGCCGTCGCCTTCGTCGGCGTGGAGCGCGCATCGTGCGCGGTGGTCGCGGCTGACGGGCCGCGGCCAAATGCCGAGATGGCCCATCGCGTGGTGGCGTCGGGCCTCACGATCGCCCCGCACTTGTGCGACGGGCGCCTCGAAGCAGGCGCGCCCGTCCGGTATGGCGGCGCGACGAGGGGCGCGCTCGTCGCCCGGTGGCCGCTCGGCACGCCCCACGACCTCTCGCGGGCGCCGACGCTGCTGACAACCGCCGCGACCGCTGCGGCACCGGCGTTCTCGACGACGCTTCTTCGCCGCGCCCAGGCACCCGATCCGGCAATGGGCGATCTGCTGGGCGTGAGTACGGCGATGGAGGATCTGCGGCGGGCCATCCGCTCGGCAGCCCAGGCGCCATTCGCGGTACTGATCCTGGGGGAGAGTGGGAGTGGCAAAGAACTGGTCGCGCGGTCCCTGCACCGCGCAGGACCGAGGCGCGATCGGCCGTTCTGCACCCTGAACTGTGCGGCTCTGCCTGACGAACTGGTCGAGGCCGAGCTCTTCGGGCACGCCCGCGGGGCCTTCACCGGCGCGGTCGGCGAGCGGGCAGGCGTCTTCGAGGAAGCGCATGGTGGAACCTTGTTCCTCGACGAGGTGGGGGAATTGTCACCGCGGGCTCAGGCCAAACTGTTGCGGGTCGTTCAGGAAGGGGAATTGCGGCGGATTGGCGAGAACCTGCCGAGGCGGGTCGACGTGCGCAGCGTGGCCGCGACCAATCGTGACTTGCGGACGGAGGTCGCATCCGGACGATTCCGTCTCGATCTGATGTATCGCCTCGACGTCGTCAGGATCGAGGTGCCGCCCCTCAGGCAGCGCCGGGAAGACATCCCGGTGCTGGTCGACCACTGCTGGCGCGAGGCGACTGCGCGCATTGGCAGCCAGGCGACCCTCAGCGCTCCGGTCATCGCCGCGTTGGCTCGATACGATTGGCCTGGCAACGTCCGAGAGTTACAAAATGTGCTGGCTGCTCTCGCCGTCAGGAGCCCACGGCGCGGCGTGATTCCTGTCTCGGCGCTCCCGCCACCGCTATGCGGCGCGATGGCAGCCGAAACATGGCGACTGGAGCAGGCCAGACGGATATTCGAGGAGCGCTTCGTCCGGGCTGCGCTCGCGCGAAACGGCGGACGCCGAGCTCGCGCCGCCGCCGAGCTCGGCGTCACGAGACAGGGCCTCACCAAGCTCATGGCGCGTCTGGGTATTAGGGACGACGCGGATAACCTTCTTTCTGCCGATATTGGTGAAAAGGAACCCTGACCGTTCGGAGCAGAGCAAGATAGCCCCTCCGGAACGGCGAGCGACCTGGCCTGGCTATTGCGTACTGACAATTCAGTGCAAACACCCCGGGGCGGAAAGGCGATAATAGGTGCAATCCACATGGCTGCTGGCCCACTGAAAGACGACAAGGACAAGAAGCACGAAGCAGATCGACACACAGGGTCTGGCGCCAGGCGCGTCGGCACCGGCAGCAGCACTCTCGTTCCGCGGCGCTGTACGCTCGATGGTTTCATGGCCGAGGTCGAGGGCAACGACGGCCTCGACGTGCGCCAGGCCGAGCCGCTTCTGACCATTCTCGTGCGTACGTACAATTCGCTCTACCGCATCATTCCGCTTCAGCGGGGCGACTGCCGCGTGCTGGTCCAGGGTGGGCAATTCTTCCCGCAGCCGACCGAAGCGCACTTCGCCGGGTCGACTTTCGGCGGCAGCTTCCTGAAGATGGCGTGGATTGGTACCGGTCTGCACATGGAGATCAACGCGGGCGGGCAGCGCATCATCACGTCGCCGGTCAAGGGGATCGGCATCGAGCGCGAAACACCGCCGTCCCTCTCAGGCCTGCACTGACTCCCCCGAATCGCAGTTTTTCAGACTGCCAGGCTCCCGTTACTCCCGGTACGACGTTCGCGCGCTATCATTGCCACGGACCGTGGCCCACTTTCTCCTGCGTCGCCTGCTGTTAACGATTCCCGTTCTCCTGGGAGTCGCCACGTTGGTGTTCTCGCTTCTCCATCTGGTGCCCGGCGATCCGGTGCAGGCGATGCTCGGCGACAGCGCCTCGCCGCAGGATGTCTCGGAGCTTCGCGGTCGCTTGGGCCTCGACCGACCGCTTCTCGTCCAGTACGGCAGTTTTCTGAGAGATCTGGCGCGCGGAAACCTCGGCACCTCGCTCAGAACGAATCAACCAGTCAGGGCTGCGATTCTCGAGCGACTGCCTGCGACCTTCGAGCTTGGCGCGGCCGCGATGGTCGTGGCTGTGCTCTTCGCGATTCCGATTGGCATTGTGGCTGCGGTGAACGCTGGAAACAGCCTCGACTATGCGGCGACGACGGTCTCGCTGCTTGGTATTTCGATTCCCAACTTCTGGCTCGGCCCGTTGCTGGCCATCGTCTTCTCGGTGACGCTGGGCTGGCTGCCGGTCTCCGGAACCGGCACGATCGCGCATCTGGTGCTGCCGGCGATCACGCTTGGCCTGCCTCTCTCGGCCCTGCTCGCGCGGATGACGCGGGCGAGTCTGATCGAGGAGCTGAGAGAGCCGTACGTGCTGGCGGCACGCGCACGCGGCGTGTCTCGTACCCGCGCGGTCCTTCGACACGCATTTCGAAACAGCCTCATTCCGATCGTCACCGTGCTCGGACTGCAGATCGGTGCCGTACTGACGGGTGCCATCATCACGGAAACGATCTTTGCGTGGCCCGGCGTCGGACGTCTGCTCATTCAGTCGATCAATTTTCGCGACTATCCGCTGGTTCAGGGCTGCGTGCTCCTGATTGCGATCACGTACGTGACGATGAATCTCCTGACGGACCTCGTGTACGGTTTGCTCGATCCTCGCATCCGGTATGAGTGACCCGCACCGGCGCCGCCACGTGATGTTGACAGTCGGCTCCACGATGGTGGGGATCGCGGCCTTGGCCGCGCTCATCGGACCATGGCTGGCACCGTCCGATCCGTCCGCTCAGGACCTGCCCCTCCGGCTCGCCGGTCCAACGAGCGGGCATCCCTTTGGCCTGGACGAGCTCGGACGCGACATTCTCGCGCGCGTGCTCATCGGCGCGCGCATTTCCTTCGCCGTCGGTCTGACCGTCGTCGGCGTCTCGGCCTCGGTCGGCACGCTGGTGGGAGCCGTCGCGGGTTATCTCGGAGGCGCCATCGACGACCTCCTCAGTCGCGTCGTCGACGTCCTCCTGGCGTTCCCAGGATTGCTGCTGGCGATCGCGCTCGTCGCTGTGCTCGGGCCGAGCCTGCCGAACGTCCTCTTCGCACTCACGGCGATCGGCTGGGTCGGCTATGCGCGGCTCGTGCGCGGTCAGGTGCTGCGGGCGCGGGAGTTCGAATACGTGCAGGCGGCGCGCGCGCTGGGTGCCAGCACGCCGCGGGTGCTATGGCGGCACGTCGTACCGACGGCGCTACCGGCCGTCGTCGTCCAGGCCACGCTCGGCATGGCGGCGGCCATCATCGGCGAGGCTGCCCTCAGTTTTCTCGGCCTCGGCGTCCAGCCGCCGACACCAAGTTGGGGGACCATGCTCAACGGTGGGCGAGCACATCTGCTGGACGCGCCGCATCTGACGATCGTCCCCGGCCTCGCTATCGCGCTCCTCGTGCTGGGCCTGAACTTCGTCGGTGACGGCCTGCGCGACCTGACCGATCCGCGATCTGGCAAATCTCAAGTCTGAAGTCTGAAGTCTCAAGTACGGACGTCGAACGACGCCCGCGCTCCAGAGAGACGCCAGACTTGTCGAGTTCTATCGTACGCGCCGCTGGGCGCTGGCCATCAGCGCGGGCAGGTCGGGATCGTTGGGCGCGAGGGCGACTGCGCGAGTGAGCCAGGTGACGGCCGTTTGCGGGTCATTCAAACGCAGAGATAGGTCGGCGATATGTCTAGCGTGAGGCACGACGTCTGGACCGTCAGAGATAAGACTGGTGTACTTGACGAGGGCCATGCGGGCACTTTCGAGATGGCCCAGTCGCTCGGCTGCGGTGGCCCCGAGCGTCCAGGCGTCAGGGTTGACAGGGAATCGCGAGATAGCCTGCTGCAGCACATCTTCGGCGGCGGCCAACTGCCCGCCTCGTATGAGCGCGCGCCCATACAACGTCAGGACGTCGCTTGTTGCGGCGGGGCTCGCAGCCGCGAGTCTGAGTGCTTCGAGCGACTTCAGAAGGGCATCGGGGCGCTCGTCGGCCAGGTCCAGCCACACGCGCCCGAGCGCAGCGTAGACGAGCGGATGGTCGGGTGACCGTTCGAGCGCGCTGCCAAGGGTGAGCACGGCGAGATCAGCGTGGCCGGCCCGTGCATGTGCCAAGGCCAGCGCGATCTGACGCTCGACGCGTGCATCCAATCCGGCCAGCGTCTGCAACTGGGCGATCTCGTCGGCATGCCGGCCGGATGCGCCGTAGAGGTCCGCAAGCTCCTCACGGGCTGCGAGAAGGCCCGGCGACATGGCCACTGCCTCCTCAAATGCCGTAATCGCCTCGGTGCTCCGCCCCTTCTCCCGCAGGCACATCGCGAGCAGATGCGTCGCATCCGGGAGGCGACTGTTCAGCCGCCCGAGGCCATCGAGCGCCGCCAGCGTGCCGTCGAGATCGTCGCTGTGGTAGCGAGCCAGCGCGAGTTTGTAGCTGACCCGGACCGACCGATCGTCGAGCCGAAGCGCGCGATCATAGATGGTCGCCGCTTGGCTGAAGCGCTCCAGTTCATACATGACGTCGCCAAGGGCTTCGAGCGGCCGGATGGCCGCTGGGTCCAGTACAGCCGCAGTTCCGAAATCGCGTACCGCTTCCTCGAGCTCCCCCTGGCTCCGGTACGTCTCCCCCCGGCGGAAGTGTGCGAGCATGGAGTCGGGACGCAACGTAATCGCGCCGCTGTATGCCTCGATTGCGGCGAACGCCTGCCCCTCACGGACCGCTTGGTCGCCGCGCGACAGGAGAGCCTGATATTCCTGAGCCCGATCGACAGCCTGATAGATGGCCGCGCCTCCGGCCGACGCGACGGCAAGGGCCACGGCCGCCACCAGCAAGCGCTTCATGGGCACATCGTATCAGGGGCACGGCCACGCCGAAACGCCTGAGGCGCGAAGGCGGGAACTTCTACCCTCGGCCGGGGTCTAAGTTGCTATAGTTGGGGACACGTAACGAAAAGGTTAGGAGGCACCTCCTTCGTGTCACCCGCTCCCGGAGACTCTGCAGTCAAGCAAGCGCGAGCTATTGGATGGCTCGAAGTCGGCGGCCGGGATGCTGCCTTGGCGCAGCGCTGTGCGAGCGGCGACGAAAGCGCGTATGCCGAACTTGTCGCCGAGCACCAGCGGATGGTCATACAGCTCGCCATGAACCTGCTCGGCGATCGCGACGAGGCGCTGGACCTGTCGCAGGACGTCTTCCTGCGGGTATTCCGCACCATTGGCCATTTTCGCGGTCAGTCGAGCCTTCGCACCTGGATATACCGCATCACGGTCAATCAGGCTCGCAACCGCCAGCGTTTTTGGCGCCGCCGGCACCGCTCCGATCAGATCTCGCTCGATCAACACGAAGCGGCGCATGGTGAATGTCCGTCCGGGGGCGAGTCGACGCCAGACCGTTTGCTGGCGCAGAAGGAACTCGCTGACCGCCTGCAGCACGCGCTGGGGCAGCTGCCGTTCGATCAGCGAACGGCCATCGTGTTGCGCGAGATCGATGGCCTGAGCTACGAAGAGATTGCCTATTCCCTGGGAGTGGCGGTCGGCACGGTCAAGTCGCGATTGACCCGCGCCCGTCAAGCTCTTCGTCTCGAACTTCGTGACACGAGGACTGCATGAAAACCCTCACGTGCGCGGCAGCTCGTCGGCGGCTCGATGCCTTCCATGATCAGGAGTTGCCGGTCCACGAGCAGATTGCGGTCAGCGCCCACCTGGACTGGTGCGATGACTGCGCGGCGGTGTCTGCCGATCTGAGGACGATCGGCGCGGCGATTCGCGTCGCCGCTCCCGGTCGCGTGCTGACGGCGGCCAACGAGACTGCAGGGGTCCGCGCGGCAAGCGTGGTGAGCCGGCTGAAGGCAGAACGTGCGTTGCCCTGGCTGCCGCGGCTCCAGCTCATGTGCGAGGACATGAACTTGGTATGCGCGAGCTTCGGCGCCACCGTGGCCGCGCTCGTGTGCGTGGCCAGCCTGTTCGGCATGACCCGGTTGACGGCTGCTGAACGACCCGACTCGCTCGCCGGCATCGTCAGCGTGATGGTCATGCAGGGCGAGTGCGATGCTGTCGCCGATGCGGCGGCGGTGTCCGAGTGCGCAGCCCGCTTCGCGGAGCGCTTTCAGCGCTCGACCGAATCCGCCGAAGAAGACGCCGTCTTCGCCCTCGATACGCTGCTGATCAATCAGGGACATCTCAGGACACTGGCCTCGCTCAAAGCCAGCCGGCAAGACACCGCCTCGGGGCAGGCCAAACTGATCGAGGAGCTCATCGATACGGTGTCCCGCGCGCGGCTGGAAAGCCCGCGGGTCGCTGGTGTCTTGTGGCTCGTCACCGACACCACGGTCCGCGCCAGCAAGCCGTCACCGGCGGATCAGCAGATCGCGCCAACCGCGAAAAAGCGCGCGGCGGCTCTTCCTCCTCAGATCCTGATTCGTAATTCCTAGTTCCGGTCGACGTGAGCCGCCGCGACGTTATTCATGGTGTCGATGGCTCTGATCGTCAGCCCGCGCTCGCCGAGCACTCCATCGAGCGTCAGTTGGTAGCGCTCCTCACGTGAATCGGCAATCCCGTCAACTGGGGACACACCGCGCCAGCGCTGGCCATCCTCGGAAACCTCCACTCGCTGGATCGGGGAGTGGTCGTCCTTGACCTCGAAGGTCACGATCGACCGTCCGCGATCGACCCGGACACCACCGACCACGACGACTGGTGGCGTATTGTCGACCTCGAGCGTCGAACTCTCGAGCTCGCCGCTCAACGCGTCCCCGCCTGGATTGGACGGCACATCGGATGCGACGATCTTCACGACATATGTGCCGTTGGGGACGGCCGTCGTGTCCCAGACGAGGACGGAGTCGGAGATGGCCTGGCGAAGGGCCTTCCATGTCGTCTCGCCCTCACCCCTGTACAGCACGTCGTACACGAGCTCGTCGTCATTCTCATCGTCGGCCCTCCAGACGAGCGTCTGAAGGCCCTTCTGGTAGGCCCGGCGACCGAGAGCCGGAGTGCTCCCGCCCCCCGATTGCGCTGCCGCGACCGCCAGCTTGCGATCTGGCGTGCTTTGATCTCCAAACCCGGCGAGATCCGGTTCGCCCGACGAAAACGGTTTCTGGAAGACGATGCCCGGCGGATGAACCGTGACGGAGCGCACTTGGGGTCTGAGATTGCGCTGCAGATACGCGGCCGTCACCGAGGTCAGCACCGGGCCGTCGCCTCTCCCCGTGAGCACCGCGCGCCACTGCAGATACCTGGCCTTGGGGCTGGTAATGGGCGAGCCGTCCGGGTTGGGATAGGGATTCGACCAGGCACTCCACGTGTCGTCGGGCGTCTGCGTGTTGCCGGTCCGCGTGGAGAGCTCGAGGCGGCTGCCCCCGGCGGCCCGCGCACGCCAACTGATCGTGCCCCACGTCGACACCATCTGCGCGTCGCGCGGCTCGGATTCGTAGGTGCCGCGGGCCGCGCGATCCGACGCGAGCCTGAAGAGCTTGCCCGGATTTGCCGTCGCATAGTAGAGGCGGCCGCGTGCATCCTTGAAGAGGGCCGTCACCTGCTGCGCGCTCGCGCGAGCCACGAGCGTGGGACGCTCCGGATTGCCCTGCAGGCGATACACCTTGCCCTTGTTTCCGGTTCCGATGACGACGGCACCGTCCTGGTCAAACGTCAAATCGTACGGCGAATCGTCGCGTGACTCCCAAATCTGGTCCCAGACGCCATCCGGATTGATGCGGTAGACGCCGCCTTTTACAGTTCGTCGATCATCGCGCGCGGATCCCGCCGAGCTGCTCGACGAATCCGCAATCGTCACCGACGTCACTTCGACGGACACCGATGGCACCAACGCGCGCCCCGGATCGGGCACGGGGCGGTCGGGAGTACGATCGTCGGTTGCCGCTGCGCCGCTCACAGGACGCCCGTTCAGACCTCCGGCGTACAACGTACCTTTGTCATCGAATCGGAGGGCGCGAATCTCCTGAAACGGCGAGTCGAGGAGGAGAAACCCCTTGCCCGCGGCATCGACCTTCAACACGCGTCCCGGCGAACCGGTCCCGACGAGCAGATCGCCGGCCTTGTTGAAGGCGAGCGACGTCGCGTGCGTCGCGTTGGTGCGGTAGAAGGGTGTGGCGGTCCCCTCGGGAGCGATCCTGTAGACGATGCCCTTTTCGCCCGTGCCAGCGTAGAGATTTCCTCTGGCATCGACGGCGAGGGCCCAGATGTACTTGTCGTCGGGATCGAAAAGCGTCGTGGCGGCGCCGTTGCGATCGACCTTGTAGACTTTGCCATCCGGAGAAGTCCCGACGTACAGGCCGCCGTTTGGCGCCGGCGCGATGGCGTGAACCTCGAGCTCTGCGCTATCGAAGAACAGGGATCCTCTGCCCTGAGCGTCGATCCGGAACACCTTGCCCTCGTTGCCCGTTCCGATAAACAGCGTGCCGTCGGTGGCGGCGAGCATCGACCATAGAAATGGCGCCGCTGTTTCGTAGATCAACTCCGAGCTCGGCCCGAGCGCGAGCTGTCCGCTGGCATCGATCGTCAGGTTCTCCAGTTCCCCTTTGAGAAAATCCGCGTCCGTGGAGGCCTGGAAGAACTTGGGGGACGACGCGTGAACGGGCGCGATCATCAGCACGGTGAAGGCAGCCGCCGTCAGGCGCACTCGTGTTGTCAGCATAGTGATACCAGCGGAACCCGGCCTAGTTCGGTGAGACGGTCAGCGACAGGGTACGAGAGCCGGTGACGGCCTGCTCGGTGATGAGTTCCCATTCTCCCAGCGTGGCGCTGCGCAGCGCGCCCACGCTGCCCGTGCTGCGATCGCCTTCAAGGACCGCGAGGACCGAGGGCGGGAGGGACGACAATAGCTCGCCCTTGACGATAGCACCGGGATCGGAGTTCTGCAGTCTGATGTAGAGCGCATTGTTCCGGCGCCCCTTGTTGAGCGCCTTGATCACCTGATCCACACTCCGCTGCGACGAACCGGTCTCGCGCTGCTCGGCCAGACCCAGGCGTGAGCCATCCTGGACGACGAGCGACAGCGCGCCATTCGCGTTGGCGGGGATCTCGATCGGCACGGTCCGAACGACCTCGTCGCCTCGATACGTGCGCATCAGCACCTTGAGGGCGAGCGGGCGCCCGGCCCGCGGGCGCGGGTCGTCGATCCACACGCGCTCGAGCGTGGCTGTCTTCGGCTCCTCGACCGACGACACCGTGAGGTCGATACCGTCGACCTGCACCTTTTCGCGGTCGTTGTTCATCAAGTAGGCGAGCGGCGCCACGACGTAGGTCGACGCGTCGACGGCCGACTGCGCGGTCGAGAAGAGGTTGTTGAAGGTGATGGCTTCGTGCTTGGCCAGCGCGGCGGTGCCACGGATGCCGAACGTCGCCGAGCCGAACTGTCGCTCGTACGAACCGAGGGTGTTGAGGAGCGCGACGTAGGTCATGAGCGGGGTGAACAACTGGTCGTTGACGACGCTAAAATGGAACGTGCGTTTGGGACCGCGGTCGGTCTCGAGCGTCAGCGTGATCGGGATCATGCGGGGGCCCGGACCCAGCCGGCCCGCGATGGCGGTCGCGCGGTCCTGCAGCAGAGTGCCGATAACCTCGTTTGTCGAGGATAGTTTCATCGACAGAAAGAGACTCGGCAAGACCGCGTACACGTAGGCCCGGGTCATTGGAAATTCGGTCGGGCCGAGGTTGTACAGCGGATGTCCGAACGCGTACACCCGGTCGCCGTCCACGTGCGTCACCGTGCCGGTCCCGCCCATCTGCAGGTCGCCGTTCACGAGCATCACGCCGATCGCATCGCCCGGCTTGAGCGGCCCTTCAAACGGCATCTCGCCAATCCGCGCAAGGCCGGCGCTGCCGCCCGTCGGCACGAAGCCTTGCGTGCTGAAGGCGTTGCTCAGCAAATCGCCGAGATCCGACTCAAAGCCAGACAGCACCAGGGGCGTGGCGATCGGACGAAGCAGGGTGCCCAGCTGGCCGCCGGCCAGACCAGCCACCGCCGTGCTCCCCTGAAGTTCGGTATCCCTCGGACTCTCCGCGAACGGACGGTTCCAGTTCAGGGCGCGTCGAAACGCCGACGTCAGGTTCTCGCGCGTGAGAGGAAAGTCGAGCTGCGCACGCGCGCCGGCCGGCCGCGGGCCCCCTGTCGCGGTCGCGTCGGTCATTTCTGCGATGGGCGTAATGCCGGCAATCGGTTCCTTGGAGAAGCTGCCGAGGGAGTACGACACGGCGCCGATCATCCGGCCGTCGATGTAGACCGGACTCCCGCTCATGCCGGCGATGACGCCGGCCGCGGCAAGCGGGCCACCCTCGAGCCTGGCGAGAATCAAGTTGCGGCGCGTGCCGATGACATTCTCGAGGACGCCGAGAATGCTGACCTTGAATTCCTCGACGCGCGTCCCTTCGAACACCGTCCGGCCGATGCCGGTCATGCCGGGCCGAATCTCGTCGATCCCCATCGACCCGGCCGGGCCGGTCTGAGGTTGTGCGGCGAGAAGCACACTGAGCCCGCTCAGCGTCAGCAGGACGGCGATCGTGATCCGACGAAGCTGCATTACGCCTCCTCGATCCAAACTCAAGACTCAGGGGTAGACTCCTCATTATTCGGGGAGAAGTGCTTACTGGTCAAGGAGTCTTACGGGTGCGAACGTGCGATAAGTGCAACGGTGCGAAGGTGCGGGGCAGCGACGTTGACACTACGGACGCCCGTTTGTTAGAGTCACGTCTTCGTGGTTGGTCGAGAGTCCATGTCATCCTCCTTTAGCCCCATCCAAGCGCTCCGTCGGGTCTCCGTGCATGCGGCGGCGTGGCGGTGGTATTGGTTCGCCACTGGAGAGGCATTCGCCTTGGCCTGACCTGCCACCGCGCGAAACAGATTTTTCGAAAGCCTCTTCAGCCCAGCCGGTTGAAGAGGCTTTTTTTATGCCGCTGCTGTGTGTGACCGTGACCGCGCCGACGACGGCGGAGCTGCGCCGCAAACGGGACGCTGCAGCCTCCGACGCCGACATCGTCGAACTCCGCCTCGATTCGGTCAGTGATCCTGACGTCGCCGGTGCGGTTGCCGGCCGCCGCGGCCCGGTCATCGTCACCTGCCGCCCGACGTGGGAGGGCGGACGATTTGGCGGTTCGGAGGAGGAGCGTCGGCGCATCCTGGCCGATGCGATCTCGCTTGGGGCGGAGTATGTCGACATCGAGTGGAGCGCCGGTTTCGGCGATCTGCTCGAGCAGACAGGCGGCCGGCGGATCGTGCTTTCGTCGCACGACTTCAGCGGCGTGCCGACCGACCTTGTCGAGCGAGTGCGAACAATGCGGGGCACGGGCGCAGAGGTGGTCAAAATCGCGGTCAGGACGGATAGGCTCGCTGACTGCGTGCCGCTCATCGGACTTGGGCAGCAGGCTGGGCAGGGCGGCGGACTTGTCGCGATTGGCATGGGGGACTGCGGACTCGCGACGCGTGTGCTGCCCGGGCGGTTCGGGTCGATGTGGACGTACGCAGGGTCGGAGCACCAAGTCGGCCAGCTCACGACGACGACGCTGCTGGAAGATTATCGCTTTCGGGCGTTGACCGCGGCGACCGATGTGTACGGACTCGTCGGACGGCCAGTGTCCCATTCGGTCTCTCCGGCGATGCACAACTCGGCTTTCGCTGCCGCGCACCTCGACGCTGTGTACCTTCCGTTTCCTGCCGCCAGCGCCGAAGATTTCGTGACCTTCGGCCGAGCGCTTCGCATCAAGGGCGCGAGCGTTACTACTCCGCATAAAGTGTCGCTCTCCGAGCGAGTCGACGAAGTGGACGCGGTCGCGAGACGCGTGGGTGCGATCAACACGATTCGTGCGGTTGATGGCCGCTGGCTTGGCAGCAACACCGACGTCGGTGGGTTTCTGGAGCCTCTCAAGGGGCGCGTGTCGCTTCAAGGATTGCGGGCGGCGGTACTTGGGGCCGGTGGGGCGGCGCGGGCCGTCGCCATCGCGCTTGGATCGAGCGGCAGCCAGGTCCGGCTGCACGCACGCCACCGGAAACAGGCCGAGGCCGTCGCGGCAGCCGTGTCGGCGGAGAGCGGGTCGTTCCCGCCCGAACCGGGGAGTTGGGACCTCCTGGTGAACTGCACGCCGATCGGCATGTATCCAAGGGTTGATGACACGCCCATCGACGCTCGTCACCTGACGGGCCGCCTTGTGTACGACTTAGTCTACAACCCGACCCAGACGCGGCTATTGCGCGAGGCGGCGCGCGCCGGTTGCGAGACGATCGGCGGGCTCGAGATGCTCGTCGGCCAGGCCCAGGAGCAGTTTGAGTGGTGGACCGGCGTGCGACCGCCGGCCACCGTCATGCGCGAGGCCGCGCTCAGGCGGCTCGCCGAGTTCACACGCAATGAACATCACGTCGTTTGAAGAGTTCAAGGATCTCGCCACGCGTGGCACGTTTGTGCCCGTCTGCAAAGAGATCATGGCGGATCTGCTGACGCCGGTCTCGGCATTCTTGAAGATTGCCGAGGAGGCCGATTACGCGTTTCTGCTCGAGAGCGTGGAGGGCGGTGAGCACGTCGGCCGTTACTCGTTCCTCGGTAAAGATCCCTTTCTGATCCTCCGAGCGTCCGATGGCCGCACGACGATCGAACGCGGCGGCGAAACGCACGAGAGCGAGCATCCGTTCATCGATACACTCCGCGGCTTGATGACGGACTTCCAGTCGCCCTACCTGCCGGGCCTGCCGCGCTTCACGGGCGGGGCCGTCGGCTACCTGGGGTACGGCGCCGCGTCGTGGTTCGAGCCGGTGCTCGGAGACCTCGGCGAGGGGCGCGACGGGGCCGACCAGGCGGGCTTCATGCTGTTCGATACGGTCCTCGCTTTCGATCACGTGCAGCACCGGATTCTGATCATCGCCAACGCACGCGTGACGGCGCATGAAGATTTGGAATCGCTCTATAGCTTTGCGTGCGCAAAGATTCAATTCCTGGAACGGGAGCTCGATCGCGGGTTGTCGCGATCGCGGCGGGAGCCGGCAGTCGGGCTCGAGGTGCGATCGAATCACACGCGAGAACAATTCGAAGCGCAGGTGCGCGCAGCCAAGGAACACATCGCGGCCGGCGATATCTACCAGGTCGTGCTGTCGCAGCGTTTCGAGGCCGATGTGACCGTCGATCCGTTCACGGTGTATCGCGCGCTGCGGCACGTCAATCCCTCGCCCTACATGTATTTCATCCGGATGGGCGGCGTGTCGGTCGTCGGCTCGTCTCCCGAGATGTTGGTGCGTGTGGAGGGATCGCGCGTCGAGACGCATCCGATTGCCGGCACTCGGCCGCGCGGACGGACGGCCGACGAAGACCTCCGGCTGGAGGAAGAGCTGAAGGGGAACGAGAAGGAGCGCGCCGAGCACGTCATGCTCGTCGACCTTGGCAGGAACGACGTCGGGAAGGTCTGCACCTACGGATCGGTGCGGGTGCCGCAATTCATGAGTGTCGAGCGCTTCTCTCATGTCATGCATCTGACCTCTATTGTCGAGGGACAGCTTGCTGGCGATCGGGACCGCCTCGACGCGCTCGTCTCGTGCTTTCCGGCGGGCACAGTCTCCGGGGCGCCCAAGGTGCGCGCGATGCAGATCATCAGAGAGCTCGAGCCGTCGGGCCGGGGCCTCTATGCGGGAGCGGTCGGCTATCTCGACTTTGCCGGCAACCTGGACTTCTGCATCGCGATTCGCACGGTGATCATGTCGGGGCACAAGGCGTACGTCCAGGCGGGCGCCGGTATCGTGATGGACTCGGACCCGACGGCTGAATACGAGGAGACGAGGGACAAGGCCCGTGCTCTTTTGCGAGCCCTCGAGCTCGCGCAAGGGGGACTCTAGCCGGTGGTCATTGTCATCGACAACTACGATTCGTTCACGTACAACCTTGTCCAGTACCTCGGCGAGTTGGGCGCCGAGCTGCGTGTGATCCGCAACGATGCCGGTACGGCAGCCGATGTCGTCGCTGCACGGCCCGAACGCGTCGTGATTTCGCCGGGGCCCGGCCGGCCCGAAGATGCGGGCATGACCATGGACCTCATCCGGCACCTTGGACAGACGACGCCAATTCTTGGCGTGTGTCTGGGGCATCAGGCGATTGGCGCCGTCTTCGGCGGATCCGTCATCCGTGCCAGAGTGCCGATGCACGGGAAGACGTCGATCATCGAGCACGACGGCCTCGGCGTGTTCCGCGGCATCGCCGGACCGTTCGTCGCGTCGCGCTACCACTCGCTCGTCGTCGCCGACGAGGGTCTGCCAGCCGATCTGGTAGTGTCGGCGCGGACGCGCGAGGACCACACGATCATGGGGCTGCGCCATCGCGCGTGGCCGGTGCACGGCGTGCAGTTTCACCCCGAATCGATTCTGACCGCCGAAGGGAAGACGATCCTGCGGAACTTCCTAGAAGGCGATCGATGACGTTCCCCGACCTCATCGACAAGCTGACGCGTCATGAGGATCTGACGGCGGAAGAGACCTCCGCGGCGATGGCCGAGGTCATGGAGGGCCGGGCCACGCCGGCCCAGTTGGCGGGCCTGCTGATCGGCCTGGTCATGAAGGGCGAGCGGCCTTCAGAGATTGTCGGCTTGGCGCGGACCATGCGGGCCCACGCCGTGCGATTGTCGAAACAATACGAGAACGTCTTCGACACGTGCGGCACGGGCGGAGATCGATCGGGCACGTTCAATATCTCAACCTGCGCGGCGCTGGTCGTGGCAGCCTGCGGCGTGCGCGTGGCGAAGCACGGCAACCGATCGGTCTCGAGCCGATGCGGCAGCGCCGACGTCTTCGAGGCGTTGGGCGTCCGCGTGTCGGCTTCGCCTGTGTTGGTCGAGCGGTGTCTGGCCGAGGCTGGCATCGGCTTTTTCTTCGCGCCGACCTTTCACCCGGCCATGCGCCACGCGGCGCAGGCGCGACGCGAGCTCGGCGTCAGGACTGTCTTCAATCTGCTGGGCCCGCTGACCAATCCGGCCGGGGCGACCATGCAGCTGATTGGGGTGCCCAAGCCCGAGCTGACCGAGCCGATGGCGCGGGCGCTGCTTCTGCTCGGGGCCGAGCGGGCCTGGGTGGTGCACGGCGAGGACGGGATCGACGAGATCTCGTTGGGCGGCTCCACCAAGATCTCTGAGTGCCGCCATGGCTCGGTGCACACCTTCTATCTGCATCCGGCGGATGTCGGGCTGGCCAGGTCGCCCTCCGGCTCGCTTCAGGGCGGCGACGCGAAAGAGAACGCCGGCATCATCACGCGGATTCTCGCCGGCGGGGATGGACCGAAACGGGAGGTCGTGCTGCTCAACGCCGGGGCCGCGCTCTTCGTGGCCGGCGCCGCGAGCTCCATCAAAGAGGGAATCGGCCGGGCCGCCGCCGCAATCGATCGCGGCGACGCCACGCGCACGCTCGAACGGATGGTGGCCATCTCGAGCGCCGAGGAGACGGGGACTGGAGCCGGTGCGCCATGACGAGCGCCCAGGTCGCGCCGCCGAATCTTCTCGCGACGATTGTCGCGGCCACACGCCGGATTGTGGAGGTGCGCGAGGCGCGCGAATCCCTCTCCACGTTGGCCCGGCGCGCCGAGAAGCGCGAGGGGCGTCCGGGACGATTCCTCGCGGCGCTTGACGGGACCGGAAGCGACGGTCGACACACCGTTCCTCGGGTGATCGCGGAGTGCAAACGTCGCTCTCCGTCGCGCGGGGTCCTCAGGGCCGATTACGATCCGGCGGCCATTGCGAAGGGCTATGAACGTGCCGGCGCCGCGGCGATTTCGGTGCTCACCGAGCCGACGTTTTTCGACGGCGCCCTGGAGCATCTGGTCGCGGTGCGGGATGCGGTCGGCCTCCCCTTGCTCCGCAAGGACTTCTTCGTGTCGGAGTACCAGTTGTTCGAGGCGAAGGCATCGGGTGCCGACGCCGTGCTGCTGATTGTGGCGGCGCTCGAGCGGGCCGAACTCCGAACGCTCCATGCTCGGGCCATCGCGCTCGGTCTGGACGTGCTGGTCGAAGTACACGATGACGATGAGCTGCTCGGGGCGATCGACGCCGGTGCGCGCATTATCGGTGTCAACAACCGCAATCTCCGCACGCTCGCGGTCGACGTCGGCGCGTCCGACGCCCTGATGGCGCGGCTGCCGCACGGAGTGGTCGCCGTCAGCGAGAGTGGCTTGCGGACCGCCGGCGATCTCCTGCGATTGCGCCAGCTGGGATATCACGCCTTCTTGATCGGCGAGCGATTCATGACGGCGCCCGATCCAGGGGAGGCGCTGAGAGGCCTTCTCACATGCTCGTGAAGATCTGCGGCATCACGCGCCTGGCCGATGCGGAGGCGGCGGTGCTCGCCGGCGCCGATGCCCTCGGGTTCGTCTTCTGGCCAGAGAGCCCGCGCTTCATCGATTTCGCCCGGGCCCAGATGATCGTCTCGAGCCTGCCGCCGTTTGTGACGCCGGTCGGTGTGTTCGTCAACCAGCCGAGCAAGCACGTGACGGAGGTCGCGCACAGGGTCGGGCTGGGCGCGATTCAGCTCCACGGTGACGAAAGCCCGTCGTACGTAGATGACCTGCGTCGGCCGGTCATCAAGGCTGTCTCGATCGAGACGGCCGGATCGGACAGCGCGATCGACCAATGGCCGGCGCGGGTCACGGTGCTGCTCGATGTTCACGACCCGGTGCGCCGGGGAGGCACGGGACGGACGATCGATTGGTCCGCCGCCGCGGCCATCGCGGCCCGACGCAGGTCGATGCTCGCCGGCGGTCTGACACCGGAGAACGTGGCCGACGCCATCGCCCGCGTCAGACCCTTCGGCATCGACGTCTCCTCGGGCGTGGAATCGTCGCCCGGTGTCAAGGATCACGCACGGCTCAAGGCACTATTTGATGCGATTTCAGCCGAGCCCGAGAGTCTACGCTCGAGAGCGAGGTCTTAAGAGCGAGTGGGGGTGGGGCCCCACGAGCGGAGTAACTATTGAATGCCATCCACCATCACCCGGCGCGATCCTGACGCGCGGGGCTACTTCGGCGAATTCGGCGGGCGATTCGTCCCCGAGACCTTGGTCGAACCGGTCGAGGAGCTCGAGCGCGCGTACCTGGCCGCCCGGGACGATGAGGCATTCGGCGCCGAGCTGGCGCGCCTGCTCAAGCACTACGTCGGCCGTCCGACGCCTGTGTACGACGCCCGGCGGTTGACCGAGGCGTTCGCGGGGGCGCGGATCTTCCTCAAGCGGGAGGATCTGACGCATACGGGCGCGCACAAGATCAACAACGCGCTCGGCCAGGCCCTGCTCGCTTCCCGCATGGGGAAACAGCGGGTGGTGGCCGAGACCGGAGCCGGACAGCACGGTGTGGCGACCGCCACCGCCTGCGCGCTGCTCGGCTTGTCGTGTTGTGTGTACATGGGCGCTGAGGACATGGATCGGCAGGCGCTCAACGTCTTTCGCATGCGGCTGCTCGGCGCCGAGGTCAGCCGGGTTGACGCGGGCAGCCGCACGCTCAAGGACGCCATCAACGAGGCCATGCGCGACTGGGTGACCAACGTGCGCGACACGTACTACCTGCTCGGTTCGGTGCTCGGTCCGCATCCGTATCCCCTGATGGTTCGGGAGTTTCAGTCGGTGATTGGACGCGAGGCGCGTCTGCAAATCGTCGAACTGGCCGGCCGACTGCCCACCGCAATCGTCGCGTGCGTGGGCGGCGGCAGCAACGCCATGGGAATATTCGACGCCTTCATCGACGACGCGGGCGTTCGACTGATTGGCGTCGAAGCCGGCGGCGACCAGATTGTCCGTGGCCGGCACGCCGCGAGGTTCGCGGGGGGCAGCGCCGGCATCCTGCAGGGCACGCGAACCTTCATCCTGCAGGACGAGAACGGCAACATCGAGCCGACGCACTCGATCTCGGCCGGGCTGGACTACGCCGCCGTGGGACCCGAGCACGCGTGGCTACGCGCGATCGGCCGCACCGAGTACGCCTACGCCACCGACGCCGAGGCGCTCGATGCGTTTCAGACGCTGGCGAAGCTCGAGGGCATCTTGCCCGCGCTCGAATCCGCCCACGCCATCGCCCACGCGCGCAAGCTCGCGCCGGAACTTGGGCGAGACGCGGTGATGCTCGTCAACTTGTCTGGCCGCGGCGACAAAGACGTGCAGACGGTCGAGAAGGCCCTGGGCGCAGGTCTGGTCTGATCATGGCGTCACGTATCACACCGACATTTGCTCGATTGAGGGCCAACAAGCGGCCGGGGCTCGTCACGTACATCACGGCCGGCGATCCGGACCTGGCCACGTCGGCGCGCATTCTCGAAGCCCTCGATCGGGCGGGGGCGGACCTCATCGAGGTCGGCGTGCCGTTCTCCGATCCGCTGGCCGACGGGCCCGTTATTCAGCGGGCTACTGAGCGGGCCCTCGCCAAGGGCGGCAGCCTGCGCGCTTCCCTGGCCCTCGTCGAGCTGGTCCGGCCGCGCGTCAAGGCCCCGATCGTCCTGTTTAGCTACGCCAACCCATTGCTCAGGATGGGGATGGAGGAATTCGCGCGCACGGCTTCAGGGGCCGGTGTCGACGGCGTCCTGGTCCTCGATCTGCCGATAGAGGAGGCCGGGCCCTTCCACGAAACACTTGACCGGTCTGGCCTGGATACGATCTTCTTGCTCAGCCCGACGACGTCAGAGGCGAGAATTCGGAAGGCGGCGGCGCTGGGTCGCGGATTCCTGTACGTCATTTCGCGGCTCGGCGTGACGGGCGCTCGGGATCAGGTGGCATCAGACGCTCGGGCGCTGGTGCAGCGCGTCCGCGCACACACGGCGCTGCCGGTTGCGCTCGGGTTTGGCATTTCGCGGCCCGAGCACGTGGCCGAAGTCGGCGCCTACGCCGACGCGGCCGTCGTCGGAAGCGCGCTTGTCGCGCTCATCGCCGAAGCCGGCCAGTCGGCGGACCTGGTGGAGAAGATCGAAAGTTTCGTTCGGTGGTTGAGGGGCACAACACGCAATGTCCACGCTTGACGATCTACGAAAGGACATCGACCGGGTCGACGAAGTGATCGTGCGCCTGCTCAACGAGCGTGCGCGGGTCGCGTGCGAGATTGGACGGTTGAAGAAGGCCGACGGAGTCCCGGTGTACCAGCCCGAGCGTGAGAAACAGGTCATCGACCACGTCCGGAGCATCGCGGTTGAAGGGCCCCTGGGGCCCGAAGCCGTGGTCCGGCTCTTCGAGCGGATTATCGACGAGGCCAGGCGGCTGGAGCGGCGTGTGGTGCACGGCGAGGAGAGCCCCGTGCCGTAGTCCGCCTTCCGCCTTCGCGCGCGCCGCTACGGCGAGACCCGCCGAAGCCTTGGCGGAGGCGGTCAGACGGACCCGAGACGGCGGCACAGAACAGAGGGAACACAGGCGATGGTCGTGGTGATGGAAGAGCGGGCGACCGAGCAGCAGATCGAGCAGGTCGTCGCCCGACTCGTGGAAATGGGCATGGACGTGCATCGATCAACTGGCGCTACGCGCACCGTACTGGGCGCCGTGGGGCAGGGACGGCCCGATCCCGCCTTGATCGAGATGCTCGACGGGGTCCATGAAGTGGTGCGTATCTCCCAGCCCTACAAACTGGCGAGCCGAACCTTCAAGCCCGAGTCGACGGTGATTACGATCGGCGACGTACGCCTGGGCGGCGACGAGATCATCGTCATGGCGGGGCCGTGCTCGGCGGAAACCGAGCAGCAGGTTCGGACGACGGCCGCGGCCGTGCGGCGCGCCGGCGCCAAGATTCTGCGCGGCGGCGCCTTCAAGCCTCGAAGTTCGCCGTACAGCTTTCAGGGTCTGGGCGAAGAAGGCCTTCGGCTGCTGCGGGATGCGGCGACCGCCGAGCACCTTGCGCTCGTCTCCGAAGTGATGGACGTGAGCCAGATCGCGCTGGTCCACCGGTATTGCGACATCTTCCAGGTCGGCGCCAGGAACATGCAGAACTTCACGCTCCTGCGTGAACTCGGCCGCCAGCGGAAGCCCGTCCTGTTGAAGCGCGGCATTTCGGCGACGATCGAGGAATGGCTGCTCTCCGCAGAATACGTGTTGAGCGGGGGGAACACCGATGTGATCCTGTGCGAGCGGGGCATTCGAACCTTCGAGACCGCCACGCGCAACACGCTCGACCTGTCGGCGATTCCGGTGGTCAAGAAACTCAGCCATCTGCCCGTCATCGCCGACCCGAGCCACAGTGCGGGACGCCGTGACATGGTGGCGCCGATGGCGCGGGCCGCCGTGGCGGCCGGAGCCGACGGCCTGCTCATCGAGGTGCACTGCGACCCCGACCATGCCTTGAGCGACGGCGCCCAGTCGATGTTCCCGTCGCAGTTCGATCGATTGATGGCCGAGCTCCGGATCATTGCGCCCGCGCTCGGCCGCAGCATCTGTCTGGACCCGGTCGCACGCAAGGGCTGGGGCTCATAGTGCAACTTCCTGTTCTGCAGCCTAACCGCCCGACCGGGGGCCGACCGCCGATCTTCGAGAGGATCGGGATCGTCGGGCTGGGACTGATTGGAGGCTCCATCGCACTGGCCGCCCGTCAGATCTGGCCCACCTCACTCGTCATCGCGGTCGACAACAAAGACGTGCTCGAAACGGCGATGCGGCTGCACGCGGTCGACGTGGCCGCCGACGATCGCATCGTGCTCGCCGAAGCCGACCTGATTATTCTCGCGGCGCCTGCGCTGCAGAACATTGCCGTCATGGACGATCTCGACGTGTACGTTCGGCAACCGGCCGTAGTGACCGACACGACCAGCACCAAACGCGATATCGTCGCTGCCGCCCGTCGTCTGCCGGCACGGTTTACCTTCATCGGGGGCCATCCGCTCGGGGGCGCCGCCAAAGGCGGGCTCGAGCACGCGCGCCCGGACCTGTTTCGCGGCCGTCCGTGGCTGTTGACGCCCACGAGCGGCACCGACGACCCTGCGCTCGAGAAGCTGTCGGCTTTCGTCCGGGCGCTGGGCGCCGAGCCACGCCTGCTCGCGCCAGATGCACACGATCGGCTGCTGGCGTTTCTCAGCCATCTGCCGCAGTTGACCGCCAGCGCCCTGATGCAGGTCGTCGGCGATGCGGTGGGGCAAGGCGGCCTCGAGCTGGCCGGCAAGGGTCTGGCGGATACCACGCGCCTGGCGTCCAGTCCCGCCGACATCTGGAGGGACATCGCGGCGACCAACGCCGATGAAATTGGCCCTGCGCTCGATACGTTGATCGAAGTGCTTCAGGACTTGCGCGCCGACCTCGCTGCCGGCGATCGTCTGACGGAGGTTTTCTCGGCGGCCACCCGGTGGCGGGAATCGTTGAAGAAGTCTGAAGTCTGAAGTCTGCGGTCTGGCAGACTTCAAACTTCAGACCTGAGACTTGAATCGCTGTGCTCTCCTAGTTGCCGCCGCCAACTCCAGGCTGGACCTGAATCGTGACGCTCGCCGTGGCCACCACCTTGTCGTTGCGCTTGAGGCGGATCGACACCAGGCGGCTGCCCTGCCCTCGGAATCGATGGTCAATTGTGAAACGACGCTTGATTTCGCTCTTGCCGGCCTCGTAGGGCTGGCAGTCCAGCGTGGATTCAGACGTGGTGCCATCGCCCCAATCCCAGGCGACGGTCGGGCAATAGAAGTCCTCGTAGTCGTTGGCGCCGCCCACGAGCTCGGCGGTCAGCACGACGCGCGCCGGCGAAATTGTGACCGGCGGCTGCGCCTTCAAGGTCAGCTTGGGCCGCTTGCCATTCTCGTCCTTAGAGTTGTTTTGAGCGGCCGTCGCAATCACTGTGGCGAGGACGAAGCACAGAAGGCCCACCCACGCCGAGCGCCGCAGGTAGATGGACATTGAGGTCACTGCACAAGATTGTAGCGAGCGTGATAGGTCCCGGCAAGCCGCATCAGAGATAATACGCCGATGCCTTCCACTGAAACGACGTCGGCGATGACTTGCGTCCGCGGCCCACTGGCCGCTGCCGATACCGACCTGGTGATCGTGCCCTGGTTCGAAGAAGACACACCTGACGCCATGCCCGGCCTCGACGCGGCGAGCGGCGGTGAGCTGGCCCGGGCCCTCCTGTCCAAGGAATTGACCGCCAAGCCGTTCGAGTTCTTCATCACGCCGCTCACCGATCGAAGCTGGCGAGCGCGGCGCCTCGCTCTCATCGGGGCCGGCCGTTCCTCCGAGTACGACAGCTCGCTCGTGCGCAAGCTCTCGGCGGCGGGCGGCCTCGCGGCCCGAAGCCGCCACATCCAGCGCGTCGCGTTCGTCCTTCGCGGCCGGACCGATATGACAGGCCATGCACAGGCCGCGGCCGAGGGACTGACGCTCGCTGAATTCAACGTCGGCGCCTACAAGACCGATGAGCCGGCGCCAGGCGCGCCGCCGAAGTGGACCCTCGTGGTGCTCGACGAGTCAGCCGAGGCCATGCCGCGCGTCAGTGAGGCCGTGGCTCGTGGTCGCGTGCTCGGCGACTGCAGCAACCTGGCTCGCGAACTCTCCAACGAGCCGGGCAACGCGCTGACCCCAAGTGAATTCGCGCGGCGGGCGACGGCGCTGGCGGCCGAAGGCGGCGTGAAGGTCGAGATTCTCGACGAGACCCGGATCGCCGAACTTGGGATGGGGCTGCTCCTTGGCGTCGCCCGCGGCAGCAGCGAACCACCGCGGCTCATGGTGTTCCGCCACGAACCCCCCGGCGCGCCTGCGGGCCCGGTGCTGGGGCTTGTCGGGAAAGGGATCACGTTCGATACCGGCGGCATCTCCATCAAGCCGGCCGACGGCATGGAGCGGATGAAGGACGACATGGCCGGCGGCGCGGCCGTCGCGGCGGCCATGCGGGCCATTTCGCTGCTCGGCGCCCCAATTCGGGTCGTGGGCGTGGTCCCGGCCACCGAGAACATGCCGGGCGGACGCGCGATCAAGCCCGGCGACATTCTGAAAAGCGCGGCCGGCAAGACCGTTGAGGTGATCAACACTGATGCCGAGGGTCGCCTGATCCTCGGCGATGGCCTCTGGTACGCCCAGAAGCTCGGCGCGACCCATCTCGTCGATGTCGCGACGCTCACCGGCGCCTGCGTCGTGGCCCTCGGCAAGACGACGAGCGGGCTGTTCGGCACGCCGCCGGAATGGGTCGAGCAGGTGCGGCGCGTGGCGGACCGCGCCGGCGATCGTGTGTGGCCGATGCCGTTGTTTGATGATTATCGCGAGCAGCTCAAGAGCGACATTGCCGACTTCACGAACACCGGTGGCCGGGCGGGCGGTGCGATTACGGCGGCGATCTTCTTGAAGGAGTTCGCCGGTGGCCTGCCCTGGGTACATCTCGACATCGCGGGCACCGCGTGGTCCGAGGAAGCCAGACCGTACCTGCCCAAGGGGCCAAGCGGAGTCGCCGTCCGGACGCTCGCCGAACTGGCATTCACGAGCCAGGAGTGGAAGATATAACGGTGCCGCTCACTCAGCAGTCGCCGATCATCATCAAGCTCATCGAACCAGCCGAAAAAGGACTGGACGCGGTGCTCGTCGGCGCGCTCGGTCTGACTGGCCTGATTGTGCTGTTGGCGCTGGTCCTGGGGCTCGCCCTGGCCGGCCTGATGTTCTGGCTCCGGTCACGGTCCGCTTGACGAAGGTCACTACTGACGCGCGACGGCCGCCACGTTCTTGAGTGAGGCCTGATACTTCTGGATGGCGTTCGAAAGCGCTTCCGCGATGCGCTGCCGGTAGGCCGCCCCGCGCAGCAGCCGCGCCTCCTGCGCGTGGGTCACGAAGGAAATTTCCGCCAGCACGCTGGGCATCGCCGCCCCAATCAGCACGACAAAGGGCGCCTGCTTCACGCCAAGATCCTTGACGCTCTTGTTCGCGGGCCGCAGCCGCTCGACGAGCGAGCGCTGCACCTGGGTCGCAAAGTCGCGCGACTCATCGAGCTTGTCGTTGAGCGCAATCAGCTTCACGAGATCCGTCAGCGCGCCCATCGTCTGACCAGAGGCGGTATTCTCACGGGAAGCGACGGATGCCGCGTTCAGGTTGTTCGCGAAGTTCAAGAAGTACGTCTCGACGCCGCTTGCCTGCTGGTTTGAGCTGGCGTTGGCATGGATCGAGAGGAAGAGATCGGCGTCCTCGCGATTGGCAATCGCGGTTCGTTCCTGCAGACCGATGAAATCGTCCGTGCGCCGCGTCAGCAGCACCGTCGTGCCCGGCAGCTTCAGGAGCAGCTTCTCGAGCCGAAGCGCGACGTCAAGGACGAGCCCGGCTTCGGTGATGCCCTTGCCCTGTGCGCCCGGATCGTGCCCGCCGTGTCCCGGATCGATCACGATACGCGAGACGCCGAGCCCCAACTGGCGCGCGACCGAGACCCCACCGCCGTTTGGCATCTTCGGAGGAGGGGGCGCCGCCCCCCGAGCGGCGGTGGGTGTCGGCCGCGCGGCGGCCGCAGCCAACGCATCCGCAATCGAGATCCCCGCGCGCGACACGACTGCCGGCGGTGTCCGACTCCAGAGCGGCGCCACCTGACGCGCGACCAGCGGCGCGCGGCTCGGCGTGCGGACACAATCGATCACAAGGCGATAGGGATCGTACACCGGGTAGACGCTGCAGGCCGAGACCCCGATCGCATCAAGGACCACCCGCGTCATGTTGTTCGGGTGACGGCCGATCCGAACCTGGCGGACCGGATCGGCATCCCCGTCGAAACGAAGGGTCCGATCGTCGAGCGACGGCGCTGGGCGCGTCGGTGACAGATCGACGAAGACCCGCGGCGGATTGGCGAGCCGCTGATCGCGGAACGAGACCTCGCGATCGGTCTCGATGGTGATACGGACCGCGTCCGGAAGCACCACCCGGCGGATGGCCGTGATCACGGCGACTGGAGCCGCAGGCGGGCGGGGGGGCGTGGGCCGCGCCGTCTGCGCGCGGACCAAAGCCGCGGCGTGCGGCTGCGCGAAGGTCCCGGCCGCCAGGGCCGACCCCACGAGCGCGACGCCGACAAGAGCCAGCACACGTCCCATCATCATCTCAGCTGCGCGTCGACTTCGTCG
>JBAUGX010000235.1:0-4383 GCA_049679965.1 Vicinamibacterales bacterium
CGGCTACGCCGTCCTCGCCGCCGACACGATCGGCGCGACGCCTGCCGCGCCCGTTCGCCTCCGCCTGCGGGATCGCATCTACACCGGGCAGCCGTCGCGCGCGGTCGTCGCGAGCGGCACGTGCGCGGAAATCGCCACGGGCGCGCCAATACCGGAGGGCGCCGATGCGGTCGTGATGGTCGAGCAGACGGCAAAGGCCGGCGACGATCAGGTGCAGATTCTTGCGGCCGCGACACCAGGCCAGCATGTCGGACGGCGGGCTGCGGACATCGCGACGGGCGACGTGGTTGTGCGCCGTGGCAACGTCCTGACGCCGAGCCGCGTGGGCGCGGTCGCGGCCATCGGTTGTCCGGACATTGCGGTGTATGCGAAACCTCGCGTCGCGATCCTCTCGACCGGCAACGAGGTGATCGAACCGGGACGCCCACTCGCGCCCGGACAAATCCACGACGTCAACCGGTTCACGCTCGGCGCCGTCGTGGAGATGCATGGCGGTGTGCCCGAGCCGCATCCGCCGGCCGGCGACACGATGGACGCGCTCACCGCTGCGCTCGACAGATGCCAGCGCGCTGATCTCATCGTGTTCTCGGGGGGCAGCTCAGTCGGCGAGCGCGACCTCATCATCGATCTGATTGCCGCGAGCGGCGAGATGATCTTCCACGGCGTCGCCATCAAGCCCGGCAAGCCGACCGCGTTCGCCGTGATTGGGCCAGGCCGCACGCCGTTTTTCGGCATGCCCGGCAACCCGACCTCGTGTCTGTCGAACGCCTACATTCTGCTCGTCCCGTTTCTTCGCACCCTCGCCCGGCTTCCTCCTGACACCCCGCGAACCACGCGTGTACCGCTTGGCCGACGGATTGCGTCGAGTCCTGGACGGCATCAGTTCTACACCGTCAAGGTGCAGAACGGCGCGGCCTATCCCGCGTTCAAGGGCTCGGGCGCGATCACCAGCCTGTCGCAGGCCGACGGCTACATCGAAATCCCCGCCGATTCGAGTGTCGTCGAGGAAGGAACGCTTGTTGATGTCACGCTCTTCTGAATTGATGATTGCGGATTGGTGATTGATGATTGCTGCCGAGCTGCCGAGCTGCCGACTGCTGACAAGCAGACTGCTACAAATCCGCAATCACCAGTCCGCAATCATCAATTCATCGTCTACCAATTCGTCGTTCGTACTCCGGCTCGAGCACGTCGGCGACATGGAGATCGAAAGCGGGCGCGGTCCGCGGGTACGCGCCGCGGAATTCCGTGTGGCAGCGGTAGCACACGGACATGTCTTTCAATCGGCCGTACACGATGAGGTCGATCAAGGCCGCGCCAGCCAGAATGCTGTACGCAATGAGGTCCCGGCCGAACCAGTAGAAGACGCCGGACACCACGGCGCCGATGGCGACCACCGTGACGCCCACGCGGGGATCGAAGTCCTTGCGAGCGTAGAAATCGCATCCGTCGCAGACGGGACAGCGATCGACGGCCCGATCGGCACGCACAGCCTCGCTGAACGTCAGCGCGATCTCGCGGCCGCACCGACCGCACGCGATAGCCGCCGGCGCCTCGTCTCCCCGGACGGGCAAACCCGCATCACACTTCGGGCATCGGGCGAGAATTTGCATCGGATGGCCTGAAGAGCTATGTGTGGGGTCCGCCTTCAGGCGGACCAATCCGGCTGAAAGCCGGATCCCACGAGAGTCCCTGCCTCACGCTCCAGGAAAAAACGATGGCAGCGGCAGGTCGAGCATCGTGTGGAGACCTGGAGCGGCAGCCACCACCTTCGGGATTGCGTTGACGACGAGGGCGGCCGTGGCGATGTCGCCGTGAATGCCGCCCGCGATCTTCATCGACAGGTGCGGCGATCCGTCGACTTCCACGGCATCGTAGCTCTCGGGCGCGCCGAGATAGGCCTCGAGGTGCAGCCGAATCACCGGCTTGCCTTTCCGGTAGCCGACGCCATCCTGAATGATGCCGCAGACGTACCCCGGATCGACGGCGAGGAACTCGCTCGATATCGTCACCGACGCGATCTTCGACTGAACATCGTCGGTGATGCGATCGAGCGTCCACCCGAGCGTGTCGGCGATCATCGCAATCGACTCAGCGAGGCCGACATGCCCCACGGTCCGATCCCGCACCTTCTTCTGGAACTGCTCGGTCGTCAGGCCGGCGCCGATCTTCTGCTGGAACGGCAGCCGTCGCGCCCGCGCGTCCTGCACGCGGTTGACGAGGACCCGGTCCACTCGATCGCAGGCGGCCGTCAGCATGATCGGCAGCGCGTCCATCGCGAAGCCGGGATTGACGCCCGTGCCGAGCACGGCGACCCTGGCCTTCTTCGCCCACGCGTCAATCTGCCGCCCCTGACGCACGTGCGTGTAGCCGGGATACACGAGCCCTTCGGTCGTCGTCACGACCGACGCCTTCGCCTTCAGAATCATCTCGATCTGCGGCAGCACGGCTTTGATCGACGAGCTCGTGCAGTGCACCACCACGTCGGGCCTGGCGGCCTTGAGGGTCTTGGCCGCGTCCCCAGAGACCTTCAGACCGAGGTGCTTGGGAAGACCCGCCACATCGCCGAGATCGCGGCCGACCTTGGCCGGATCGATGTCGATGGCGCCGACAATCTTGAGTCCCCGGCGCATGGACACCTGCCGGACGATGGCCGCGCCGATCGGACCGAGGCCGAAGTGAAGGACGCGGAGGGACATAGACAGGACGATTATAGATAAAGAAAAAGGGAAAACTAAGAAGTAAAAAGCAAGAAGAAGACTACTCAGGTGTCGAGGGTGACTTCGGAAGCTTCGCGCGGCGAACGGTCACCGTGAAGATGGCGACCAATTCGTTGGACTCCTGAAGCAGGGGGCCAATCGCTTCGGACGTGGTCATCTCGGTTGCCGCGAGGAGGCGCAGCCAGTAGCGCGTTTCGTGACATTCCCTGAGCACGATCGAATTCTTGCTGGCAAACTCGCGTCGGCTGTACGCAACTTTCGCCTCCTCGGTATTGGCCCCGATTGAAGTTCCTGCCTTGAGGAGCTGCGCGGCTATCTGCCTCGGGGCGCCTGGTTGGAGGACTAGAACGCGACAGAACCGAACAATTTCGCAGGCGAACAGGAAGGTTCGCTCGCACAGATCGCGAGGTTTTGGGTCGGGCATGCGCGGCGGCGTTTCAAGAACCTCGCCATGGACACACTCAAAGAGTCACAACTGAAAAGGACCGAGGACAAAGGCGCGCGAGCAGCGGTGCTGCCGTGCCCGCGTCTTTTTCAATTCTTAGTTTTGCCTTTTCACTTTGCGTGATCAGTCCCATCCCGCCCTGCCCAATGGAGGCGACGATCTCGTACGGACCAAGGCGCGCGCCCGGCACGACATTCATGGCGACATTATGAAGTTAGAACTGAAAAGTTAGAACTCAAAAAGACTGAGACACGAGGACGCCAAGCAGACACCGGACCGCGGTGCGGCCGTCACAGTGTCCTTTTGACTTTTTAGTCTTAACTTTTAAGTTTCTGCGGCGTCGGCGAACTTGTATCCGACACCCCAGACGGTGAGCAGATATCTCGGGTTGGGAGGATCGGGTTCGATGCGGCGGCGCACGCGCTTGACCAGCGTGTCGACGCTGCGAACGGTCACGAACGTGTCGCCCCGCCAGATCTTGGCCAGCAGCGCATCGCGGCTGAAGACGATGCCGGCGTTGGTCGCCAGCAGTTGCAGGAGCCGGAACTCCTGGTCCGTCAGATCCACCTCGCGCCCGTCGATGCGCACGCGCCGACGCGCGGGATCGATCTCGAGGCCGTTCAGCCGAATCGGCGAGGGTTCGGGCACAGCGCCGCCAGGGGTGGGCGCAGCCGTCCTCGGGCGACGCTTGAGCAGCGCGCGGGTGCGCGCCACCAGCTCGCGGACGCCAAACGGTTTCGTCAGGTAGTCGTCGGCGCCGCTGTTGAGGCCGACGACCCTATCGCCCTCGCCGTTCCGTGCGCCCAGTATCAAGATGGGCACGTCGCGATTGGCCGGCGCGCTGCGAACGGCCCGGCATAGCGACAGCCCATTGGTCCCAGGAACCAGGGGGTCCAGGACGACCAGATCGAAAGGCTGCACCTCGGCGCGGCGAATCGCTTCCCGGCCGTCACCGACGCTGTCGCAGGCATAGCCTTCGTGGCGGAGATGCTGGCACACGAGGTCGCGGACGGTCGGTTCGCCTTCCACGATCAAGACGCGTGGAGAAGTCACGCTTTTCGTCACAGTTGGGGCGGGTTCGACTGGTGTGGACACGGATTGGCGCACTGTTTCTCCCCTACTGGTCGGAATACGAGCGACGCCCCCAGTCTGTTTAGGGGGCTCAAGCGGGAGTGCTGGGTGCGAGGGTGCGGGGGGTGCGAAGGTGCGGGGGTGCAG
>JBAUGX010000236.1:0-3337 GCA_049679965.1 Vicinamibacterales bacterium
GCGTCGCCGTCGCCACGCCACTGTACGGCGCGGCGTTGGCCAGATTCGAGAAGCTCGTCCCGCCGTTGGTCGAGACCTGCCACTGATACGTCGGCACCGGCGTCCCGCTCGCGCCGACCGTGAACGACGCATTCGCACCCGCCGTCACCGTCTGACTCGCCGGCTGGGTCGTGATCGTGGGAGCAGTCCCGCTTGCGCCGGTCGTCCCCTTGAAGATCGCGAGGGCGGCCGTCCACGTGTCGGCCGTACTCAGGGTGGCGGAGGCCGACAGGCCCCCCGCGCCCCACAGCAGGCTGTCCTCCACCAACAGCCGCGTATTGGGCGCAGCCAGCACCGTCTCGCGCGCCGTATACGCACTGCCGACCGTGATGGTCCGGCCATTGGTGGGAACGATGACGCCGATGACGAGCGCGTTGTTCGTGGTGCCGGTGGCGCTCCCAGTATTCGGGGTCGCGTTGTTCCCGGTCGCGGACTGGGCGACATCCAGGGCGCCCGACGCCAGGACCCCGGCATACTCCAGTAGCGCCATATGCAGCGTCGCCGGCACCGTCTGTGTGACGGTGACGGTATTGGCCCCGCCCGTGATGTTCTGGGCGTAGTAGAGGGACACGGTGTGGCCGTTGGTCGTGCTGCTGACCTGGGTCGCCTGCTGATAGAGATTCCCGCGTGCGTCGGTCACGGTGAACACCTCGCCGGCGGCACTCGCCCGGACGATCACCGCGAGGAAGTTGCCCGCCGTGTTGGTCGTGGCGAACGCCTGGGCCGCCGTCGTGACCACGGTCGGGGTGGCCAGTTGCGCGTGCTGCACCAGCGCCAGGCTGCTGCCCACGGCCCTGATCCCGAGCAGGGCCGCCGTGGACGTCGCGGAGCCGGCACTATTGATCGCGACCGCACGATAGTACCTGCCGGTCCCCGTGGTCACGTTCGTCAACGTGAGCGTGCCCGTCGTCACCCCGCCGTAGGGTGCCGCATTGGTCAGGTTTGCGAAGCTGGCCCCGCCGTTGGTCGAGACTTGCCACTGATACGCCGGCACCGGCGTCCCGCTCGCGACCACCGTGAACGACGCATTGGTGCCGACCGTCACCGTCTGATCGGTCGGCTGCGTCGTGATGGCCGGCGCTCCGGCGGCGGCGGTCACGGTGAGGACGGCGGCACTTGACGTCGCGGTGCCGGCGCTGTTAGCGGCCACCGCCCGATACTGGGCGCCACTCAACCCCGTGGTCGCGCTCGTGACCGTGAGCGTCGTCGTCGCCACGCCACTGTACGGCGCGGCGTTGGCCAGATTCGAGAAGCTCGTCCCGCCGTTGGTCGACACCTGCCACTGATATGTCGGCGCCGGCGTCCCGCTCGCCACGACTGTAAACGACACCGCCGCTCCAGCCGTCACGGTCTGACTCATGGGCTGTGTCGCAATGATCGGGACCGCGCCGGCGTTCACGGTGAGAGTGGCCGCGGTCGACGGCACATTGCCAGCGGTGCTGCTGGCAACGGCGCGATACCTCGCGCCGTTCAGCCCCGTCGTCGCGCCCATCACGGAGAGCGCACCGGTGGTCACGCCGCTGTAGGGCGCGGTATTCGTCAGGTTGGTCCACGTCGTTCCACTATTGGTCGAGATCTGCCACTGGTAGGTGGGCGCGGGCGTCCCGCTCGCTGTCCCCGTGAACGAGGTGCTCTGTCCGGCCGTGATGGTCTGGCTGATTGGCTGTGTGGTGAACGTCGGGGCGCCAGAATCGACAGAAAAAGCCACTTCGGTCGAACAGGGGCTGGTCAATCCGCTCGTGTTGCTCGCTCGAACGACGAAGAAATACTGCACGCCTGGCGTGAGCGCCACCATGACGCTCGTGACGCTCCCGACGTTCAGGCTAGTCGCGGACCCGACAGGAACACCGCCGACGCACACGCCAGGCGTCGCCGCCCGATACGACAGAATGTATCCAGCGATGTTCGGCTCCGGGTTGGCATTCCAGCTGGCTGTGGCGGCTTCAACGCCTGATGGCGACCCGACCAACAATGCAGACAGAGCTAGCGCAAGAGCGAGTCTTGTCAAATGCCACACTCATCTCTGCGGCGCCTTGGGGGAGCGAAAAGTCGACCGCTATGGTTTACGGGAGCGAACGACTCATGGGGAGTGAGTCATTTGGGGGAGTCGCAAGATGCCTGCCGGGGGCGCAGTTGACGCCGGCATAACCGAGAACAGTCGACAGCTCAGTCAGATGGCGGTACGTGATCGGCGGCGAATATCGCGCGGGCGCCGATGCGTTGGTCGTTTTCTACCGACCATCGTGGTCATTTCTACCAACCATCCTGTTCGGCCAGTCAGTTTGCGGGATCATGTGCAGGCGCGGCTGCCGCAGCCGTTCAGGTGGCCCCGGCTACGACCATGCGGTCTTCCCAGTCAAGGCGGTGTGACTGACGCGCCTCACCGGACCGTGATGCGGACCGCTTGCGAGCTGAGCGGGATCGACGAGCCGGCGATGTCGACCGAGATCCGGACGTCATACGCTCCCGCTGGCAGCTGATTGATCAGGGTCCGGAACCCGGCGGCCGCGAATTGACTGCCGTAGATCGCGGCCACCTCAGGCCTCGATTTCTTCATCGCGGTCGGCGCGACGCGAATGGCCGCGCCTCCCCCGGCCGGTGTCGCCCACACGTGAACGGCGCTGATGCCGGTGCCGTCGGCTGCCACGAGGTCGATCGCCCAGCCGGTCAGCGCGAACGGCTGTGCGGCTCCATCGGCCGGAGCGCTCTGGTCGATCTGGAGGCGCACCGAGGGCCCGACGATGACCCGCACGCGGACGGTCTGCGACGCCCCGTCGCCTGTCGTCGCGATGAACACCAGCTCGTAGCTGCCGAGGAAGCCCGCCGCAGGGTCCCAGGTAAACCGGCCGGCGGCGGTCTCGAGCGTTGAGCCGAGCGGCAGCGCGCGCCACACGCCGTTCGCCGCCTGGAGACCGCTGTAAACCGCACCGCTGATGGCCGGCAGCTGCACGGCGATGTAATCGCCCGGACGGGCCTCGACGATGCGAAGGCCGGCAGCGTTTGGATACGCCAGGCGCCTCGCGTCGGTGCCCACCTGGACCGAGATGGGATCCCGGTTGACCGAGGCGAGCGACAACGAGGGCGGCGCAATCCACGCGGTGCTGCTCACTGTCGTAAGAGCAGCGCTCGCATTGCGCACGGTGACGAAGCGGCTGCCGATCCAGGTCTGCCGGCCGCACGTGTCGGTCACCGACCAGCTGATCTGATGCGTCCCATCGCCGAGTGTCATCGTGTCGAGCGTCGCCGTGCCGCCAGCCAGACCGCTGTTGGTGAATCCGGGGAACGCGGTCGCGATGTC
>JBAUGX010000237.1:0-4347 GCA_049679965.1 Vicinamibacterales bacterium
GCCCGCCATCGAACGCCGGCGCCTGCCGGGCCAGGAAGGCATCGAGCTGCGCGGATCGGTGCCGCTCGGCGGCCGGCCTGTCGTGCAAAACGTCGCCGTGGACAACCCGACGCTCTCGTTTGTCGCGGCGCTTCGAGCCGCGCTCGTCGCCAACGGGATTTCGGTCGTCGGTCCGGCGGTCGACATCGACGACCTCCCCACCGCACCGTCGCCTGAGGGCGCCACTCCGCTGCTGACCTATCGATCTCCGCCGTTATCCGAGCTGGCGACGACGCTGATGAAGCTCAGCCAGAACCAGTTTGCGGAAGCATTCTTCCGGACCCTTGGCGCCTCGGAGGGCCGGGCGACGGCCAACGGCGGGCGCGCGGCCGCGCAAACGATCCTGCAAGGTTGGGGCGTCGCGCCAGGTGCTCTGGTGCAAATCGACGGCTCCGGCCTGTCACGGTACAACTACGTGACGCCCGAGAGCCTGATCGCCATCCTCGTGCACATCGATCGCGACGAGCGCCTGCGAGCGCCTTTTGCAGCGTCGCTGCCCGTGGCCGGAAGTGATGACGCGCTCGCGCGCTTCAGGGGAACAGCGGCAGACGGGAAGGCGCGCGCGAAGAACGGCTCGATGACCAGCGTGCGTGCGCTGTCGGGCTACGTCACCACGGCCGACGGCGAGACGCTGGCCTTCTCGATCCTCGCCAATAATTTCGAGGGTCCCGCGGCAGTCATTACGAGCGCGACCGACGCGGTCGTCGTCAAGCTGGCAGAATTCAGGCGCTGACGGGGCTGGATGCCTCGACGGCAGGCAGCTCGAAGAAGAACGTCGCGCCTCCCCACGGATTGGCGGCGTGCCCGATGGTGCCCCCGTACGAGTGGATGATGCCGTAGCTGACCGACAGGCCCAGACCGGTGCCCTTGCCGACCGGCTTGGTCGTAAAGAACGGCTGGAACAGCTTCGATTCGTACTCCGACTGGATGCCGGGCCCGTTGTCGTGCACTTCCACTCGAACTTTCCGGCCCGTCTCGAACAGGCGCACGAGAATGCGCCCCCCGGTTCGTGCCGTCGATTCAATCGCTTGTTGGGCGTTGATGACGAAGTTGAGCAGCACCTGCACCAGCTCCGTGACGTTCGCGTGCACTTTGCGAGTGGCCACCCACTCGACCTCGAACGCGATTGACGACTGTTCGAGATTCGGCCGACGGAGCTGGGCGACTTCGGTAATCACATCCTGGAGGTCGACGAGCGCCGGCGGAACCGACTGCTGGCTGCCAAACCGCGCGAGACTGTGGATGATTTCTCGCGCGCGCTGGCTCTGCGTCTTGAGCAGCGTGACGTCGGCGAGAATATCCGGCGCGAGCCCCTTGCGGCGCTCGATCAGCTCCGCCGCGCCCAGAATCGCCTGCAGTGGGTTGTTCAGCTCGTGGGCCACGCCCGACACCAGGGCGCCCACGGCGGCCAGGCGCTCCTGGCGGACGACCTGCCGCTGGAGCGACTGCAGCATCTCGCGCATCTTGCGCTCTTCCTCGACCTGACGGTCGAGCGCGTCGCGCGCCTCGCGCAGGTTCGCCGCCATCGCGACGAACGCCTCCTGCAGCTGCGCGACCTCGAGATTGGGCGCGGGCCCGTTGGGCGGCGGAGAAAAATCGCCGGCCGAGATTCGCTGGGCGGCGGACCGCAGGGCGTCGAGGCCACGGGTCGTCTGGCGCGACAACCAGACCACGAGCAGCAGGACGCCGCCGACAGCCGACACGCCGATCGCGAGCAGCCGCTCGGGGCTGGTGCGATCGGCGGACCACGCGACCGCCACGACGATCAACGCGATGGCCAGGCCGGCGACGACGACGACTTGTCGGCCGATGGGCTGCGACTGAAACCACTTCACGGAAGTGGGGCGATTCTAGCGCACAAGCAACGGGTCGGCGACGCCGGCCTCGGCGAACCCCTTCGCCCGAAGCCGGCAACTGTCGCACGTGCCGCACGGCCGTCCGTCCGCGGTCGGGTCGTAACAGCTGTGCGTCAGGCCATAGTCGAGACCGAGCGCAAGGCCCCTCTGGATGATGCGCGATTTTGTCAGGGCGATGAGCGGCGTATGCACCGAGAATCGTGCGCCTTCGACGCCGGCGCGCGTCGCGAGCGTCGCCAGCGCCTCGAACGCCTGGATGAACGCCGGCCGGCAGTCGGGATATCCGGAATAGTCCAGGGCGTTCACGCCGATGACGAGGTCGCGGGCCTCGAGCACCTCGGCCCACGCAAGCGCGAGCGACAGGAAGACGGTGTTACGCGCCGGGACGTAGGTCGAAGGAATCTCGGCCGACGCGAGGTCGCGGCCTCTCGGCACGCCGGCCGGCGAGGTCAGCGACGACCCGCCGATGGCTCGAAGGTCGATGGGGATCTCCAGATGCCGCTCCACGCCGAGCGCTCGGGCGACGTCGCGGGCCGACTCGACCTCGCGGGCGTGCCGCTGTCCGTACTGCACGGTCAGCGCACAGAGGGTGAACCCCTGGGCCTTCACCATCGCGGCGGCCGTATAGGAGTCCAGGCCGCCGCTCAAAAGTACTATCGCGCGCATTCAGCGTCAGACCCCCCTCGTCATTGGGCCCCAGATGTACTTGTGCAGCTGCACCTGGAGCCGGACCGGCAGGCGGTCGGCGAGGATCCACGCCGACAACGTCTTGGGCTCGAGCACGCCGTGCACGGGCGACAGGAGGACGGCCGAGGTGCGACCGGCCAGATCGTGCCGCCCGATCACGTCTCGCGCGAATTCGTAGTCGGCGCGATCGCCAATCACGAACTTGACTTCGTCGTGCGGCGCCAGCCGATCGAGGTTGCTCCAGTCGTTCTTGTCGGACTCACCGCTGCCTGGACACTTGACGTCGATCACCTTGAACACTTCCGCGGGGACGCGCGCAATCGTCCGGTGCCCGCCGGTCTCGAGCATCACGACCTGGCCGGCTCCGATGAGCCGATCCATCAGCTCGTACACGTCCTCCTGGAGCAGCGGCTCCCCGCCGGTGATCTCCACGAGCGGGCAGCCGTATTGGCCAACCGCCGCCACGACGTCGTCGACCGACATCTTGCGGCCCTCGCCAAACGCGTACGGCGTATCACACCACGAACACCGCAGGTCGCAGGCGGTCAGGCGCACGAAGACGCAGGGCCGACCGGCCCGCGTCGACTCGCCCTGAATGGAATGGAAGATTTCGTTGATCGTCAGCACTTCATTCCCTGACGTACATTCTCAGGATAGTGTCGCCGCGCTGGATTTGGCCAGGGACGTCGCCGCCCGAGATGACGTGCCCGAACACCGCGTACCGGCCGTCCAGATCCGTTTGATCCGCCAGCGTGACGTAGATCTGGCTGTCGGCGGCGGCCGGATTGCCGAGATGGGCCATGCCGACCGCGCCTTTGGTGTGCGTCTGTCTCTTCGAGATCTCGGCCACGCCGATGGGCTTGCCGCTCGAGGCCGCCGCGCCGCGCCCCCAGTCGGCTTCCTTCTCGAGGTCGCGCGATTGTGGATCGCCCCACTGAATCACGAAACCGGGCTGCGCGCGGTGGAATCGCTGGCCGTCGTAGAAGCCCTGTTTCACCAGGTCCACGACGTGCGCCACCGTCTTGGGCGCCACGTCTGGAGCCGTCTCGAACTCGAAGGTGCCTCGGCTGGTCTCGACGACGATCACCGGACCGCCGCCGATCTGGCCGATGAACGCGGTCCCCGGCGTGAGGATCGCCAGCAGGCAGGCCGCGACGACAAGGAGCGCCCGAACACTCATGACTGAGAGATACGCGTGACGCCCACCTGGCGGCAGAAGGGCCGAATCAGGCACGCCTCACAGCGCGGATACACCGGCCGGCACACGTTCTGGCCCCACGTTACCAGATATAGGTTGAGGTACGGCCACCAGCGATGGGCCGTCGCCCGGTAGAGCGCCTGCTCGGTGTCGTCAGGCGTCTTGGTGCGGACCCATCCCAGCCGATTCGAAATCCGATGGACGTGTGTATCGACGCAGATGTGACGCTGGCTGCCAAACGCCAGAATCAGCACGAGATTGGCCGTCTTGCGGCCCACACCCGGCAGCGTCAGCAACTCGTCGAGCGTCCTCGGCACCTGTCCCCCGAATCGATCGAGCAGGATGCGCGACGTGGCTTTCACGTGGCGGGCCTTGTTCCGGTAGAAGCTGACCGGGTAGATCAGCCGCTCGATCCGCCTGACGCTCTGCGCGGCCATCGTCCGCGGCGTGCGGGCGACCTTGAAGAGGCGCGTGGAGGCGGCGAGCGTCGTGTCATCCTGCGTGCGCGCGGAGAGCAGCGTGGCAATCAGCACCTGAAACGGATCTTCCTTCTGGGCCGTCGAGATC
>JBAUGX010000238.1:0-2077 GCA_049679965.1 Vicinamibacterales bacterium
GGGTACAAAAAAAGTTCCGGGCTCCCGAGAGCCCGGAACCCGGAACGTTGGAACCTAGGAGCCCGTGCGTTAGCTCGCCGGGCTGATGTTGCCAGCCGTGACGAGGGTGGCAGGGGCAAGCGTGGTCGGGTCGGTAACGACCTCCTGGAAGATCGTGCCGCGCGCGTCGCTGCCGAAGTGGCGGGTGCCCGTGCCGTTGAACGCCGTCGGTGTGGCGAGCGAGAAATACGTCGCCAACGCGTTCGCGTTGTTGTTGCATGTCACGGCCTGAGCCGCAACGATCGTGTTCACGGCGCCCACTGCCAGCGTGACCGTGTAGCCGCTCTTGATGCTGGGGTCGGTCGAAAGATCCGGGCTGATGAACCCGGTCCCGCCGGCCGGCGGCGTGAAGAGCTGAACCAAGGTCGTCGCGTACCCACCGCGGGCGCAGGCAGACGAGAACGCAGCCTCGCCGCTGTTGATGGCGCGCAAGGAACCAATCGCCGATGCCTCGTTACCCGACATACGGGCACGGAGCAGACCAGGAATCGCGATCGCCGCGATGATGCCGATGATCGCCACGACGATCAGCAGCTCGATGAGGGTAAAACCCTTGGAGTCGCGCATCTTCATTTTCTTTCTCCTCAAAAGACGGTTTCGGGAATCAGGCCCTTGAACGTTAGTGTTCGGGCTGGAACACAGCAACCATGGTGCCAGGGGCCATCAGCGGGACACTTGTCATGTAAGTATCTTGTAGTCAATAACTTATATGGATACTCTGTCGCGGCATTAGGTGACAATCCTTGCCAATTGACAAGTTGTGTCAGTCCTGACCGCCAAACCTTGTCATCTGAGATTGTACTTCTTGACGTAGTAGCGGAACGACCGGAAGCTCATCCCGACCAGTTCGGCGGCCTTGACTTGAACTCCGCCCGCTCGACGCAGGGCCTCGGCGATGTGATCGCTCTCAATCTTCTGGACGTAGGCCTCAAGGTCGAATCCTGATGCCGGCAGGGTGTCGGCCGCCGGCGCGTCGGCCCTGGGCGCGTCCGCTCGTAGGCCCGCGGGCAGACTGTCGGGGAGGATAGTCGGTGTGGCCTCGAGCGCCACGGCGCGTTCAATGACGTTCTCCAGTTCGCGAATGTTACCGGGCCAGTCATGGCGGACCAGCAGGTCCATCGCGGTGCGGGACACGCTCGAGACGCGCTTGCCCATCTGTTCGCCGTGCTTGACGAGAAAATGGTCGGCCAGCAGCGGGATATCCTCACGCCGCTCGCGCAACGGCGGCAACGCAATCGGAATCACGTTGATGCGGTAGTAGAGGTCCTCGCGAAATCTGCCGTCGGCGACGAGCTTTGTCAGATCCTGATTGGTCGCCGCGATCACGCGAATATCGGCCAGCTGCTCCTCGAGGCCACCGAGCCGCCGGAAGCGCCGCTCCTGGAGGACCCGCAACAGCTTCACCTGCATCACGGCGCTCATCTCGCCGATCTCGTCGAGAAAAATGGTGCCCTTCTCGGCCACCTCGAGCAGACCCTTCTTGTTGGTGTCGGCGCCGGTAAACGCGCCGCGCATGTGGCCGAAGAGCTCCGATTCGAGCAGCGTCTCGGGCAGGGCGCCACAATTGAGGGAGACCATCGGCTTGTCGCGGCGCAGCGAATGAAACTGAATAGCCTGAGCCACCAGCCCCTTGCCCGTTCCCGATTCGCCCGTCAACAGGATGGTGCTGCTCGTGCGCGCCACCGTTTCGATCATCTTGAAGACTTCGAGCATGGCGTCGCTGCGCCCGATGATGTTCGAAAACTGGTGCGTCAACCCCAGCGTCCGCTTCAAGAGGACGTTCTCCTGCCGCAGGTGACGGTTTTCGATCTTCTCACGCACTTTCATCTTGAGCAGATCGACGTCGAAGGGCTTGCTCAGGTAGTCGCAGGCGCCGAGCCGCATCGCTTCGACCGCCGTCTCGGTCGAGGCAAAGGCGGTGATCATGATGCCCAGCATGTCCTGATCGATCTTCTTGGCGGCGCGCAGCACATCGACGCCGCTCAGATCCGGCATCTTGATATCGGAAATCAGGAGGTCGACCGGCTCGCGTTCGAGC
>JBAUGX010000239.1:0-6707 GCA_049679965.1 Vicinamibacterales bacterium
GAGCTGCGCGCGGCCGCGAGCGGAGACGACGTGATCTTGAAGCTCGTGGAAGGCTATGCGCCGCTGTGGCTCGCGGCGCTGCTCGGCGCCGCGGTGATGGCGGTCGTGATGGCGAGCGACTCGCAGATTCTGGCGCTCTCCACGATGTTTACCGAGGACGTGTTTGCCTTCTATGGCGGCAAGCGGCGCTTTGGCCAGGCGGTGCAGGTGCAGACCGGGCGCATCTTCGTCATCGTGCTGACATTTGTCTCGTATCTGATTGCGCTCGTCGCGCCCCAGTCCATTTTCGACCTCGCCACGCAGTACGCATTTGCCGGCTACTCGGCGCTCGCGCCGCTGCTCGTCGCCGCGCTCTTCTGGAGAGGCAGTACCAAGTGGGGCGCGCTGGCGGTCGCGGTGTGGACGGCTGGCGCCGTCGCGGCCGTCGCGATGCTGCAAGCGGCGGTGCCCGCGCCGGCAGCGGGCGCGGCCGCGGTGTCCATCATCTCGGTGGGCGGCCTTGATATCATCACGCGCGCGGCAGTCGGGACGCTGGTGCTGGGCTTTCTACCCGTGGTGCCGATGACGTTGATTTCGGCGCTGCTGATGGTAGTCGTGTCGCGGCTGACGGCAGCGGCCCGACCGAGCAGACACACACTCGCGAAATACTTCTGAATTCGTAACGTGGGGTCCGCCTTCAGGCGGACCTGAGGCACAACCTATGGCCGACACGACTTCCGCGCGTCTCACGCCGATCCACTGGCTGATTGCGGCCATCGCCGCCATCGGGTTCGCCTTCGACATCTACGAGATCCTGATGCTGCCGCTCATCGTCCGGCCGGCACTGCTCGAGTTGACCGGCGCGGCGCCCGGATCGCCCGAGTTCCAGATGTGGGTCGGACGGCTGTTCTACATCCCGGCGTTTGCCGGCGGCATCTTCGGGCTGCTCGGCGGCTACCTGACGGACCTGTTCGGCCGCCGCCGCGTGCTCACCTACAGCATCTTCATCTACGCGGTCTCCGCGTTCGCCTCCGGGTTTTCGACTTCAATCGAGATGCTGCTCGTCCTCCGCTGCTTCGTCTTCATCGGCGTGTGCGTCGAGTTCGTAGCGGCCGTCGCCTGGCTGGCGGAAATCTTCCCCGAGCCGAAGCTGCGCGAGAAGATGCTCGGCTACACGCAGGCGTTCTCCTCGCTCGGCGGCATCCTCGTGGCGACGGCCAACCGGCTCTGCGTGGCCTACGCCACAAGCTTCCCCGCCATCGCGCTCTTCGGGTTTGGCGAGGGCATCACGGATCCGCAGGCGCCGTGGCGCTATACGCTCATGTCGGGCGTCATTCCGGCCGTCCCGCTCATCCTCATCCGCCCGTTTCTGCCCGAGTCGCCGGCCTGGCAGGCGAAGAAGACCGCCGGCACGCTGAAGCGGCCGAGCATCGCCGCCATCTTCGCCCCCGATCTCCGCCTGACGACGATCGTGACGACACTGATGTTCGCGATGGCGTATGGCGCGGCGTTTGGCGCCATCCAGCAGATTCCGCAGATCGTGCCAGGCCTGCCCGAGGTTCGAGCGGCCGTCCAGGGACTGACGCCGCCGCAGGCCGCGCTGCGGACGCAGCAAATCGCGGCGCAGGTCACGCAGTTTCAGGAGATCGGAGGCCTCGTCGGCCGCGTCATCCTCGCGTATCTGGCCGTCGTCATCGTCAGCCGCCGCAAGCTGATCCGGCTGTTCCAGGTGCCCGGCATCATCATCATGCCGCTCGTCTTCGCGTGGGTGGCGACATCCAGCCTGCCGCTGCTCTATCCCGCGATTTTCGTCGCGGGGATGCTGACGGTCGGACAGTTCAGCTTCTGGGGCAACTATCTGCCGCGTGTCTATCCGATCCACCTGCGAGGCACAGGCGAGGGCTTCGCGGCCAATATCGGCGGGCGGCTCATCGGGACGTCGTTCGCATGGCTGACGGCGACGCTCGCGATTACGCCCGACCGCGCGTACGCGCCGACCAAGGTCGCGCTCGTGGCAGCCGCGGTCGCCTTCTCGGTCTATCTGGTCGGATTCATCGCCAGCTTCTGGCTGCCGGAACCGAAGCAGGAAGAGCTGCCTGACTGATCTCTTGGGGGTGGGGGCTGGGGGCTGAACTCACATCATCTGAAACGGTTTATTGCGCGACCAACGGTAGATTCGGAAGTCGGCGTCGAAGGTCAGGATTCTGGGTTCGCCGTGCCGCTCGGCACACCGAATCAGGCACGCACCTGCCAGCGAGATGCGCCGGGTCTTGTACTTCCTGAGCAGCACTTCGAGCTCCGCCCACTCGTCTTCCACCCCCAACGCAATCTCGAAGAGCCCCTTTCGCGCGAGCGCCACGACCTCCGCCGGACCTTCCGGGTCGATCTGACGCATCAGGAAGCACGCCTCGGCAATCACGGCCTCGCAGGTACGAAACGGGGCTGTGCAGGTGGCGAACAACTGCTTAGCCCGTTCATGCTGCCCGTCCTTCGCCGACAGCAGCGCGACGAGCGGCCCGGTGTCGAGCAGGATGCCAGCTGGATTCATTTGCCGAATCCTTCGAGACGTTTCTTGTTGGTTGAGAGGTCCGCCGGTCCCCTCCTGAATCTGCCGACACTCTGTCCTGCCACGTCGAGGGCCGATCGTCTTCGGCCGAGCTCATCGAGGACCAGGCGAAGCCCACGCCGCACGAGCTGTGATTCTGAATGGCCGGTCGCCTTCTTGAGATCCCTGAGGACGGCGTAGTCGCCCTTGGCGAGGCGCGCGTGGATGTAGGCTTTCATCGAGCGTTAATGTAGCACATGATACACACGCCGTGCTACATGTCTGAGCCTTCAGCCTTCAGACTTGAATTAGGCCGTCCGCTCGATGTCGTGAGCGACGTGGTTCGCCCGCGACGTCGTCGATCGCGACGCGGCTGAGGCCGCCGCATCAAGCTGGACGCCGCCGTCGCTCGCTGCGACACACCACCGGTTCCGTCCGGCCTTCTTCGCGCAGTAGAGCGCCTTGTCTGCCCGCTCGATGACGGTCTTCGCATCGGCATCTCCCGTCTCGGTGCAGGCGATGCCGATGCTGACGGTCGCCGACAGCGTGCTGCCGCTGTGCTCGACCGGGTAGGCCATGATTTCCTTGAGGATGCCGTTGGCCACCTGCTGCGCGCCGTGCAGCGGCGTGTCGGGAAGAATCAGGATGAACTCGTCGCCGCCGTAGCGGCACTTGACGTCACTGCCGCGCAGCGTGTGCTGGAGGCGTCGACCGATGGCGCCGAGCACCAGATCGCCGCACTGGTGGCCGTATCGATCGTTGATCTGCTTGAACTCATCGACATCCAGCATCAGCACCGACAGCGGCAGATTGGAGCGCTTGGCGCGACGCAGTTCGGCGCTGAGGGCCTCCAGACCGGGAGTCCGGTGGAGACACCCGGTCAGCGGATCGTGCACGCTGACATCCCGGGTTTCGACGATCAGATGGACGTTACGGACGGCGACGCTCAAGAATGACGCGGCGACACCCAACGCGCGTCGTGCCGCACCGTCGAGTCCGACTGCCGGACTGCCGACTGCCGGCTGCCGTACGCCAAGCACCCCGACCACCGCGCTCCCCACGACCAGCGGGAAACACACGGACGACTCAACGACGATGCCTTCAGCATGAGCGTCGGGCTCGACGGCCTGAATCGCAAGCGCCGAGGTCGCCAGCCGCTCCAGTTCATCACGCGACAGTTCCTGTTCGGTGACCGGATCGATCGAAAGCGTGTGCCAGGCGCCTTGCCGGATGACGAGCACCCAGGTCCCGCATTCGCGGGTGAAACCCGGGAGGCACTTCGACACCGCGTACCCCAGCCCCTGCACGTCGAGCGCGGTGGCGAGCGTCCGCCCGAAGGCGACGAGCGCTTCGAGTTCGCGCGTCCGTGCGAGATGCTGGCGCGCCTCGGCCGCGGCAGCCATCATCTCCGCCTGGCTCCGCCGCCGCTTGCGAAATTGATGAAATGTGAACAGCGCGGCCAGCACGATGAGCGCCGGCACCAGATCCAGGTGGTAGTAGTCATCGATGCTCCGCGCCCAGTCGAGCACCAGCCGGAGAGGCTGGTGAAACAGAATGAGCGCGCCGATGACGAGTCCGGCCGCAAGCGGTGTGTCGGTCCGCGCGATGAGGCGCATGGTCAGGCCGAGCGATTGCCAACGGCATGCCACCGAGACCTTCCGTAACTCTCAGCGCCTTGGGCAGAACTCCCGGCCTTGAACTCCACGCCAACGATTCTGCAAGCGGCCGATCAGTCTTGTCAGTCAGGTGTGCGCCGTGCGGGCGGCATACCAGGGACTGTGCGCCTCCGAACCGCACAGCGCGGCGTGCCGGCAGCCCGAACGACCCGGCATCCTGTTGCACGGGCCAGTGGATTTCGCCGAGCGGTGCCGGGTACGGTTCGTGCTCCGCCCTAGGGTCATCCACACAATCTTCCGAGGTGTTTATTGGCTCCGAGCCTGACAGCGCGGCCAACACGGCTCACGGCCGACCGACCCGTTCACACGCCGGCTCCAGCCCCCCCTGGCGGCCATGTTCTCGTGATCGACGATCAGCCGGCCATCGTGGAGATCCTCAGCCGCTTGCTCACGCGGCAGGGCTACACCGTCTCGAGCGCGCCGGACGGACTCGCCGGGTTGGAGGCGGTCGGCTCAGACGGTCCAGACGTGATTCTGCTCGACGTCTCGATGCCCGGCATGAGCGGGCTCGAAGTCTGCCGGCGCCTGAAGAGCGATATCAGCACGCGATTCACGCCGGTCGTGCTCGTCACCGGCGAGCGCGATCCGCATCTACTGACCGAGGCCGCCAATGCGGGCGCCGACAACGTGATCGCCAAGCCGGTCGTGGCCGACGAACTGGTGGCGCGCGTGCGTTCGCTCGTCAAACTCAAGCGCGACACCGACAACCTCGAGTCCGTCGAAGTCGTCATGACCACGCTCGCCGTCACGATTGAGGCCCGGGATCCCTGCACCAAGGGCCATTGCGAACGGCTGGCGGCCTACGGCGCCGCGGTCGGCGAGCGTCTGGGCCTCGCGGGCGACGATCTGCGCGCGCTGCGGCGCGGCGGGTTTCTCCACGACGTGGGAAAGATTGCCGTGCCCGACTCGATTCTCCTCAAGGCCGGCCCGCTGACCACGGCCGAGTACGACGTGATGAAGCGGCACACGATCGTCGGCGACGAGCTGTGTGCCGGGCTGGTCTCGCTCAAGAAGGCCCGGTCGATCATCCGCCACCATCACGAATGCCTCGATGGCAGCGGCTATCCGGACGGTCTGACAGGAGAGGCCGTCCCCCTGCTGGCGCAGATCATCGGGATGGTGGATGTCTTCGACGCGTTGACGACCGACCGGCCCTACCGTCCCGCCCTGTCTGAAGACACAGCGCGCGAGCATTTGCGCGAAGACGTGCGCTGCGGCCGGCGTCGCGCGGACCTCATCGAATGCTTGTTCGCGATCCTCCGCGACACGTCAGCCGGCAAGAATGGACGCCACGTCGCACATCCGATCCCGGAGCGGCGGACCCAATAGGGTCCGCCCTACTTCTTGTCCCGTACGGTACGTAGGCCGGACCTTCAGGTCCGGCGAGGCTCTTCGTCAGTACGCCTGTTCGTACAGCATGAGCGCAGCCGCCGCATCGAACGGCCGCGGATTGAACGTGCCGGTCCACTGCGCGGCTGCTTCGGCGGCAAGCGTGGCGAGATCGTCTCGCGGCACGCCAAGGTCGCCGAGTCTGGCCGGCAATCCGCCGATTCTCGCCAGCGCTTCGAGACGCTCGGCCAGACGCTGGCCTTGCACCCGCCCGCCATCCAAGCCTGACACGCTCAGCAGCTCACCGTAGCGATAGGCGACCTCCCCGCTGTTCCAGCGCACGACGTGCGGCAGCATGACGGCGATGGCAATGCCGTGCGGCGTGCCGTAGTGCGCCGTCAGCGGGTTGGCGCACGCATGCGTCGCGCCGAGCATCGATTGATCGATGGCAATGCCGGCCTCGTGCGCGCCCACGAGCATGGCGCCGCGGGCGACGAGATCGGCCGGCTCGGTCAGCACGCGCTCGTAATGAGCCTCGAGCAGCCGCCAGGCATCGCGGGCGAAGACGTCCGAGATCTCGTTGCCGCAGGTGGTGACGTAGGACTCGACGGCGTGCGAGATGGCGTCGTAACCGGCGATCGCCGTCACGGCACGAGGCTGCGAGACGGTCACCGCTGGATCGAGAATCGCAGTGCGGAAGGCCGCCTTCGGATCGCCGCACGCCATCTTGGCGTGCGTGTCCGCGTCGGAGATGAGCGCGTAGGCCTGCGCCTCGCTGCCGGTCCCGGCGGTGGTCGGCACGCCGATTGACGGCAGCATGGGCCGCGAGGCCTTCCCGAACCCCCGGTAGTCGCTCATCGTCCCGCCGTTGGTCAGGACGAAGTTGATGCCCTTGGCGCAGTCGAGGGAACTGCCGCCGCCAATCGCCACGATCGAGTCCACGGCGCAGGCGGCCGCGTGCGCGCGTCCGGCTTCGACCATATGTGTGTCGGGGTTGGCGCCGAAGTCGTGAAAGAAGAACGGCGTGATGCCCGCCGCATCGAGGAGCGCCGCACCGCGGTCGACCAGGCCAGTCGCGACGATGCCGCGATCGGCCACGATGAGCGTGCGCGTGAAAGACAGCTCGCGCGCGAGCTCGCCCAGACGCGCCAGCGCGCCGTCGCCAAACACCACGCGCG
>JBAUGX010000240.1:0-4239 GCA_049679965.1 Vicinamibacterales bacterium
GACCCGAAGGGTCCGCCCCACTACATGTCAGCTTCTCGCTGACATGCGGATGCGGTAGGATCCGACAGCTTGGATCGCAGGCTCGCGCTGACCGTGCTCTCTCTGGCCCTGACCGCCGGGCTGGCGGCTGCGCAATCGGTGCGTGGCACAGTCGTGGATCAGACCGGCCTGCCGCTGCCCGGCGTCACGGTGCAGCTGTTCGATGGCCCGACGCTCGTGCGGGCTGTGACGTCGCGCGAAGACGGCACCTTCGATCTCGATCCCCGCGCCACGACCATCGTCTTCTCGCTCGACGGATTTGAGACGGTTCGCGTCGATCGCGCTGGCTCGGAACGGGTCGTGCTTCCCCTGGCGGGGGCCACCGACTCGACGACCGTGCTGGCGCCGACGATAGCGCCCGCGCCGCTGACGACGGCAGCGCTCGGGAGCAGCCTCGCGGCCACGACGGTGGCGCGGCTCCCCTCGACGCAGCTCAAGGCGCGCGAGTCGCTGGGCCTGCTGCCCTCGGTGGTCCGGGGTGCCGACGGACTGCTCCGGTTCGGCGGTGCCCGCGTGAGCGACACGCCGCTCCTGATCGACGGCTTCAACGTCACCGATCCGGCAACGGGCACCTCGTCGATCAATCTTCCGTTCGAATCCGTGCGGGGCATCGATCTGCTGCGCGACCCGATGTCGGTCACCTACGGCGGTCTTCTTGGCGGGCTCGTGCAGATCGACAGCAAGCCCGGCGATGAGAACTTCAAGATGGGCGTTCAGGGATTCGTGCCGAGACCGCGGTTCACCAATCCCAACGCCGGACGCCTTGAAGGCATCTTCCCGCGGATTTACGCGAGCGATGCGAACCGCACGCGTCGCGCGCGCTATTTCACGTCAGCTGAATGGGACTTCGAACGCATTCCGGTCCCCGAGGTGACCCAGAGCGGGGGGCCGGACGTCGTCGAGCAGAGCGGAATCGTGTTCGCGCGGGTTGACCTGACCGCGGGGGCCCGGAACACGCTGACGATCGAGGGCCTGGTCATGGCGAGCGGCAGGGATTCAGAATCCCTCAGCCCGCGGCGCGACGACCAGGCGGCAACCGACACCCGCGGAAAGGACCTGTTCATTGGCGTCACGAACCGGTTCATCCTCGATCCGACCAACGTCCTGACGGTCAGGTTCGGCGCCTTCGATCGTGAAGCCTCGCTGACGCCGCGAGGCGCTGGGACCTCGTCGCTGTCGCCCGAGGGATGGAGCGGCAACTGGTTTTCGCACATGAGCCGCCAGTCGTCACGCGTGGGGCTGACCGTCACATCGGAACAGGCCGCGGTGATCAAAGCGAGACTGCACGAGTTCACGATCGCCGCCGGGATCTTCTCGCGGCGGCTGACCGGCTCGGTCACCGAACAGCCGGTCCTGGTCGTGGACGCGATCGGGCGCCTGGTGCGCAGGGTGGGCTTCGGACCGGCGGGGGACACGGGCACCGGCACCGCCTCGCTTGAGGCGAGCGATCGTCCCTCCTACCTGGCCGCGCGCGACGTCTGGCACGCGAGCGAGCGGCTGCAGATTGATGGCGGGGTACGGGTCGACTACAACGGGTCGCACGGATACCGGGCGCCGTCGGGGCGCCTGGGCCTGCGCCTCGGCCTCGACGCGTCCGATCGGACCGTTGTCAAGGCGGGCTATGGAACCTTCGTCGGCGACCTGCCGCTCCTCGTGCAGGCCTTTGGGGGATATCCCGCGCGGACCGACACGCGCTTCGATCCGGCGACCGGTGCGACGATCGACACGCTGTCCTTGCAGCCGGCGGTTCGTCATCTGCGTTTGCCCCGCGCGGTGACTGTGACCGTTGGCATCGAGCGGCAGATTCGGCCGGGTCTCGACGCGCAGGTCAGCGTGACCGAGCGCAATTCCATCCGCCTGGCGACACTCGACGTGCCGGCCCAAAGCGGTCCGCTGACCGTGATGAGCTCGGGCACGGGCCGGTATCAGGAACTGCAGCTGTCGGTACGCCGCCGCTTCGAGCGGGACCAGCAGATCTTCGTCAGCTACGTGCGCTCCGACGCCAAGGGCGAGCTCAACGACTTTTCGACGCAGTTCCAGGGCTTCGACGTCCCGCTCGTGCAGCCGGGGGGGCGGGCGCGCCTCTCAACCGACGCGCCGCACCGTGTGATCGCGTGGGGTACGTTCAACCTGCCGGGTGGGATCGTCGTCTCACCGGTCACCGAATGGCGTTCGGGCTTTCCGTATTCGTCGCTCACCGACCGGTATCTGTACGCGGGAACACCGCACGACAGGGACTTTCCGGCCTTCATGGCCACCGACCTGATTGTCTACAAGAATCTCATGCTGCTGAACCGGTCCGCCGACCTCGGAATTCAGCTCTTCAACGCGACCAATCACGACAACCCGCGCGACGTCTACCCGGTGGCGGGCACGGCGCGGTTCGGCGAGTTCACCAACAGCGTCGGCCCCATCCTGCGCGGCTTCATGATGCTGAAGTGGTAGGGTCCGGCTGAAGCCGGCCGCACCGTACAAAAAAAGAGGGCGGGTCCCTTCGGACCCGCCCTATGCACCGCAGTTGTGAGAAATCCGGGCGGCCTATTGGGCCGGTGGCGCGCCGCGCCCTGCCGGGGCCGCCGGCGCCACGCCCTTGAGCGTGTCGAGCTGGCGCTTGGTCGCCATGTTGTCCGGATCGAGCTCGACGGCCTTCTCCATCGCCGTAATCGCCGAGGGCGTGTCCATCTTGCGCGTGTACACCTGCGACATCTGGACGTAGGACTGCGAAGACCTCGGATAGAACTCGAGGTTCAGCTTCAGCCACCCCATGGCATCGTCGGTCTTGTTGGCCGCAAGCGACGCCTGGGCCAGCCTGACGAGCATCACTTCGCTGAAGTCGTAGGCCTGCGCACCGTAGAACCCCGTGCGCAACTCGCGGTACTTGGCGACGGCGGCGGCTTCGCCCTTGCTCAGCATCAGCCCCGAGAGAACCGTGCTGATCTGCTCGGGCTTGGTCACGCCCCTGTGGCAGGTGGCGCACTGCACGCGCGTCAGCTCCGCGGCGGGCCTGCCAATCACGGGCGCGACTTCGGCGGTCAACTTGGCGTTCAGATCGTTGACCATCTTGAGCATCAGGCGAGCCGTCTTCTTCTCCGCCTTGTCATCGAGTGCGAAATCGAGCTGCGGTGCACCCCCACGGCCTCCACGGGCCCCGCCGGCTGCCGGCGGCGCTGCCGCTGCTCCTGCCGCCGGGGCTGGCGGAGCGGCCGGTGGCACGTGGCAGTAGTTGCACTGCACACCCATGCTTTGGGCGATGCCATTCATCGCGGCCTGCAGGTCCGGAACCGCGATGTCCTTGGGGAGCACCTGCAGGTTCGTCGGCGGCGGGAATGGCGCGCCGCGGCCTCCGCCAGCCTGGCCGCCGGGAGCCCCGCCACGGCCGCCCTGGCCGCCTTGCGGTGGCGCGGCCGGTTGAGCCTGTTGCGCAAACATGATGGTCGCCGACACGACGATGATGCCGAGGGTTACCGCTGCTGAAGATAGACGCTTCATAGTTCCCACCTCAGAACTGGTTGCAAACCTAAGCGAGCCCGCTCCAAGCGGACCAACGCAGACGGCACAGTTTACCCAAAAACCGTGAAATTGGTACGCCCGTTTGTAATGGGGCTCAGGAAGATTGGCACGGCCGTGCCGCACGTGCTATATTCCCCAGGTTCTGTCGGAGCTAGGACACCCTATCTAGCTTCGCCGCTGCAGGAAGCGTCTTCCGGGAAGACCGTCCGTCGCGAGATTCTCAAGAACGTAGGGGCGTCACGTTTCCGGGCGCCAAGCCGTCGGGGCTTTCAGGCCTGGAACAAGAGTCTGAGTCGATTTTGCCGTGGGCCGGGCGCCATCCGGTCCGGCGACATGTATTTATGCCGACCATCAGCCAGCTTGTCCGCCAGGGACGCAAGAAGATCGTCAGCAAGACCAAGAGTCCGGCCCTGCAGGACAGCCCGCAGAAGCGCGGCGTGTGCGTCCGCGTCTTCACGCAGACGCCCAAGAAGCCCAACTCGGCGCTGCGCAAGGTCGCGCGCGTGCGTCTGACCAACGGGATCGAAGTGACGACCTACATTCCGGGCGTCGGCCACAACCTGCAGGAGCACAGCCTCGTGCTCATCCGCGGCGGCCGCGTCAAGGATCTGCCCGGCGTTCGCTATCACATCATTCGCGGCGTGCTCGATACCCAGGGCGTCGCCGACCGCAAACAGCGCCGTTCGAAGT
>JBAUGX010000241.1:0-12490 GCA_049679965.1 Vicinamibacterales bacterium
GGAATCTGCGCCGCTACTTGATGGTGAACGGTCCGGGGAAGGCCGAGAGGTCGAAGGTCTTGAGCGGTCCAACAAACGTGGGGACGTCATAACCCGTACCCACCGCTGACTGACAGTCGTTGGGACGCCCGAGAAGCGAGATACTGCCGGGAGTCATTACGCGAGCCGGATTGCCGGCGTAGTACGCCGTCGTGTCACCCGGGTTCACGGTCTGGAGTAGACGGAACAGTGGTAGAGGATTGCTGTCCTGCTGGACATAAGCCGGCGTGGCGCACGCACCGTCGGCGTACAACGCGTAGTAGGACGTCGCATAGATGCCGTTCTGATCGATCGGAACGGCGAGCCAGACACCATTGTCCCGCAACGCGACCATCGTCGGTTCACCGAACGAGAACTTCACGACCGTACCCAGCTCTTTTCCGTTTGCCGCAAGAACGTATAGGCCGCCCGCCTCCCCAGGGGCTCCCGGCAGGCCAGTCTCGCCTTTCGGTCCCGGGGGTCCAGCGGGTCCTCTCGGTCCCATCGGCCCGGCGGGCCCCATTGATCCGTCAGATCCTCGGGCGCCCGGGGGGCCCTGGGGACCCTGGGGACCTTGACCTGCCTGACCCGCGGCTCCAATAGTCACGATGAACCGCTCGACGTCTCCCCGTCGCGGGTCGAGGACCAGGCGGTAGCTGCCGGGCGGCAGGGCCACCGGGAGCCGCGCCACGATTTGGCGCTCGGTCAGCGAATCCACTCTCAAGTCGCTGCCATTCAGCAGGACCCGCACACCAGGCCTGAACCCGGACCCGCCGATGACCAGCTGGCCTGTCGCCATAAGCTGGCGCGCACTCATCACCGAGAACTGGTCCGCTTCGACCGAACGGGACGTCAGCATCAGCGCCAAGAGCCCCGAGAGCAGCATCGTCACGCTACCGTATCTCTTCATATGACCTCGCTCCTTAGGTGCGTTTCCTATCGAGTGAGTCAACCGTCGTCATCTCACCTGCCCGGACGGTTTTCGACGAAGAATCCGATCGTGTTCAGATCGCGGAACACCGGTGTCCCCGGAGGCAACAGCGCCGGGTTGAGGAACCCGATGTCGAAGGCGAAGTTACGCGTCGGAGGCGCGTACACCGTGTTGCAGCACTTGTAGGTGCCGACCGCCTGTCGATTGAAATAGAACGTCGCGATGGAGCCAGCGTAGTTCACCGTGTTGCCGCCTCCTTCGAGAAAGTGCAGGAAGTTGTGCGCGCCGCCGTCGGTGCCGAAATCCCATGGGTTCGCGGCGCCGCCGGGTACTGGCTGCGGAGGCTGAGGGAATGCCGGCCCCTTACCCGAGATGATCGCCAGACGATAGAAGGTCTGGGCGCTGCGCACGCGATTGCCTGGCAGATACGGCTGCGTGTACGAGATGTTGTCACTCCAGGCGTTCGAGAGCAGCGTTACCGAGTCGGCGATAACCGAGGTCGCCGCATGATTGTCTCCGGCCTGGGCGACTTGCGGCCACGCGGCCATGTTCCAGTTACCCTGCACGTAGACGGGGTTCTCGCTGGCGACGGTCAGGCCCGGCATGACGATGTTGCCGAGGCCGCCGTTGATCAGCTTCAGCGCGCGCCTGAAGTGGAGCGCACGATTCACAATTGCCTGGCCGGAGCTGACGAGCGTCGTCGGCCGCGCGTTGCCATCGAGTGGCGCCAGCGCACCCGGCGGCACGGCGCCCGAGACGCCGTTGTAGGCGGGAAGCCGCCCGTAGATGTCGAGGATGGGGTTGCCGCCGCCGTCCACATTCCCGTTGACGTTTTCACCGAGGTCGGCCACGTTGTTGGGCGCGCCGGTCGCGCTCGCGGGATTGACGAAATCCTCCCAGCCGAACTCGCCGGTCTCTGCGTTGGCCGCGTCTCGGTTGTTTCGGCGGTCCGAGAAGTACACCGAGTAGCCGTTGTTGTCGTGGAGCTTCGCGTTCGTCCCGCTGCAGACGACGGGTGGGCCGTAGCTGCCGCCAGGCACGGCCCCATTCACGCACTGGAGCCACCGCGACAGGTTCCTGACATCGAGCGAGATGTAGTGCATCACGCCGCCAAGGACGAGAGCATTGCCGGCCGGGGCCACGTCGCGGTAGACCGCCTCGCGCGTGTCGAAGAGTGTGTTGGGCCAGAAGTCGGTTGATGTCCTGGTCACCGCTCCAGCGCCGCCGACACTCGCGTAGTTGCAGCCGCCGCCGTTGGCGCCGTTCTGGGCGTTGTCCCGGAGGCGCTGAATCCTCAAGATCGCGTTTGGCGTCGGGTCGTCGCAGATCTGACCACCGCCAGCCAGATTCGGCCCCCCGATGCCGTAATTCAGAATCTGCAGCGTTACGTCCTGCCAGGCGAGAGCGGCGTTCTGAATCTCGATCTTGATGAAGCCGCCGATGGTGCCAGTGCCGGCGTTCGACAGCGCATTGCTGGTGAAGACGGCATTGTTTGGCGCTGCCGGCGTTCCTGCGCAACCGGTGAACGTCGTCGGCGTATAGCCCGTGCACTGCACAAGGTTATTAGCCGGCTGCCCAGCCCCCGCGACGGTGGCCAACCAGAACGGCTGTGGCACGAAAGCGGCGGTGGCCACTACGTTGATCGTTGCGGCTCCGGCAGCTGTGGCAGCCGTGAGCGTTGTCGCGGCATTCCTCCATGTGACCGGAGCCGCATTGGGGGCCGCCGGAGTGCCGACGCAGCCGGTGAACGTGAGGGCCGTCTTGCCGGTACACGTCACGGGCACACCCTGCAGCGTGATGACTGGTTTGAACGAGTGCGTTCCGGCATTGTTGGTCACATTGATTAGCGCCGCGCCAGCCGCGACCGCCGCGGTGATTGTCGATGAATTGGGGCCGCGGGACGTGGCAATCGGCGGATGCGTCGCGTCAACCGGTCCATAGCCCGCCGGCGGAGCCGCGACCCAGTCGCCGTCGAGCAGCACGGGGGCGGCTGCGGTGACGCCCGGCAGCCCAGTGATGTCGGCCGCGTTGTCGGACAGGAGAATCCGCACGCTCGTCTGGCTGAAGAATCGCTCGGCGAACATCAGGGGGTTGGCGACGTTCTCGTTCGCCGGGGCCCGCTGAATGATGGCGACGTTCGCCCCGCCCAGCGTGAGGACCGGCAGGTTCAGCGGCCTCGCGCCGGTGCGGCCGTTCCGAATGTACCCGTTGTACGTGCTCAGCGACACGGTGTGCCAGGTCGGCTCGTTCACGGCACTCATGGGAGGACCGGCGCCGTCCACGACGCTGCCTTCGCCCGGCGCGCCCGCGAGAAGATTGCGGAACGAGTTGGTGGACTTCGCCATGCTCACGGGGCCGGTGTGCCCGGAGGTTCCGATCGCCACGCCGTTCTGCAGCCGGTTGCGGATGATTTCCCGCACCGCGGTCACCTTGTCCCTCAGTGTGAGGGTACCGCCGGCGCCCTCAGAGAGGAACAGGTTCGCGTTCGTGTGAATGCGGCCGCCGAAATCGAAATTCGGACCGGCAAAGAAGGACAGATCCACGTCCGAGAACATGCCGAACTGAAAGACGGGAATGGCCACGGTCTCGGTCTGCCGCTGGAGGTGCACGTCGCCGCCAGTCGTGGTGCGGGCGGTCACATCCATCGAGTACAGCGTCAGCAGCGCCATGAGACCCTGATAGGGCCCTGAAGAAATGGTCTGGACCGACGGCGCCCCGGCGGTGATCGTGTACCCCGACGTGCCGTCCGCCCTGACGAACGCCGTGTCCGCAAGCGCGGGCGGCGCGACCGTCAGGTTGGCCACCTGCGCCGGCGTCGGCGCGACGTTGACGAAAAACAGGTTTCCGAGGTCCGCGGTCATCTTTTCCAGGCCGGCCATCGCGGCGTAAAACGCGCGCGAGCGGTCACGGTCGATGAGGCGGAATCGCTGATCGCCCATGATGACGGCCGTGAAGCCGATGAGGAGCGCCGACATCAGCGTCAGCACCAGCAGCGTGGTCATTATGGCGATGCCGCGTTGGCTGGACGTACGCGAACAAGAAGAAGATGACGTGTCCATATGGTCCTCGTCTCGGGTCTATTGGTACCGATTGATACTCGCGAGATTGCGAATGCTCACTGACGTCGTCATGTGGTTCCTGATGTAGTCCACTTGCCCGGGCGAGAGCAAATCCGATCGCACGCCGATGTGCAGGTTGACCTTTCGAATCTGATTCGCCGTGTATGTGAGCCCGTTCAGTACAACCGGAAGCGACGGGAGGCCCGTCGGGTTCGTCACGCTGTCCACCACATCGAACGTAAGCTCGAGGTCCTCGACCACGCCCGCGAGCGCCTGCGGCGTGAAGTGGTTCTGCACCCGCGTGAGGCGTGGTTCGGGCCCCGTCGTGTCCACGTAGTAGGTGACCATGAGAAGCCGGTAGAGCTTCATGGCCCCAAACCCACCGACGCAGGCCGCCCCCGGGATGGGATTCCCCGCTGGACAGAGCTCCATGACGGTACCCTCGGCGGCGTTGCGCTGATTGAAGTTGAACCAGTCGTTGCCACCGGTGGCGAAATACGCTTTCGTCGCGTCGGCGGACGTGACGGTCTGAATCGCGCCGCCGCCCACATTGAACCAGACCAGGTCACCTTGCTTGATGGTGCTGACGGTCTCAACCGGCGGGCCCGGGTTGAGGCCGGTAATCCAGGGCGAGGCCGGCCCAAGCGTCACGCTCGCCCCGTCGGCGGCGACGGCGCCCGCCGGGAGGTTCGCAAAGGGCAGCAGCGGATCGATCATCAGAATCGTGACGATGTCGGTCGTGGCGTTGTTGACCAGCGGCCCAAGCGTGGAGCCCGTGGTGATGGCGGTCAGCGTCACCTGGCCGACGTTGTCGAAAAAGTTGAACGTGTTCGGGGCGCCCGGACGGTTGATGCCCACCGCGCCGACGCCAGAGGGGATGGGGATCCCACCGATGGGAATCAGCCGGCCCGCCTGGAGCAGGTCGCGGATGAGCAGGTTGGCACCGGAGCGCAGGTTCTGATTCGAGTCGGCCACCTGCAGGCCGGCGTCGTTGAGCGTCATGGCGTTCCGGATGGTGGTCATCGCGCCGGCCAGCACCCCGAGGGTAATCGCCATGGAGACCATCAGTTCGACGATGGTGAAGCCGTCGCTACGTGACATCTTGTGCATGACAGTCCCCTACGCCCAGTTCGACACGTACGTCGTGAGGTTGTACGTCTGCGTCCTCGCGCCGTCCGTGTAGGTGATCGCGATGGTGATCGTGCGCAATGTGCACGGGTTGTTCACGAGCCCGCAATTGAGCGGTATGTTCGGAATATCGCGAATGACGATCTCCCGCGTGTATTGATCGAGCTGAACCGTGATGTCGTCACCGGTCCCAAGCAGCTGGTCATTGCCCGGGAGCACGACGGACTCCACTGCTAGGTCGTCGGCGGTACCGACGAGACCGTCCGCGCCGGCTACTCTGAGCGGCTGAGGGCCGTCGAGAAAGACCCCGCCATCGTTGTTCGCGCCGGCCGCGTTTCGAATCTGCGCCCACGTCAGCGTGTGGGAATCGCGGGCCGCGAAGACGGCTTCAACGGCCTCGGCGGCCTTCTGCGTCATGATGACGCCGGCAGGCGAGCTGTTCAGCTCCGCCATCCCCTGGGTGAAGACGCCGGCCGCACCGAGCATGGCCGCCGCGAGGATCCCCAGCGCCACGACCACCTCGATGACGGACATCCCGTGTTCAGAAGAATGTTGTCGCATGGTTACACCAATACCCACTGTCTGCCGTCCCATCGATAGGCGCGAATACGGCCGGTCGCGCCAAGCACCGTCACCGCGCGTTCAGAACGCGCCATGCCCGGAAAGGCAATGAACACCGACCCATTGATCGGATTGCCGGTGGCTTGATCCACCAGCATCCCCTCGGGGGTAAACATCACGATGGCCGCTGCCCCGAAAGCGACGGGCGTCGGGTTGCCAAAAGCTTCTGGCGTGTCAGGAACCCCGGCGACCAGGCCGAACGTCATGCCGCCCTCGAAGAGCACGTCACCGACGACGGTCGTCGTGTTGGGAGGGAACACCTCTTCGCGGACGATGTTCACCTGGTTGGTGTTCGTGAAGGTCAGCCGCATGTTGCGCCGCTGGGCAATCGCGAGCTCGCGCGCCGTGATGAATTGCGACTGCAGCACGCGCATCCCGCCGTCGCCCTTGAAGTACGGCTCTGCCTGCCGGAAGGAGAACACCGCCATCGACCCGAGAACGCCCGCGATACCGAGCGTCACCAGCATCTCGAGGAGGCTGAAGCCCGCTTGGCGGTGAAGAATTCGACGACGTGCCTTGATGTTGTCGTTCATATTGCGCTCGCCATGAGCTGGAGCAATAGGACTGCCAGAGCAGTACTGCCAGACTGGATATGACGATAGAGCCTTTTGAATCAGTAGGATGGCCGCGAGGCTCACGGCCGTCTTGCGACGTCCTGGGAGGTGGGGGTGGTCTCTTCTGTTACGGTTCGTAACGATTCTGGAATCTGTCAGCCGGCCATCGGCAGCGTGACCTGCAGGCTGGCGCCGCCTTGGGGCGATGCGCCCGCGATCACGCGCCCGTTGTGAAAGACGACGACCTTCTGAACGAGCGCGAGACCCAAGCCGGTGCCGTTGCGCTTGGACGTGAAGAAGGGGCGGAAGACCCGTTCGCGCGACGCGGGGGGAATGCCGGGTCCGTTGTCAGCGACAGTGATGCGTGACACGCGCTGGGTGTGGTCGATTTCGGACCCGACGACGACCTGAGGCGCGACCGCCGCTCCGGCGCAGGCCTCGAGCGCGTTCCGCACCAGATTGCTGAAGGCCTGGCGCAACAGCACCTCGTCACCGTCAACTGCGCCGAACTCGCCCCTGACAAGGACGTCGCCGCCAAGTGCTCGCGCCTCGGCCCGAATCTCGTCCGCCGCCCGCTCGCAGATGCCGCGCAGATCGACCCGCGAGAGGGTGAGCTCCGCCGGGCGCGCGAAGTTGAGGAAGTTGGTGACGACCTGGCTGAGCGACTCGGTCTCGGCGCGAATCCCCTCGACGTACGGCCGGTAGGCGTCCGGCAGGGCCTTGACGTCGACCAGCTTGCTGTATCCCTGAATCGTCGCCAGGCCGTTGCGAAACTCGTGCGCGATACCGGCCGTCAGCTCACCGAGCGTCGCGAGGCTGTTCTTCAGTCGCAGCTGCTCCTCGAGGTCCCTCACAGCTGTCAGATCGCCAAAGAGGCAGATCGCGCCATGCAGCCGCCCTTCGCCGTCAAACAGCGGCGACACCGTGACGCCGAGGTACAGACCCCGGCCGACCTCCGGGAGAAACACCTCGCGGCGGACGATCGCCGCTCCTCCTCGCACACACTCGTCGATGACCGCGAAGAGCGGCGCCTCGCGTGGCAAACGCCGAGCCGACTCGAGCGGCGCCGCCTCAGGCACGTCGAGCATCCGCCGGCCCGCGGGGTTGAGGATGCGGATCTCTCCGTTCAGCCCGACCACGAGCAAGCCTGCCGTCAGGCCCGAGATGATCTCGCCGCTCAACCGCTCGGAGGCATCCGCCCGCGCCGCCATCGCGCGTTCCTGCGCCTTGAGTTTGGTCACCGCCTCCTGCAGGGCCGCCGAGAGGAGCGCCGTCTCGCCGCCCTCCTCTCGCGTGCGTCGTGCGTCCCGCGCGACGGCCGCAATTCGCAGCAATGCGAACACGAGAAGCGCCGCGACACCGGTCACAATCGCCAGCAGCGGGAGCAACGCGTAGCCGTTTGGCGTCACAGAAGACCCACGTACCAGTCCAGCAGCCTCGGCCCGACGGTCGCCGCGGCAGCCGCGCCCAGAGCCAGGAACGTGCCGAAAGGCAGCGCATATTTGAGGCCGCCGCGGCCGGTGGCCATGAGCACGAGGCCCACGATCGATCCGGCGAACGACGCCATCAGCAGCGTGACGAGCGTCAGCTTCCAGCCCAGGAAGGCCCCGACCATCGCCAGCATCTTCACGTCGCCCATGCCGAGTCCCTCCTCGTGGCGGATCCGATAGTAGGCCTCGGCCACGCCGTACAGCAGGCCCGCACCGAGCACGATGCCCAGGAGCGAGGCCAGCCATCCGGGCTCGGCACCGAAGCTCAGGATGAATCCGACGGCGACGCCGGGGAGCGTAATCGCGTTGGGCAGCAGGTGATGCTCGAGGTCGACGGCAAACAGCACGACGAGCGCGCAGCCCAACGCGAGTCTCGAGGCGAGGAGGAGGCCTGGCCCGTAGTACCACCAGCCGAGCACGAATATCGCTGCGGTCAGCGCTTCAACAACCGGATACCGGGGGGTGATGCGGACCCGGCACGTGCGACAACGTCCACCCAGGACGACGTAGCTGACGATGGGGACGTTCTCGAACCACGACAACGCGCGCTGGCAGTGCGGGCACCGGGAGGCCGGCCAGACAATCGACATGCCGCGAGGAAGCCGGTAGATGCAGACGTTCAGAAAGCTGCCGATGATGGCGCCGAAGGCCGCCGAGAAGAACAGGGCGAAGAAGGCCGGAAGGGCCGTCATGACGGCGGTGGCGCACCGATGGCGGTCGGCTCGTCAGGCGGCGGCCACAGTGGGGATGTCGGCGACAGGCGTACGCGGCCCTCGGGCGTCAGCTCGTAGGGCGTGCGACTCGGATCCACGGGGATGCCCGGCAGCGCGCCCGCGCGCACCAGCGCGAGCCAATCGGCGACCGACACGCCGCTCCGGGACCACGTATCGACGTTTGCCTGAAGCGCATCGATCTGATCGAGCGCGTTGAGCTGCGCGAGCCGGCGCTCGGCGTCCTGCCGCAGCCAGTCGTTGTCGGCCGATGCCAGGATGGCCTCCCATATCAATCGAGACGAGCGGCGATCGCCCCCCTGCGCCAGGGTGGTCGCCGCGAGCGACTTGAGCCACCACGGCCCGCCGGGCACACTGGCGCCTTTGTCGAACCAGGCTGCCGCCGCAGGGTAGTCCCGGCGATACCAGTAGTGCACGAAGCCAATGTCCTGCATGTACTCCCACTTATCGGGTCGTTCGCGAAGGCCCTTTTCAAGGAGCGCAATCGCCAGGTCTGGCCGTCCGGGACCGCCGGGCGGCGGTTCGGCCAGGAACACCGCGCCAAATCGATAGGCGATGTTGAACCGAGGGTCGAGCGTCGTGGTGATATCGAGGAGCGGATAGAGCTGGCGATAGGGCGCGGGCTCGGAGGCCGCAAGCACCGGAGGGATCGAGGCGTCCGGCTGGGCACGCAGACGGCGCTTCAGCCCGCCATAGTGCTGAATCGCACGAATCCAATAGACGTCCGCCATCACGGCGCTGTAAGCGCCCGACAGCCGACGAATGGCTGTCCCCGACGTCACGTACAGCGTGTCTTCCACCTCGATCGATGCCGGGTAAATGCGCTCGCGGAGGGCCTGCACCTGGATCGCGGCGGCCAGCAGCGCGCCGGCGACCGCCGTGATCCCGAGCCCACCGGCCAGAGGTCTGAGCTTCATGCGCATCGCCTGTTGGGTCTACTTGAAATCACGCCGCGAGAAGATGTACATGGCCGCCGCCAGCAGCATGGCGACGTAGAGCGCGGCATAGCCGCACGCGAGGGCCAGGTATCCGAGCGATACCGGCTGCCCGTGAACGACCTGCGCCTTGATATCGAACTGGGCAAGATTCGGCAGCACCCAATACAGCCCGCGTGCGAGACGCACCGCGGCCGGCGAGTCGACGACCTGATCGAAGTTCCTCAGATCAGTGCTGAAGTGCCCGGCGATGAAGAGGCCAAACGTGAAGGCCGCCGAGAGGATAGGCGTCGAGAAAGTGGAAAAGAAAAGCGCGATGGCCGTGACAAGCATCAGCTCGACAAAGATCAGCCCGATCGCCTTGACCAGCGCCGGATCGAGTGCCGGCGCATCCCAACCGGTCTGAACCAGCTGAGGCACGCCCCAGGACATGTACAGCAGCACCGCATAGAGCGCCACAGCCATCACGGCGACGTTAATCGCCAGCGTGAAGGACAGTCCCACATACTTACCAAGGACCAGCTGGTGCCGGTGAATCGGCTTTGGCAACAGGCCGTACACGCTTCGGCGTTCGACTTCCTTTGACACGAGTCCGATGCCGACGAACACGGCGATGAAGACCCCGAAAATCGACGTGGCGAACAACCCGAGGTCCTTGATCATCTTCACGTCCTGCCCGGCCGTGAGCTGGCCGAGCAGATACGACGCGCCGATGAGGAGGATGGCGAACAGCACCAGGTTGTACAGCACCTTGTCGCGCACCGACTCGCGGAACACATTGAGGGCGATGGCCGCGGTGGCTTTCATCGCCGCGACTCCCCCGCCATGCGGGGCCGCGCCGACATCACGCTCGGCGAGCTGACCTGCTCGATGAAGAAATCCTCGAGCGATTCGCGAATCGGGTTGAGCGAGACGAGCTGGGCGCCCGCCGCGGTCAGATTCGCCACCAGTCGCTCGGGCGATGGCTCGAGCGGCAGCTCGAGCGCGTACCGGCCGGGGCCGATGCGCACGACCCGCTGGATTCCAGGCCCCTCGACCGGCGCCGTGGCATCGTCGAGGCCTGCGACGACCAGTTCCCAGCCCCCGGCCTTGAACGCCAGCATGTCGCTCAGGCTGCCGCTCGCAATCAGCCGGCCACGGGCGAGAATCGCCACGCGGCTGCACAGCGCCTCGGCGTCGCTCAGCACGTGCGAGCTGAAGACGACCGTGCACCCGCGGTCGCGAAGCTGCAGAATGAGCGCGCGGACGTCGCGCCGGCCCAGCGGGTCGAGGCCCGACATCGGCTCGTCGAAGATCACCAGCTCGGGATCGTTGATGATCGCCTGGGCGATGCCCACCCGCTGCAGCATGCCCTTGGAGAACTTGCGGAGCTGCAGGCGCCGCTCGGCGCCAATGCCGACCTGGTCGAGCAGCCGGCCGGCCCGGGCGCGGCGCTCCCGCCGGTCGTATCCGAAGAGGGCCGCAATGTACTGCAGGAGTTCCTCGGCGGTCAGATAGTCGTAGAAGTACGGGTTCTCGGGCAGGTAGCCGATGCGCCGTTTGACGCCTCGGTCGCCGAGCGGCCGGCCGAGCAGTTCGGCTCGGCCGGAGGTCGGAAAGATCAGCTGCATCAGCAGCTTCAGCGTCGTCGTCTTGCCGGCCCCGTTGGGGCCGAGCAGGCCGAAGACCTCGCCCGGCGCGATCTCGAGCGACAGGCGGTCCAGCGCCCGATAGGGCCGCTTGCGCCAGAAGCCTACGTTGAAGTCCTTGGTGAGGTCGAAAGTGGCAAGCGCCGGCGTGTTCACGGAGCTACTTGGCGGAGGCGCGCTGGAGCTCGTAGGCAATCGCCTGGTCGAAGTATTGAGGCGCCATCTCGCCTTCGACCTTCACGCCGTTGATGAAGAAGGTCGGCGTGGACCGAATGCCGAGTTGATTACCCAGGGCGACGTCTCCCCTCACGAGGGTGAGCGTCGACGCGTACTTTTCCTCGAAATCCGTGACGCCGCCGATCGTCCGAGCCACCTCGCGGATCCAGGACGGCGTCATCTTGGGCTGGTTGGTGTAGAACCAGTCTTCCATCGCTTCGCCACGGTCGCGCAGACGCGCCAGCCGCACGGCCACCGCGGCGTCGCAGGCCGAGGGGTGCACCATGGAGCTCGCCGGATTGCACGTCGTGTTGAGCGGATAGTCCTTGAGCAGCATCCGAACCGCGCCAGGCGACTGGGCCTCGTACTTCGCCAGAATCGGCTTGTAGGAGAGGTACGAATGGCCGCACGCCGGGCACTGAAAGTCGTTGAACTTCACGATCAGGACCTTCGCGCCTTCGGTGGGGATGATGAGCGGAATGCGGGGCGCCGTCGCCATGAACCGCTCGAGCTCGCTCTGCTGTTCCGCGGTCACCACCGGCGGGGCCGAGCCGGCCGGCGCCTCCCGCGGAAAGAACGCCAGCGTCGACGCGGCGCTCGCCAGAAACAGCACAGTCACGGTGATGGCCATGGGGCTGGCAGCAAGCACCCGAAGATCACGGAGCGCACGGCGGGGTATGGAGCTCATAGGATAGGAGGTGGCTGCGCCTGAAATGACGAACAGCCCGATCACGGCCGCGTCCATCGTCAGGCAGACCGGACAGTACGTGTTCAAGATGAAGGTGGATACGTAGACCAGATAGAGTGTCGCGGCCAGCGCGAAGGTCGACAGCACGAAAAGGTAGCCGGGAATGCTCTCACGCACGCTCGGGCGAGCCATCAGGCCGGCAGCCAGGAGAAGGCCCGCCGACAGGAACCAGATGGCGCCAAAGGCGGCCACCGGCATGCCCCAGACGGTGCTGAAGGAGCTCCGGTAGACCTCCGTGCAGCTGACGGTCGCGCTCATGTCGCAGGCACTCGTGTAGAGCGGGTCGGCCAAGAGGCGATAGTGCACGTACACGGCGAAGATGGAGGCGCCCAGCCCCACGATCGCACACAGAAGCGCTAGACGACCGGCGGTCTTGCTCATGAACTGGTACGAGTTGTAGCCGAGGCGAGGGATGGCGTCAAGGGGTACAA
>JBAUGX010000242.1:0-4261 GCA_049679965.1 Vicinamibacterales bacterium
CCGGATGTCGGCGCCGGCGGTGCCTCCCGACTGTCCCGTATTCCGAAGTCCCCAGAGTGTGCCGAACTGTGGATCGTTCGGGACAGCCGTCGTCCTCACGATGTAGTCAGGTTCCACGTACAGCACGTCGGGGCGCCTGCTGTACTGCTTGATGACATCCTTAATGTTGGCGCCTGCCGCCAAACGGACGAGCTCGAGGTTGCTGACACTGCCGAACGTACGGATCCGCTGCGCCCCGACCGCGGCGTGAGCCGCCGTCATGTCGCTGATTGACGTCCGGGCCCGAAATTTCACGAGCAGACGGCCTTCGACGTATTGCTGGCTGTCGAGCTGTTGCGTCGATTGTGCCGAAGCAGCACCAATCGACGCGCTGCCCGTCAATGTGCCGCTTCCCGTGTTCTGAACGGTGAACGTGCGATTGGTGAAGCTGCCAGTCTGGACCGATCCGAAGTCCTGCGTGCCTGGTGTCACCGTCAGTACGGGCGTCGTGGCGACGATGAGCGTGGCGGAGTTCGAGGTCGCGCTCCCCGCACTGTTGGTGGCGACGGCGCGATACTGGTTGCCGGTCAACCCCACGGTCGCGCTCGTCACAGTGAGCGTCGCAGTCGTGACGCCGCTGTAGGGCGCGACGTTGGTCAGGGCGGTGAAGGCCCCACCGCCAATGGCGACCTGCCACTGATACGTCGGGGTGGGTGTCCCACTCGCCGCCACCGAGAAGGTCGCGGTCGCGCCGGCGGCGACGGTCTGACTCGTCGGCTGTGTCGTGATGACCGGGATCGCCGTCACCGTGAGGGTGGCCGCCGTGCTCGTCGCGGTGCCCGCGCTGTTGGTCGCCACCGCGCGATACTGGTTCCCGGTCAACCCGACCGTCGCGCTCGTCACGGTGAGCGTCGTGGTCGTGACGCCGCTGTAGGGTGCGGTATTCGCGAGGTCGGTGAAGGATCCGCCGCCGATCGCGACTTGCCACTGATAGGTCGGCGTGGGCGTCCCACTCGCCGCCACGGTGAAGGTGGCGGTCGCGCCGGCGCCGACACTCTGGTTCGCGGGCGGCGTGGTAATCACGGGGATCACCGTCACGGTTAGCGTGGCCGCCGTGCTCGTGGCCGTGCCGACGCTGTTGGTCGCGACCGCGCGATACTGGTTCCCGGTCAGCCCGGCGGTCGCGCCGGTGATCGTCAGCGCAGTGGTCGTGACGCCGCTGTAAGGCGCGGTGTTGGTCAGGTCGGTGAAGGCCCCGCCGCCAATCGCGACTTGCCACTGATACGTCGGCGTCGGTGTGCCGCTTGCCGCGACGGTGAAGGTCGCGGTTGTGCCGGCGGCAACGGTCTGGTTCGCAGGCTGCGTCGTGATGATCGGCTCGCCTGCGCTGGAAACGCTGAAAATGAGATCGTCGTGATCGTTGTAGGGGCCCGACGCGCAGCCGTTGGTAATACTCGCGCTCCCGAAGCGGAACGCCGCACGTACTGCCTGTAGACTCCCTGACGGGAGCGTGTATGTCGCCGATAGAGTCCGGGCACCGGTCGCGGGCGGCACCAGCACGGTGAGGAAGGTCCAGGTTGGACTGGGCGCCGATGGATTGGAGGAGTAGTACAAGTAGAGATCATCGGACTCCGCGCTGAACACCCACACCGTCGCGTCAATCCTGACCGTCTTGCCTGTGGCGAACGGCGTGCCGTCCAGCGTCGAAATCCGAATGCGGTCATTCGACTCGTCGACATGAAAGATCCCGAGCGTGCCGTCCGAGCAGGCATTGAGAATCGTGTTCGGCTGATTCGGTTCCGCGCCGCCGGCCATGGTGTCGCGGCCGACGAGCAGCGTACCCGAATCGCAACCACTCGCGCCGGGACCACACTTCGGTGCTTTGAGCGTGGCATCGTAGGTCGCGAATGTGAACGCGACGACCGTCAACGTGGCGGCGTTGCTGGTGGCCGAGGCAACAGCGTTGGTCGCGACGACGCGATACCGAGCGCCGGTTAGGCTCACCGGCGCATTCGTCACGGTTAGCGTGGTCGTCGTCACGCCGCTGTAGGGTGCCGAGTTCGTGAGACTTGTCCACGAGCTTCCGCCGTTGGTCGAGACCTGCCACTGGTAGGTTGGGGTACCCGTTGCGGCCGTGGTGAAGGAGGCGTTCTGGCCCGCGTCCACCGTCTGGCTGATCGGCTGCGTCACGATGGTCGGAGCAACGAGCGCGCCGATGCCCGTCAGGGACGCCGAGAGATTTCCGCCGTTCGACTCGACATCCACCGTCGCACTCACTGTTCCGACCGCCGTCGGACTGAAACGCACTGAGAGGACTTGGCTTGCGCCCGCCGCCAGATCGAACAAGCCGCCGGAAACGATGCTAAAGGGAACCGCCCCTCCGACGGTCCACAGAAGCGCGCTGCCGTCGGCGACGTCGGCTTGATCGACACTGAAGAGCTCAGCACGCCCAAGCGCAAGCTGCACTCCGACGGTTGCCGACGCGCCCTGATTGGCGGGAGAGCAGTCCTGGCCCCCAAGGGTTGTGCCGAAGGTCGTATCCGCGTAGTTGAAGAGGATCTTGCTGCTACCTTCGAAGAACACGACCTGGAATTTCACGGTCGTACCCAGGCAGTCGTCCTTCTCGACGTTCCGCCATTCAATGACGAGTTCTCGATCCGGCGACGATCCAGTGACCGCCCAGAACACATTGCCATCGGAGCCGCCGAAATTGCCCCATGCGTGGAGACCGTCCCACAATGGCGCAATTAGTGTGAAGGCGCCAAACGTGGGCAGCGAGCCGTTGAGCGCATCGGTGAACGCGGTGTCGAAGCTGATGGTGCCGTTGCTGCCGACGAAGAGCTGCGTGAGGTTCGCGTTCCCACCGAGAAGAATCGGGAACGGGGAGGTGATGAGGGCAGTCTTGGCGACGCCGAGGTTGAGATTCGTTCCCGCAATAGTCCGATAGTTGAAAACAGTCGGTTCGACGGTGTAGTCGGACGCGCTCGCGACCGTGACGACATCGCCGCCTGGGAACGTCAGGGTGTAGCTGCCCGTCGAGGGAACAGCCCACTGCGCAGAGTAGATGCCATCACCGGCCGCGAGATCGACACCCGTGCCGTTATCGAGCAGTGTAAGAGTGCTTCCGCCGGGGTTGACCGTGACCGTGACACTCCCATTCGGATTCGCGCAATTGATATGCAGGGCGGAAAGGGTTACCAAGGCGCCTGCCGAAGTCAGCAGGATCGGCGAGGTGGGTTGCAGGCGCGATAGCACGGTCGAATTTGAGCACGTCAGCGCATTGAGCGCGTTGAGGCGCCGGCCGGTGACCGTGTTGGCGAGCGACGAGGTCTGGTCGCCGCCGGCCAGCATCAGGTTCTTGATGGCGCGCCAGTCGCGGCTCGGATCCTGTGCCTTGAGGAGCGCCGCGACCCCCGTGACGTGCGGCGCCGCCATCGACGTTCCGCTGAGCGTGTTGTAGGTGTTGCCCGGAGTCGTGCTCAGAATCTGATCTCCCGGCGCACCCAGATGCACCGTGTGCTTCCCGTAGTTGGAGAACGACGCCAGGCCATCGGTCCGCGTCGTGGCGGCGACCGCGATCACATTCGGGAGAGAGAACCCGGCCGGGTATTGCGGCGTCCTGTCGCTGTCGAGGGATCCATTGCCCGCCGACGCGATGAAGAGGATGCCCCGCTGCCGCTGTGCGTCAATGGCGTCGTAGAGGGCTTGCGAGAAGCCGCCGCCACCCCAACTGTTGTTGGATGCGACGATGTTCACGCCACGGTCCTTCATCAGCGCGACGTAATCGAGACACGCGATCGCGTTGGAGCTGGATCCCGATCCCGATGCGTCCAAAAACTTGCACGCCATGAGCCGCACGGTCCAATTGACGCCCACCACGCCGATGCTATTGTTCCCCACGGCGCCGATCGTGCCGGCCGTGTGCGTCCCATGACCGTTGTCGTCGAAGGGGTACGAGTCGTGGTTCACCGTATCGATGCCGTTGCAGTCGTCAACAAAGCCGTTGCCGTCATCGTCGACCCCGTTGGTGTTGCAATCCGCGGTGTTCTGGAAGACATTCGCCGCCAAATCCTGGTGGAAGGGGTCGATGCCGGTATCGATCACCGCCACGACGACGTTGCTGCTTCCGGTTGTCAGATTCCAAGCCTCGGTGGCCCGGATGTCGGCGCCGGCGGTGCCTCCCGACTGTCCCGTATTCCGAAGTCCCCAGAGTGTGCCGAACTGTGGATCGTTCGGGACAGCCGTCGTCCTCACGATGTAGTCAGGTTCCACGTACAGCACG
>JBAUGX010000243.1:0-21909 GCA_049679965.1 Vicinamibacterales bacterium
CTCATGAGCGGCGCCGACCGGCGCCGCGTCCACGTCCGGCCGGCTTGCCGTACTGGGCCTTGGCTTCCGCGACCTTCGTAGCTCCGCGGACGGCTCGAGGCTTCATCGGCGGCGCCAACGGATCGGCGGCCCCGACACCCTCCCAGAGATCCAGTTCGTCGGCGGGCAGCGGCTCGAAGAACGACGGGGGCACGTCGAACCGTGGCCGGCCTGGCAACGGGCCGATCGGCCGCGGCTCGCGGCGGACCGCTTCGACGGCGCGCAGTTCGGCTACCGGCGTGTTGTGCCGGCAGATGACGATTCGCTCCCCGCGGGCGGCCCGGTCGAGATACTCGGAGAGCTTCGCCTTGACCTCGAAGACATTGGCCCTGAACATGACCATATTATTGACTAGTATCGGATCCTTATTCAAGACTTGTTATTGGCCTCCGGTGCTGCCAGTTCAGTCCTGATCCTTGATCCAATACCGACTGTACTCTTCAAGAAACGTGAGCGACACGAGCGACCGCATGCGATCGAAGAACAGGACCCCGTCGAGATGGTCGGTTTCGTGCTGGATGACGCGCGCCGGAAAATCGTGCGCGGTCAACTCGATGCGCTCTGCCTTTCGATCGAAGGCACGCACCTTGATCTCTTTGGCGCGAGGCACCCGACCTCGGATATCCGGGATGCTGAGACAGCCCTCCCAGTCCTCCACGACCTCCCGGCCGACGATGGTGATCTCAGGATTGATGACGGCGATGGGCTCGGACCCCGTGTCACCGTTCTCGTCCTCGTCGAGCAGCGCGACAAACAGCCGCACGCCTTCGTGCACTTGAGGCGCCGCGAGGCCCACACCCCGGTACTCGGTCATCGTGTCGATCATGTCGTCGACCAGTTGTTGAATCGTGACGCCCTTGATCTCGGCGCGGTCGAGCGCGCGCGCCGGCGTGCGGAGGACCGGATGGCCCATGCGCGCGACTTTGAGGATGGACATGACCGACGAATTATACTGTTTCATCCATGGACGAGTCGCACGCGTACCGCTTCTGTCCCCGCTGCGGCGGCCCGCTCGAGCGGCGCTTCCTGAAGACGACCGAGCCCGAGCGGCCCGTGTGCGCGCGGTGCGGCTTCGTGTTTTATCTGGATCCGAAAATTGCGGTTGGCACCATCATCTGGCGACCCGACGATCGACTGGTGCTCGTGCGCAGGGCGATCGAGCCGGGCTATGGCCGATGGGTGTTTCCGAGCGGGTACGTGGATCGCGGCGAGCCGCTCGCCGCGGCGGCCATTCGGGAGGCCCGCGAAGAATGCGGGCTCGAAGTGCGCCTCGAAGGCCTCGTCAACATCTACTCGTATCCTGGGGAGACGCCGGTGATCGTCGTGTACGCCGCCACGGCCGTCGGCGGCACGCTCGCCATCGATGACGAGTCGCTTGAGACCGCCGAATTCGACGCCGGCGTGATTCCCTGGGAGAATCTGGCCTTCCGCAGCACCACCGACGCCCTACGCGACTATCTCGCGGGCGTCCGGCACCCGGTCCAACTCTAGGCGATCGTGACGTCTTTGCTTAGATAAACGTCCTGGATCGCATTCAACAGCCCGACGCCATCTTTCATCGGCCGCTGGAACGCCTTGCGGCCCGAGATGAGTCCCATGCCGCCGGCGCGCTTGTTGATGACGGCGGTCGTCACTGCTTCCTTCAGATCGCTCGCGCCCGACGAAGCGCCGCCCGAGTTGATGAGGCCCGCGCGTCCCATGTAGCAGCTCGCGACCTGATACCGTGTGAGATCGATTGGGTTCGGGGACGTGAGATCCGAGTAGACCTTCTTGCTCGTCTTGGCGAAGTTGAGCGCCGTGAATCCGCCGTTGGTGTCGGGCAGCTTCTGCTTGATGATGTCGGCCTCTATCGTCACGCCGAGATGATTGGCCTGGCCCGTGAGATCCGCGGCCCCGTGATAGTCGGCCTCCTTCGTCTTGAAGGCGGCGTTCCGCAGGTAGCACCACAGCACGGTGAACATGCCGAGCTCGTGGGCCTGGTGGAACATCTCGGTGACTTCCTGAATCTGCCGCTTCGACTCCTCCGAGCCAAAGTAGATCGTCGCGCCCACGCCCATCGCCCCCATGTCGAAGCCCTGACGGATGCTGGCAAAGCGGATCTGATCGAAGCTGTTCGGATAGGACAGAAACTCGTTGTGGTTGAACTTCAGGATGAACGGGACCTTGTGCGCGTACTTCCGCGCCACCGAACCGAGCACGCCCAGTGTCGAGGCGACGCCGTTGCACCCACCCTCGATCGCCAGCTTTATGATGTTCTCCGGATCGAAGTACATCGGGTTGGGCGCGAACGACGCGCCGGCGGAGTGCTCGACGCCCTGATCGACGGGCAGGATGGAGACGTAACCGGTCCCCCCCAGCCGTCCGTGCCCAATCAGCGATTGGAGGCTGGTCAGCACGCGTGCCGGCCGATCGGAGGCACCAAAAAGGCGGTCGACCGAATCGGGCCCTGGCAGGTGCAGGCTTTCCTTGGGAATCGTCTTGCATTGATGGCCGAGAAGCGCGGCGGCGTCCTGGCCGAGAACTTCTTCGATGTTGGAGCTCAATTGGACCGGCATGGTTCCCTCTCCGCCTCAGGATGTGGGGTCCGGCTGAAGCCGGATTCCACACCTCATGAAGCCGGTGCTCACCTTGTAGCGACCGGACATTTTAGCACCGGGTATTTGAAGTCTTCCACCGTGGTGACTTTGAGCGCCGCGTTGACCATCTCGTCGATGGGCAGGGCCTGCTCGGCCGACAGGACCTCCTCGCGACGGGCGCGTGTCGCGGGATGTTTGGGTGTAAAGAGCTGGCAGCAATCCTGGTCCGGCATGATCGAGATGGGATAGGTGCCGATTCGCTCGGCCTCGGCGCTGATCTCGTCCTTGTCCATCCCCACCAGGGGCCTCAGCACCTGCAGCGTTGTCGCCTCGGCGATCGTCGTGAGATTCTCGAGCGTCTGCGACGCGACCTGTCCGATGACCTCGCCCGTCACCAACGCGCGGGCTCGCCACTCCCGGGCGAGCCGTTCCGCGATCCGGAGCATCAGGCGCCGGTAGATGACGACGCGCAGCTCGGGCCGAACGCTCAACAGGACCTGCTGCTGCAGGTCGCCGAAGGGCACGAGCAAGAGACGCGCGCGCAGTTGCGACTTGGTCAGGATGGCGGCGATCTCGCGCACTTTTTCCTGCGACACGCGGGAAAGAATCGGGTAGCTGTGGAAGTGGATGAACAGCACCGAGCAGCCACGCCGCATCATGCGGTAGGCCGCCACGGGGGAATCGATGCCGCCCGAGAGCAGGCACGCCACGCGGCCGCTCGTGCCGGTCGGCAGCCCGCCGGCGCCCGGTTCCTTGCCAAAGAAAAAAAAGGCATGGTCCGGCATCATTTCGAGGTGAATCGTCAGCGCCGGCCGATCGAGATCAACCGGCCAGCCCTTCGCCAGCTTGATCTCGCCGCCCACTTCGCGCTCGATCTGCGGTGACGTGAAGGGCAGCTGTTTGTCGGCGCGGGTGGCCGAGACCCGAAAGGACGCCGCTTCGCGATCGCCCAGGTCCTCGAGAATGGCAGCGGCCAGCAACGGCACGTCGTGAGGCCCTCGGCCCGCGTACGAGAAATTCGCGATGCCGAAGACGCGGCGGATGCGTTCGCGCACCGCGTCCCAGGATCCGCGCGGGCCCAGATCGATCTCGATGCGGCCCATCACCGAACGAACCGACGCGACATCGAGATCCGCCAGCGCGGTCCTCAGATTCCGGACGAGGATCTGGATGAACCAGGGCCGGTTGCGACCCTTGAGCGCGAGCTCTTTGTAGTGAACAACGACTGAGCGCATGGATCTGGCCTATGGGGCGTATCGGGGGCTCATGGTATCCTGACCGACCGCACTCAGCAATTCGTCGAGCCCGGAACGCTGAACCCTGAACTTCTGAACCCTGAACCCGTTGATTCGTGATCTCGTTGCCGGTCTTGTCGCGATCGCGCTCCTGGTTGCCGCGGCAAGTCTCGGCACCACGCTGACAGCGTACCGCCGGCGCCGGCAACGGGCGCGCGAGCTCGATCGCACGCTCGGCCGGACCATCGTCGCCGAGCTGCCTACCGAGGACGAGCTGGTGACTGTCAGCGAGGACTCGGAGCACTTCTACTATGGCGGCCGCGCGATCGACAAGGCGTCAATCACCGCGGTGCGCCTGCTCATCAACGGAGCGCCCCTTGCGGTGGCGGGACGAAGCATTGACGTTCCCTCGAGGCAGGACCGGGGGGCAGGGGCCCCCGGAGTAATAGAAGACGAACCGGTGGGCATCGCGCGCGATCGGTGGGACGTAGCGATCGAGACGACCGCCGGCACGGTGCTCGTGGCATGCGGATCAGTCCGCGAACGCGTGTCTCAGGAACTGGCGCGAGCCGTGTTCGACGCGGTCAAGCGGGATCTGGAGGCCAGGGATCGTGGCTGAACGTTACTGACCGCGCCCTGCCGGGGGTGGCGCGCCTCGACCTCCCGCCGGTGCGGCACCGCGACCGCCGGCGCCACCCGCGCCTCGTCCCGCGGCTTGCTGAGCCGCGGCCCTCTCAGGCTCGTTCACCAGCGCTTCGGCATCGACCTGTTGTTCCCACTGCGCGAGCAGCGGCCGCAGACGCCGCGCGATGTCCTGCCGCTGGTTGGTGAGGTCGTTCCGTTCGCCGACGTCCTGCCGCAGGTTGAACACCATCACGTGGTTGGCGTCGACGACGAGCTTCCAGTCGCCGCTGCGCACGGCCCGCTGCGCCCTGTTTGTGTTCGGCACCGTCCGCCAGAACAGCGTGCGTTCGACCTCGGGCGAGCGTCCCTCCAGGATCGGAAAGACATTGATGCCCTCGTAGTTGGCCGGAACCGTACCGCCGGCCGCCCCGACGATCGACGCACTCCAGTCGAACGTGACGCCCACCTGATCCGACACCCGGCCCGCCGGAATCCGGCCCGGCCACTTGACGAGTGCGGGCACACGGATGCCGCCTTCCCAGACGGTCCACTTCCGGTTGAACAGCGGCCCGCCGTTTGAGAGCCACTCGCCACCGTTGTCGTTCGTGAAGATCACGATCGTGTTGTTCGCCACGCCAAGCCGATCGAGCGTGCGCAGAATCTGTCCCACGCCGTTATCAACGGCTTCGAGCATCGCGATGTAGTCGCTGCGTGTGGCCGTGTTCTCCTGCTGCGGCTGCTGCAGCGCGCCGGTGCCGGGCGGAGGCGAGGGCCGGCCGGGCGGCTGAAACGGCCAGTGCGGGGCGTTATAGGCGACGTCGATGAAAAACGGGCGCCCTCCGGCAGCGCTCTGCTCGATGAACTTGATCGATCGATCCGTGATGAGGTCGGTGATGTACTGTCCGTCGAGATTGATCCGCGTCTCGTTCTCCCAGAGGTCCGGCGCCATCGGGCCGCGGTTGTGATGGTAGTAGTCGATGTGGCTGCCCATCAGGCCGAAGAAGTAGTCGAACCCGTGCGCCCGCGGGCCGCCGACACGCGCCGCCCCGGTGACGGTTCCGCCGAGATGCCACTTTCCGACGAGCCCCGTCGCATAGCCGTTGTTCTTCAGGATCTGCGGCATCGAGGTGCCCGTCACCTTCGGCCCGAACGTCCCCTCGTCGCCAAGCGCGTTCTCGACCGAGTAGCGGTGCGGGTAGCGGCCGCTGATGAGCGCCGCACGCGTCGGGCTGCACAGCACGCCGTTGGCGTAGAAATCGGTCAGCCTGACGCCGTCGCGGCCAATGCTGTCGATGTTCGGCGTCTTGGTGTCGGTCGAACCGTAGCTGCCCAAGTCTGCATAGCCCATGTCGTCGCTCATGATCAGCACGACGTTGGGTCGGCCGGGAGCCGGTGTCTGAGTCTGCAGCGACGGGGCCAGCGTCGCCCCCAGTCCGAGCACGACGGTGATGATCATCAAACGGCGCATTGGCGTTTCTTCCCTACGGGATGTTGACGTCGAAGTGTGGCTGGGACAGGGGCGACGCTCGCGTCGCCCCTGTCGATCCCGCACCTACGTGAAGGTGACGATGCCGGTGATCGCCGTGCGGTAGGCCGCGGCCTCGAGCGCCTCGCGCCACCGATCGAGCGGGACCGCCACGCCCACGAGCGACTTGCCGTCGAACTGCCCGGTCTCGAAGAAGCGAGTCCACCGAGGGAGATCGCGCTTCATCTGCACGCCGGCCAAATTCCCCGGCACGTGGTTCTTGCTGCTATTCGACCATCCGCCCGCTCCGAAGGTCACCGTCGTGCCCATCGGATGCCCCACGCCGCACGTTCTCATCGTTCCGCCGCCCGGACACAAGGTGTACACCGACTGCAGCACTTCGATGCCGTGCGGCTCGCGCGCGTAGCGTTCGACTCTCGGCACGAAACGCTCGCCACCGACCGCCTCGATGACGAAGTCTGGGCCGGCGGCCGCGGGGTTCCTGCCGCCGGCAAACGGACGGTCCGACTGGGGAGCGGTCATCTCTCTGAGCCTGGTGATGAGCGCGGCGCTGTCCGGGAAATCGTTCGGATCCACGGCAGCGTGGGCGCCAACCTTCAACGCCAGCTCGCGACGATACCGAATCGGCTCGACCGAGATGATCTGCGACGCGCCCTGGATACGCGCGCCTTGCACGGCGGACAACCCAATCGGCCCCGCGCCAAAGACGACGACGCTCGATCCCGCGTCCACCGGCGTGCGCACCATCGTCATCCCCAGGCCGGTCATCGACACGCAGGTCAGATTCGACAGCTCCGCGGCCGAATGTTTCGAGAAGATCGGCACGGTCATCTCTTCCCACGAGACGATCAGCTCTGCGAATCCGCCGAGGTTGCCGAGCACGGGCGTGCCGTCTGCCATTGTGGCCGCCGGCGGGTTCGGTCGGTTGAAGCCCGCCTGGCAGTTCGCGGCTCTGCCGCGGAGACACTGGAAGCACTCGCCGCACTGCCCGGTGACGACGATCAGCACGCGGTCGCCCTTCTGGACGCGCTTCACGAGGGGACCCACCTCTTCGACAATCCCGACCGCGCCATGACCGAAGATCGCGGCGTTCATCGCGGGCGTCGACGTATTGAGAGCGGCGAGCATCGTGTAGCACGCCTGCGCGGCCTCCACCCGGGTCACCACCTGTCGCGGGTGGATCGGGTTGAGCGTCAGTGTCTGCACGTCCAGGCTCGTCCGATAGCGCGTGAGCGCGCGGAACTTCCGACCCGCCGTTTCCGGGCGCCACCCCGCCAGGGCCGCCGGCGTTGGGGCGGCCGCCTGTGCGGGCGCCTGCGCGAATGCGGGCGCACCGCCGCCCAGAACGGCGGCGCCGCCGCCAATGAGGGCGGCCGTTCCGTGTCTCAACAGGTCGCGGCGAGAAAATGACGTGTGGCCGGCGTCGGCGTGTTCGTGATCCGAATCGAAGGGGTACTGATCGGACGCCATATGATCCCTCCAGTTAGACAAACGAGTTAAGGGAACCCTGGCGATGGCGGCAGGCCGCAGCGTTGCGGTGTGTCGTCGGCGCTGGGGCTGATTATGGCCCTGCCCGAGGGCTTGTCAACCGACTTCTTCCTACCACTCCGTTTCCGAGACACCTGCGCGATGGTTGGCGGCGCGCGCCATCACGAACAGCAGGTCGGACAGCCGGTTCACGTATCGGAGCAGGACGGCGTCGACCGGCGGGGCCAGTGATACCATCCGTCGTTCGGCGCGCCGGCACACCGTCCTCGCGGCGTGGAGCGCGGCGCCGGCGGGCGTGCCGCCGGCGAGGATGAATCGCCTGAGGGGCGGCAGGTCGGCCTCGAGCCGATCGATGAGCTGCTCGAGGCGCTCGGTCTCGGCATCGCCCAGCGTGGCCTTGGTGACGCGGCTGGCGATCTTGTCGGCCGGGTCGGCCAGCTCGGCGCCGAGTGCGAACAGGTCGCGTTGGATCTGCTCGAGCGCCTGGTCCAGATGCGGGAGCGCCGCGGAGACGGCGTCGGCCTTCAGCGCCCGCGCGAAGCCGATCCACGCGTTGAGCTCGTCGACTTCGCCGTATGCATCGACTCGCGCGTCGTCTTTCTTGACGCGCGTGCCATCGAAGAGCGACGTTTCGCCGGTGTCGCCGGTACGCGTGTAGATTTTCACGTTCGTGCAGTATACGAGATGACCCTCGAGCGGAAACCGAGAAAAGCCATCGCCCGGCCGGCGCGGACGCCGAAAAAGAGGCGCGCCCGCCTGCTCCCCCTGCCGGCGCCGCCCGAGAGGCGTCGATTCCGCACGCGGCTGCTTGCGTGGTACCGGCGCCATGGGCGCGACCTGCCGTGGCGCCACACCGACGACCCGTACCACATTCTCGTCTCCGAGATCATGCTGCAGCAGACGCAGGTGGACCGCGTGCTGCCGAAGTACGGCGAGTGGCTGGTCAAGTACCCCTCGTTCGAAGTCCTGGCGGCGGCGCCCGAACAGGAGGTGACCGACACGTGGTATCCGCTGGGGTACAACATCCGGCCCCGACGCCTCCAGACGATCGCCCGCGAGGCAGTCGCAGAGTACGGCGGACAGCTGCCCTCCGACGAAGAGACGCTGCTGTCGTTCAAGGGCATCGGCGCGTACACGGCCGGCGCCATCCGCAGCTTCGCCTTCCGCGAGCGCGCGGCCATCCTCGATACGAACGTGGCGCGCGTGCTGTTCCGTATCTTCGTGGGCCGGGGCGATCCGAAGTCGTACGCGATGAAGAAGCATCTCTGGCGCCTCTCGGAAACCCTGCTGCCGTCGCGCCACGTGTTCGACTTCAATCAGGCGCTGATGGACCTGGGCGCGATGGTGTGCGTCGCGCGCAACCCGAAATGCCTCGTCTGCCCGATGTCGAAGGGCTGTCGGTCCGTCAAGTTGAATTGATGATTGTGGATTGTTGATTGATGATTGGGGTCCCAACCATCGTCGTCGCGGCGGCTGTGATAGAACGGGACGGCTGTTTTCTCGTCACCAGACGCGTCCGAGGCGCCCACCTTGAAGGCTACTGGGAGTTTCCGGGCGGCAAATGCGAGACGGGCGAAACGCACGCTGCGTGTCTGGTGCGTGAGATCCGTGAGGAGCTTGGCGTGGAGATCGCCGTTGGCGATGAGGTCTTCGCCACGACCCACGACTATCCCGAGCGGCGCGTCGAACTGCACTTCCTCCGCGGAAACATCTTTGGCACGCCGACGCCGCAGATGGGTCAGGAGATGCGCTGGGTGCCTCGCGACGACCTCGCCTCCCTGCCGTTCCCGCCAGCGGACGCCGAGTTGATCCGAGTACTCGCCACGGAGAATTCAGAGAAACAGAGCCGGCAGACGGAATAAACCACAGAGCCACAAGGGCACGGAGGCGCTCGACACGGTTCGGCCTGCAACGCAGGCCGGAGGCAGGCGCACAAGTCGGCGAATGAACGACCGCTGAAATCCCTGACTCGTCGCTCATCCGCCGACTTGCGCGCCTGGCCGCCGCTACGCGGCACCGTGTCGAGCGCTCAATTCTCGGCTCAAGGTGTATTTTCTCCGCGTCCCGGTGACTCTGTGGTTTGAAGTCTCTCGGCGCCTCAGTGACCTTGAACGAACGGCAGCGAAGCGACGACAGCGGAGGCGCCATCAACAAGAACCGCGGTGCCGGGCTCGACGAAGTCTCGCTGGACGTACGCGAGCGCGATGGGCCGGCCGAGCGCGGGCGAGAGGGTGCTGCTGGTCACGTGGCCGATCTCGCGGTCGCCAGTCCGGATGGCAGCACCGGCAGCGACAGCCTGGTCGCCATCCAGCGTCAACCCGACGAGCTTCCTCGCCACGCGGCCGTGCCCGCGGTGCAGCACGCGGATGATGACCTCCTGCCCGACGTAGCACCCCTTCGTCAGACTGATCGCACGCGACTCGATCCCCGCCTCGAGCGGGATCGTCTCCTCGTCCATGTCGCGATGGAACAGCGGCACGCCCGCCTCGATGCGGATGGCCTCTGCGGTTGTCGCGTCGATCGCCAGGACCCCGGCACGCTCGAGCGCCGACGTGAACCCAGCGACCTGCGATCGATCGAGAAAGACGTCAAAGCCGGGCTCGCCCGTGTCGGTGATGCGCGCAACAATCGCGGGCTGCCCGCCGATGAGCGCGCGGAGATTTCCGTGCTCGCCGAGCCCGGACAGCATGTCGGCCGAGCCCTCGCTGAGCGCGCCCGCGACGGCGGCCGCCGCGTGGGGACCTATCACCGCCATCTGCGCGAACGAACCGGTGACGTCGCCCAGCTGGACGTCCTCGCTGAAGATGAACTGGTCGAGCTTGCCGAGCACCGTGTCCTTGACGTCGCCGCTCATGGTCAGGAGGATGACGTCGCCCACCTCGTAGACCAGCAGGTCGGCAATCATCCGTCCTTGAGGAGTCAGGTACGCCGCGTAACATCCCTGCCCCGCCTTGAGCGCGACGATGTCGTTGGTCAGCAGTCCCTGGAGGTAACTCGCCCGATCCTTGCCAGACACGACGATGCGGCCTCGAGCGGAGCGGTCGATGAAGGCGGCGCGATGCCGGGCGGCCGCGTAGGCGTCAGTGGAAACCGCTGGTATCATAGGAACTCAAAATTGAAAACTAAGAAGGCAAAAGGACTGACTACCCTGCCTCATTCTAACCGCGCTCTATTTGTCGCTCTGACGCTGGCGCTGGCGTTGCCCGCGGCGGCGCAGCAGCCACCGGCCGGGGCGGCCTCGGCGCCAGCCAGGTTCATCGTGTTCGTTCGCGCCGCGCCCGTCGGCAGCGAAGATATCGCCGTGGCCCGGACGGCCGACGGATGGACGATCACCAGCTCCGGCCGCCTCGACGCGCCGCTCGACATCGTCGCGCGTGTCTTCGAGATGCGGTACGACCCGGACTGGAAGCCCCTCGAGCTCACACTCGATGCCACCGTCCGCGGCCAGCGCCAGACCGTGCACTCGCTGGTGAGCCGAAACACGATTACCACGGAGATCTCGATCGAAGGGCAGCCGACCATCACGATTCCGATGGCCGACGTGGAGATCTTTCTTCCGAACCCCTTCTTCGCGCCGTATGCGGCGCTGGCGGCCCGGCTGAGAACCCTCAACGCGGGATCGACCCTTCGAGCCGCCGGACTGCAAGTGCCCATCTCGATCGAGGTCGGCGCCTCGACCACGGAACGCATTCAGACCGCCACCGAGCTCATCGAGACACGGCACACGCGGGTGACGATTACGGCGAGCGGCGCCATGCCCATCGGCGCGGACATCTGGGCCGACCAGGCCGGGCGCCTGCTCCGGCTGAGCATTCCCGTTCAGGCGCTCGATGTCATCCGTGAGGACATCGCGTCGGCCGCCGCGCGTCAGGTGACCGTCTGGCGGCCAAACGACGAGACGGTCAAGATTCCGAGCCTGGGGTTCTCGCTCGCGGGCACGGTGTCGAAGCCGAGCGGACTGTCGTTCGGGCGGCTGCCGGCTGTCGTGCTGGTCGGCGGGGCCGGGCCCATCGACCGCGACGGCATGGTGGTGGGCATCCCGGTGCTGGGCGAGCTCGCGGGCCTGCTGGCCGACGCCGGATTCCTCACGCTGCGGTACGACAAGCGCGGCGTCGGTCAGAGCGGCGGGCGCATCGAGTCTGCCGACCTCGGCGATTCGGTCGAGGACCTGCGCTCGGCCGTCAAGCTGCTCGCCGATCGGAAGGATGTCGACCCCAAGCGTATCTCGGTCATCGGCCACGGCGAGGGCGGCGCGGCCGCCATGCTGGCGGCCGCCAAAGACAAGCGCATCGCTGCCGTCGGCCTGGTGGCGACGGCGGGCGTCACGGGCGCCGACCTGGTGCTCGAGCAGCAGCTGCACTTCCTCAGCCGGTCAAGCTTTTCGGACGCCGAGAAGAGGGCCAAGATCGATCTCCAGAAGCGTATCAACGAAGCGGTCATCACCGACAAGGGGTGGGAAGCGCTCCCGCCCGAAACGAGGCGGCCGTTCGACCCGGAGTTCCAGACCATCCTCGCCCACGATCCCGCGAAAGTCATCCCGAAGGTGCCGCAACCGATTCTCATCGTCCAGGGCGAGCTCGACAAGCAGGTGGCGCCCGTCAACGCCGACCGCCTCGAGGCACTCGCCCGCAAGCGCAAGAACACGGCGTCAGTCCAGACCGTGAAGCTGCCCGGCATCAACCATCTCCTCGTGCCGGCCACGACGGGTGAAATCGAAGAGTACAACGTGCTGACGGATCGGCACGTCAGCCCGGCCGTCGTGAACGCGATCGCGGTCTGGCTGCGGACCACGTTCGCCGGCATCAAATGAAAGCGGCCGAGCGAGGCGACCAGTGGAGGCTGCTCGAAGCGGACGGCTCGCTGACGTTCCGCCTGCGGGCCGGGGCGGTCAAAACGCTCGGTCGCGCCCCCCGCGCCGACTTCATCGTCAACCGGGCGCTCGTGTCGCGCCTGCACTGCCAGTTGACTGCCGGCCCAGACAAGCTGGAAGTGGAAGACCTGAAGAGCACCAACGGCACGTTCGTCAACGACAAACGGATCAAGCGGGGGGAACTGACGAGCGGCGACCGCCTCAAGCTCGGACGAACCGAGCTCACCGTGGAAAAACTCTGACGTCACACCGCGGCATTGCGAACGCGCGCGATTCCCCTCTGCGCCGCATAGGCGAGGATGGCTGAATCGCTCGTGAGGAAGGTGGCATCGAGCTGTCGCGCCGTGGCGACAAGCAGTCGATCCAACGGGTCGGCCAGCGCCGTGCGCGGAATGTGGCCCGCGTCAATGGCGACCGCGGCCGACAACTCCGCCACGTGCATGCCTGGAAGGTCCAGGGCCTCGCGAATCCACTGCTCGGGAGAACGCGAGAGCTGCAGGCGGCCGGCGGCATGGAGGGCGACGACCTCGAAGATCGTCGCGGGAGAGATGCGGACGGATTCTCGCGCTTCGGCCTTCGCGATCAGTTGACGCGACCGACGGCCGACGCGTCGCGTGTCGCCCTCGACGGTCCAGATCCAGACGTGCGTATCCAGGAGCAGCACGGCTCAGTCGCGGTTGACATCCCACCCGCCGTCAATCGGATCGAAGGGCCGGTCGTACCTCAGCACGGTGCCCCTCATCGACCCGAACAACGCGCTGCTCCTCGTCGCCCGGTACGGCACGAGCTTCGCCACAGGCTCGCGGTGCTTTGTGACGACGTACTCCACGCCAGTCTCGCGCACGCGATCCATCAACTCGAGACACCTGGCTTTGAACTCGCCCGCGGCGATCGATCCACCAGAGACGCGAGGTCGGACGCGCCTCCTGGACGTGAGCGCACCTGCCCGCTTTGACATGACCATAATTCTATGACCACAGGTGAACGGCCGCAAGCCCAGGCTCGCGCCCACCCTACTCCACTGAACACTGCATGTTCTCCTTCTCTTTCAACGAGGAGTCGTCTACGCGGCCACGGCACCGTCCGGCCACGGCCCGGCACCGGCGGACAGCTGCGATGTCGGGGAGGAGTTCCACGTGTCGCGGGCACAGGCCAGGGCCGTGCTCGAGTTCACCACCCGATGGAACGCGCGGCGGTAGAATGCCCGGTCATGGCGAGTGCTGGCCGGAACGACCCGTGCCCCTGCGGCAGCGGGCGCAAGTTCAAACATTGCTGTCTTCAGAGCCAAGGGGCCGAGGATTCCACGCGTCTGCGCGTCCGCGGCGCCGAAGGGCGTGTGGTGGAGGCGCTGTTGCGGTTCAGCGCCGAGAGATGGGGCGAACCCCTCATGCTGCACGCCTGGGACGACTTCTGGAACTATGAGGACGTGCCTGAGGATCTGGCGATGACGCCCCAATTCGAGCCGATGTTCATCCCGTGGTTCGTCCTGGGGTTCGTGCCGGATCCTGCCGCCGAGGAGACCGAAGAAGACTGGCCGCGCCAAGCCATCGGCCTCGAGTGGCTCGCCACGACAGGCGCCAGCGTGCCGGACTTCGACCGGAGGTACATCGAGACCGCATGCCGGAGCCCGATGAGCGTGTTCGCGGTGGAGCAGGTGACGCCCGGCCGGAGTCTCGACATCAAGGACGTGCTGACCGGCGCCCGGTTCCACGCGCTCGAACAAGGGGCGTCACGGACGTTGCACCAGGCCGATCTGCTCTTCTCGCGAGTCCTGACGCTCGACGGCGCGAGCGTCATGCTGGGGGCGGCGCCCTTCGTCGTCCCACCACGCTGGCACACCTGGATCATCGATTGGCGCGAGCGGCTGTTTCGCAAACGGTTGATGAGGCGAGACGATCTCGCCGATTTCGAGATCGAGATTCGCGAGCTGTATTTCGACATCAGTGCCGAACTGCTCGATCCCACGCCGCCGCGATTGGTCAACACTGATGGCGATCCGATCGCGCTGACGACCTTGACCTACACACTGCAGATGCCCGTGCCAGCGGTGTTCAAGATGCTGTTGCCGCTCGCCACCATCAACGGTGACGAACACACCGACGAGGTGACGCGAGACGCCTCCGGCGCCGTGACGAGCGCCGTCGTGAGCTGGCTCAAGGCCGGAAACCGGCAGCACAAGCACTGGGACAACACCGTGCTCGGGACGCTGCGGCTCGAGGCGAACCGCCTGGTGGCCGAGGTGAACTCCACGCGACGCGCCGATCGGTTGAAGAAGGAGATCGCCAAGCGCGTGGGGCGCGCCGCCGTGCTGGTCGACACGACCGCCGTCAATCCGTCGGAGGCGCTCCAGGCCCGCGCGCGTCAGGGAGTCGTGGACGAATCGCTGGACGCGGCCGCGCCGGAGCCATCTCCCGAGTTTCAGGCGATCGAGGAAGAAATGTCCCGCAGGCACTGGGAGGCGTGGCTGGATACGCGCGTGCCGGCGCTCGGGAACAAGTCGCCGCGCCAGGCGGCTCGAACCGCCGGTGGTCGAGAACGGCTGGAGGCGCTGCGGGCCGAGTTCGAGCGATATGCGGCGAACGAAGGGGCGAGCGCGGCCGGACACGTCGCCACCGTCAGCGACGAGCTTGGACTCAAGAAGCCCGCTGGTTCATGATGCTTGGCTCATGGTTCCACGGGACTTGCGCATAGGCCTCGCATCTTACCCACGAGGATCCCGGACGGAGTCAGAGAAGTGTCACGTTGGTGTCAGGAACGGATTGGTGCGGCGCTCGCGGCCGATGGTCGTGTCGGGCCCGTGGCCCGGGTGAACGACCGAGGCATCGTCGAACGCGAACAGGACGTTGTGGATGGACGCCATCAGCGTGTCGTGATCGCCGCCCGGAAAATCCCAGCGGCCGACCGAGCCGGCAAACAGCGTGTCCCCGACGAACAGATCCCGACCGACCTCGCCGCGCTTGCCGATCTGCAGGCACACGCCGCCGGGGCAATGTCCAGGCGTGTGGTGCACCTGCGCCTCGTACTCGCCAAACGCGATCACCTGATTCGGCGTGTAGTACTCATCGACGGGCGGCGGCGGCTCGATGCGCACGCCAAACATCGCCCCGGTCTCCGGCGCGCGCTCGTAGATCAGGAGGTCGTCGCGATGGAGATGGATCGGCACCTTCAGCGCGCGCCTGGCCGCGCCGACGCCGGTGACGTGGTCGATATGTGCATGCGTGAGCAGAATGTGCCGGATCGTGAGGCCGTTGCGCTCGGCATACGACAGCAGGCTCTGAACCTCGTCTCCTGGATCGATATAGACAGCCTCGTGCGTCTTCTCGCAGGCGACGATGAAGCCGTTCTTCATGAACGGTGGGATGGCTTCACATTCGATGATCATCGGCACCTATAATAGCCATTGTGATTCTCGCCGTCCTCGACGATCTCATGTTCAGCTCGAAGATCCGGACCGCCGCCTCCGCACTCGGCGTGACGGTGGAGTTCGCCCGATCGTCGCCGGCCGCCCTCGAGAAGATGCGCGAGCGCCCGCCCTCCCTGGTCATCTTCGATCTCAATTGCCAGCGAACGGACCCTTTGGGAACGGTGGCGGCGATGAAGCAGGACCCCGCGCTCGCCTCGATGCCCACGGTTGGCTTCGTCTCGCACGTGCAGACCGACGTCATTGCCGCGGCCAGGCAGGCGGGGGTCGGCGAGGTGCTTGCGCGATCGGCGTTCACGATGCAAATCGCTGAAATTCTTTCGCGAGCTTAAGCCCAATCGATCCGTTCGTCCGGCCAAGGCCGGACGCCACATCCGGAAGGACTATGTCAGGAAGTACCATGCCGCGGCGGCGAGCACGCCCGCGGCGATCGCGAACCAGACCCATCCGGCCGACGACCGCTTGGCCTGCCTGACAACCACCGAACCATCCGCGGCCGGAGCCGCGGCCGCTCGCGCGTCGAGCTTCGCCGCCACGACACGGAGCTCGGCGGCAAGCGTCGCCGCCGACTCATAAGCTCCGCTGTCACCCTTGCCGATCGCCTTCGAGACAATCGGGTCGAGCGCGGCGGGGAGCAATCCGTCGGTCGTGCCCGAGTAAGGCGTCCCGGTCAGCATCTGGAACAGCACTTCACCAATCGCCGAAAGATCTGCGGCCTGGCCGGCACGCTCGGCGAGCGTGACCGCCACGAGGCCGAAGTCGAGGATCTTCGCGTTCCCCTTCGGTGTCACGACAATGCTGGCAGCCGTGAGGGCGCCACACGCGACGTCCTCGGCGTGCGCGGCGGCGAGGGCGTCCGCAATCTGAGCGCCCAGGTCGATCGCGCGGCGAGGATTGAGCGGCTGCCCGCCGATGATCGCGCTAAGGGTCTTGCCGGCCGCGAATTCGTATACAAGGTACGGCCGCCCGGCGTCGGCTCCAATTTCGTAGAGCGCCGCGATATTGGGATGAGAGAGCGCGGCGGCCAGCCGGGCGCGCTCGAGGATCTGGTCACGCCGGTCCAGATCGGCGGCCAGATCGGCGGCGAGCATTCTGATCGCGACGGTGCGTCCGAGGCGAGTGTCGCGGGCGCGATACACCTCCCCCAGTCTGCCAGCGCCGACCCGATCGAGGATTTTGTATTGGCCGAGCGTTTCGGGCATGAAGCAAGAAGTCCGGCTGAAGCCGGACGCCACGTACGTCGTCACAACTAACGGGGTTTGAGCTCTTCCATCGCGCTCTGCATGAGCGCCTTGGCGTCGACGAGCTGCTCGAGGATGAGCGCGACGTCCATCCGTGGCCCGCCGCCGAACCGCTCGCTGCGGCAGTACACCCCGTGCTGGCCGACCAGCGCGAGCGAATCGGTGATGAGGTCGAGCGCGACCGCGAGCCGCCCGCGCGAGCTTCCCATCATCGTCTCGTGGTGCTCGAGGCTGTCGTGATACTTGTCAAATACAGACATCTTGGTCCCTGGGACGCGTCCCTATTTCCGTGGCTTCGTCGGCCGGAGTTCCACTCGGCTCGGGAGGCTGCGCGGGTCGTGACGAAGCAGGTTGAGCACGACGTCGGCCACCTCGGCCGGCGCAATCTTCCAGTCCGCGCCAGCCGCCGCGTCGCCATTCGCAAATTCGGTAGCGACCGAGCCGGGCATGACGTAGCTGACCCGGATATCGCTGTAGCGAAGCTCCTGCATCAGCGCCTCGCTGAAGGCATTGAGCCCCGCCTTCGACGCACAATAGGCCGCCCCGCCCTTGAAGGGATTGATACCCGACAAGCTGCTGATATTGATGATGAAGCCGGCGCCGCGGCGGCGAAGATGCGGCAGCGCCGCGTGGCATGCGTTGTAGACGCCGGTCAGGTTCGTGTCGATGATCTCGCCCCACTGGTCGGGCGTCATCTCGGCCACCTCGACGAACATCCCAACGCCAGCGTTGTTGATCAGGATGTCGAGACCGCCGAAGCGCGCGACAGTCGCCGCCACCGCGCGCTCGGCCTCGGTGTAGCGGCGCACGTCAGCCGTCACGGCCTCGACGGCGGCCTGGCCGGGCCGCCCATGCAACAGCTTCTCGCGCGCGGCAGCCAGCGCCGACGGCGTGCGGCCGGTAATCGTCACGTGCACACCGTCAGCCACGAGTGCGCGAGCGATCGCGAATCCAATGCCTCGCGACCCGCCGGTGACGATGGCGACCTTGCCTTGGAGTGTTGTCAGCATGCTTGGGATGATACGAACTCACAACCTGTGTGGGGTCCGCCTTCAGGCGGACCAATCCGGCTAAAGCCGGATCCCACGAGGCCTATGCACCGATGTGTCACATACAATAGCGCACGGATGCTGGAAGTCGCCATCGTCGGAGCCGGCGAGATCGGCGGGATGCTCGCGCATCTCCTCGCGCGTCGGGGCACCGCCCGGTCGATTCGCCTGATCGACGAGACCGCTGGATCGGCCGAAGGCCAGGCGCTCGATATCGCGGAAGCAGGGGCCATCGACGGCTTCGCGACGAGGGTCATCGGATCAACCGAACTGATGGACGCCGCCGGTGCCGACGTGGTGGTGGTCGCCGACCGGCGTGGCGGCGGCGAGTGGACTGGCGAGGACGCCGTGGCGATCCTCAGGCGGCTGGCACGATCCGCGCCCCACGCGTTCATCGTGTGCGCGGGCGCGCTGCAGCGCGAGCTCGTCGAGCGCGGCGTGCGCGAGCTGCAGATCCCGCGCGAACGAATCGTTGGGTCGGCGCCCGAGGCGCTGGTGGCCGCGGCCAGGGCCATCGTGGCGCTCGAACTCGACGCGTCGCCCCGCGACGTGGCGCTCTCGGTTATGGGCGTGCCGCCGGATCGGATTGTGATCGGGTGGGAGGACGGCACGGTGGCCGGATGGGCGATGACTCGTGTGATGACCGAGCCGGTGCGGCGCCAGCTTTCCGGGCGAATCAGCATGCTGTGGCCGCCGGGTCCCTTCGCCCTCGCCTCGGCTTCGTCGAAAGTGATCGAGGCGGTGGCCGGACACTCTCAGAGCGTGACGGTCTGTTTTGTCGCTCCGGATGATTCGTTCGGCGCGCGCACACGAACCGCCGCCCTGCCGGTGCGGCTCGGGTTGTCGAGCGTCGATATCATGCTGCCACCGCTCGGGGTCGCCGAACGGGTGGCACTCGACAATGCGCTCTTGCTTTAGGTTCCGTAGAGCGGCCGGTGAATCGTGAGACCGCCGGCGAAGTCGGCGAGCTGCCTGCGCAGAAGCAGCCGGCCCCGGTGCAGGCGCGACTTGAGCGTCTGATCCTTCACCTGCAGCACCGCGCTCGCTTCCTCGGTCGACAGACCCTGAACATCACGCAGCATGATCGGCGCACGGTAGATAGCCGGTAATGCGAGGATCGCGTTGTGGACGCGCCGGCGCAACTGCGCTCGTAGGACGCGCTCGTCGGCCATGTTGCTCCAGTCGGCCACGTCCCGTCGAGGCGGCCGGCTCAGTTCGTCGCCGTCCCTTTCGGCCGCGCGGTCGGCCCGTTCGTCAGCCCTGTCCTGCCGATAGCTCGCCGTCCGCAGCCTCGACATCGCCTGGTTGAAGGTAATCCGATAGATCCAGGAGGACAGTGCGGCGTCGCCGCGAAAAGAGCCGACGTTTCGGACCACTTTGTAGAGGACGTCCTGCGCCACTTCTTCGGCGTCTTCCTTGTTGCGAAGGTACCGGAACGCCAATTGGTGGATCTTGGCGCCGTACGTGTCGACCAACTCGGCCATGGCACGCTCGTCGCCTGCCTGCAGCCGCATCAAAAGGTCGTCTTGGGCTTTCCGCATGCGGAGGAGAACCCCTCCGCCGGTTTGGATATTCCCAAAACTCGGTCCAGATACGGTAACTGACTGACTAGCTGTGGCTTAACTTACCTCAGCAGCAGTCCGAGGATGAGCGTGGGAGCGACGATCCCGATCCCCAGAATCAGCCCCATCAGCACGCCGGAGATTGGGCGCCCGAAGTTCAGCGTCCAGCGCGAACCGTCGCGCGTGGGCACGAACAGGGCCGGGTCGGCGGGATTGCGATAGAAGTGGCCGCGCCTCCAGTGCTCGGCGACAAACGGCCGGGGCTCGGGACGGCCGACCCGGAGGTGAGTGGCAGCGGTGATGACGATGGTCAGCGCGATCCCGGAGAGCTCGAGGTAGCTGTACCAGGAGAGCCCGGCGCGTTCCCGCTGCCACATGTCTGAAAGCGCAACAGCGGCGTAGGCCTGGAACAGCACCCAGACGAGCGCAATCAGCGCCACGCCCTCTGCGGCGACCGATGCGGCCTTGACGTCCTTGGCCTGGCTGTCGCGTGCGCCGTGCAGGCGGGACAGCAGCAGCGCGCCGATGGCGCCCAGTGTCAGCGCCAGCGCGAGCTGAACGAAGACCGGCATCAGCACGCGCGGGTACGTCTTGAACTGCCAGCCGTTCGGCAGGCCGTTGTTCATGAAATGCACCGGGAGCAGCCAGGGGAGCGACGAGTAACGCGCCAGCAGAAACGCAAGGCTTTCGGTGATAGCCGCTGCGCCGCCCGCAATCGCAATGAAGGTGATCTCGGTCGGGCGGATGAAGCGAAGTCTCGCTGTTTCAGCCACGGGCTAATCTTACAGCCCTCTCGATGTATTCAACCTATTCCCCGCGTTGTCTACCTGCGGGTAGACTTCGTCGGCGGACTGCGAGGGGATGGTGCCGGCTGGTTTCCGCCCGAACACATCGCAAAAATGCCGGCCGATGCGATCTTCGACGTCCGCTCGATCGACCGCGCGACCGAGCAGCCTTGCGAGCGATGTCACACCACGACCGGAGATTCCACAAGGAACGATCAGATCGAAGTACGAAAGGTCCGTGGTGACGTTGAGCGCAAAGCCATGGCTCGTGATCCATCGCGCGATGCGGATACCGATAGCTGCCAGCTTTTGATCCCCGACCCACACGCCAGTCAGACCGTCGACGCGGTGCGCCGCCACGCCGTAGTCGGCGGCGCTGCGGATGAGCACTTCTTCAAGGTCGCGGACGTAGCGGTGGACGTCGCAGCGATCGGGCTGCAGGTCGATGATGGGATACCCAACGATCTGTCCCGGACCGTGGTAGGTGATGTCGCCGCCGCGGCCGGTCTCGTGGACCTCGACGCCGCGGCTGGCCAGCACGTCAGAGGGCGCGAGGATGTGCGCGCGGCCGCCGTCGCCCCGCACACCGAGTGTCAAGACATGCGGATGCTCGACAAACAGCAGCACATCATCCACACGGCCGGCGCGCCGGTCGTCGACGAGCGCGCGCTGCAGCGCCAGCGCGTCGGCGTACGGCACACGCCCGAGCTTTCGGATGTCAAGCGTTCGCAGGATCCCAATTCTCCAAAGTGCCCTTGACGCGCGACAAAAACTCGTCGGCCACGGCGCCGTCGATGAGCCGGTGATCAAACCCCAAGGTGAGATACGCCATCGGTCTGATGACAATCGTGTCCCCGACGACAACGGGCCGCTTGTCGATGCCGCCCACGCCAAGGATGGCGACCTGGGGGTGATTGATGATCGGCAGGCCCAGGAGCGCGCCGGACGCGCCCTGGTTGGTGATGGTGAAGGTGCCGCCGGTTACCTCCTCCGGTTTGAGCTGCTTGGCGCGCGCGCGGCTCGCGAGATCCGCCACGTCCCGGCTCAGGTCGAGCAGGCTCTTGCCGGCGGCGTGCTTCACGACCGGGACAATGAGTCCCCAGTCGAGCGCCACGGCGATCCCGACATTGATCTCCTTGTGATAGATGACGTCGTCCCCATCGATGGAGGCGTTGACGGCGGGCACCGCGCCGAGCGCCTCGACGGCGGCCTTGATGATGAAGGAGAGAAAGGTCAGTTTGGCGCCCGCCCGCTCATAGCCGGCCTTCTTCGACTCGCGAATCTCGGCGACCCGCGAAAAGTTCACCTCGAACACCGAGTGCACGTGCGCCGCGGCGCGGCGGCTCTCGACCATGTGCTCGGCGATCTTCTTCCGCATGACCGACATCTTTTCGATTCGTTCCGATCCGAGTGGCTGGCGGCTGGTGGCTGGTGGCTGGAGCAGCGACTGCCGACTGCCGACTGCCGACTGCTGACTGGAGGCCGGAGACTGAGATGCGACATACAGGAGGATGTCCCGCTTGGTCACGCGCC
>JBAUGX010000244.1:0-4837 GCA_049679965.1 Vicinamibacterales bacterium
GCTTCCTGTCGGCCGCCGCGGCGGCCGCCACCCAGCAGGCCACCTTCCGGTCGGCGACCCGCATCGTGTCGCTCTTTGCGACCGTGGCTGACGCACAGGGACGGCTCGTACCGAACCTCATGCAGGACGACTTCGAGGTATTCGACAACGACAAGCCTCAGCCGATTGTCACCTTCGACAACTCTCTGCAGCCGATCACGGTCGTCGTCATGCTGGACACAAGCGGCAGCATGACCGGGTCGATTGCGCTGCTCAAGGCCGCCGCCGAACAGTTCTTGATTCGACTGCTACCGGAGGACAAAGCTCGCATTGGCGCGTTCAACGACAAGCTTCAACTCAGCTCAACCTTCACCAACAATCGCGACGAGCTCATCGGCGAGATCAAGAATCTCGACTTTGGGAACGGCACGCGCCTGTGGGACGCGTTGGACATGAGCCTCGACGCGGTGAAGGGAATCGAGGGCCGTCGGGTCATCCTGGTCTTCACCGACGGCGACGACATGTACAGCAAGACGGCCAACTTCGGCCGGGTCAACGATCGTGCCCGCGCTGAAGAAGTCATGGTGTACGCGATTGGGCTCGAGAGCGTGTTTGGCGGCCAGCGCAGCAGACCAGACGGCAGACTGCGGAGGATCGCGGACGAAACCGGCGGCGGGTACTTCGAACTGACGAAGGCGAGTGAGCTCGCGTCCACCTTCACGCGGGTGGCGCAGGAGCTGCACAGCCAGTACGTGATGGGATTCATCCCCCCGCTCCTCGACGGCAAGATCCACAAGGTGACGCTCAAAGTGAAGAAAGAAGCGGGCATGACGGCGCGGACCCGCCGTAGCTACGTCGCGACGGCCGACAGGCTCTCCGAAGGCCAGAAGCCCTGACCATGCCGAGCCTGACTGAGCAGGACTTCCGGCTCAAGAGCGATCACGCGCTCGAAGAAGCGCGTCGCGTGCTCATCCCGCTGGCCGACGAGGAAGACTTCGAAATCGAGCTGCAGAATGGCGTGCTGAATCTGACCTTCGAGGAGCCGGCCGGGTCGAGATTCGTGGTGTCGCCCAATGCGCCCGTGCGGCAGATTTGGGTGTCCGCGATGGCGAAGGGTTACAGGCTGTCCTGGTCACCCGAGTTGGAGGCGTTCGCGCTGGACGGCGAGCCCCTGCCGCTGCTGCTCCGGCGTCTCATCCGGACGCTTCTTGACGGGCGCAACTAGCGCGGTGCCGTCGGCGGCGGGGTCGTCGCGGGCGCAGCCGCGGGCGGGTGCTGCGCTGTCTGCTCTTCAGCAAACCACCGGTCGTAGTCGGCCTGGGTCTGGATGGTGATGGCGCCACGCATGCGGAAGTGTCCCAGGCCGCACAACTGCGAGCAGGTGATCTCATAGGCACCGACGCGGTTCGGAATGAACCAGACGGGAATCTCCAGCCCGGGAATCGCATCCTGCTTCACGCGCATCTCGTAGAGGCCGAAGCTGTGGATCACGTCCTTTGAGGAGAGGTGCACCAGGACCGGCCGATCGACTGGAAGATTCAACACATTGATCTCGGTCAGGTCGTCCTTGGCCGCAGCATCGTTGTTGTCGAGCCCGAGCGGGTTGTCGGCCGCCACCAGCTTGATGTCCGTGCGGCCGAACGTCCTGTCAGGCCCGGGGTAATGCACGTTCCATGAGAACTGCTCGCCCACGACCCGCACGACGACCGCCTCGCTTTCAGCCGGAAACTGCTGGACTCGCGCCGCCCACGCGGGGATGGCGTAAATGATCAGCAGCGCCATCTCGACGGCCATGACGGCGAACTCGGTGCCCTTCGCGATACTGCCTTTAGCGCCCGTGTAGTCCGCCTTCGGGTTGGCGCCGCGGCGGAACCGAACGAGCGCGAACAGGAAATACGTGCCCCAGCCGACGAAGAGCACCAGCATCAGCCAGTGCACCAGCACGATCATCGTATCGATCTGGCCGGCGTGCGTCGACGCCGCAACGGGCAGGCCCAGGTAGTTCAACATTCGGCGATCCCCTCTTGTACGTCGTGAGGTCCGTCTTGACGTACGTAGTGTCCGCTTTCAACCGGATCTGACACTGCAGCGGCAAGTTTCGCCCGCCGCATCAAGTAGACAAAGAAGCTGGCAAACGCCGACAGCACCGCACCGGTAAACCCGAGCAGCACCCAGATGCCCATGTTCGCGCCCAGGGCCAGCGGCGAATCGCTCTGGCCGAAGCAGACCGGGCACGCCAGCGCCGCGCGGGGGACCGCGAGCACCAGAGTCGTCATGAGCGTCTTGCGCATGAGCGTTACGGCGGACCTCATAAGGTCCGCCCTACATCCCTCTCGTCTTGCGCCTGAACGCCGCGCCGTACGTGACCAGCGCACCGGTGGCGACCAACGACACCGCGGCGGTGACGAGGTATCCGATCCCCTGCTCAACGCTGTACTGCCCGGTCGCCCACACGGCGAAAAAGACCGTGAGCAGGATCGACAGCCCGATGAACAGCAGATGGAAGGCCTTGAGCGACATGTCAGCGTCCAATGGGCGCCATGGGCGTGCCGATGGTGTCCGAGACCGTGAGCAGGGGCACGAACATCAGCACGATGAAGAAAACGACCGTCAGGAGCAGCGTGCCGTAGATCCACTTCTTCTCGTGGCTCAGATGCATGAAGATCGCGGCCACCATCGTGCCCTTCATCCCCGCGATGATGAGCGCGACGGTGATCGCGAGCGGCACCGCGAGCTCGATCTGATTGACCGCCACGGTAATGACCGTGAAGACGAGCAGCATCGCGCCCACCATCATGTAGGAGCGCACGCTCTTTTTGACTTCAGCCGGATCGGAATGCATTCGGCCTCTCCCTACAACAGATACAGAACCGGGAACAGGAAGATCCACACCAGGTCCACGAAGTGCCAGTACAGCCCGGTCGCCTCGATGCGATTGGCGAACTGTTCGGGCTTCTTCTTCCACAGCTTGGCGCCCGGACCGAGCAGGTAGAGCATCACGACGATCCCGCCGATGATGTGCAGCCCGTGCAGACCGGTCAGCGTCCAGTAAATCGCGAGGAACGTGCTGTGCGCCGGACCCTCGCCGGCCGCCAGATGCTCGCTGTACTCGAAGTACTTGTTGACGAGGAAGAGCGTGGCCAGCCCGACCGTCAGACCCAGATACAGCCGATGCTTGCCCCAGTCGTTCATCTTGAGCGACGCCCAGGCCATCACCATCGTCACCGACGAACTGATGAGGATGACCGTGTTGATGGCTCCGAGCCAGACGCTCAACTCGCCGTGCGGCCATTCAGCCGCGCCGACGCGCAGCAGAATGTAAGTCGAGAACAGCGCGCCAAACAGCATGACCTCCGAGGCGAGGAACAGCCAGATGCCGAGCTTGCCATTGGTCAGCCCGGTGTCGGGCCGCACTTCGACGGTGTAGGGGATTTCCATTTACGCTTTCTCCGATTCGAACTGCGGAGAAAAATCCTTCGCCGCACCCGGCACGCTGTACTCGTACGGCCCGCGATAGACGACCGGCTCGGTCAAGAAGTTCCCGTGGCCGGGCGGCGAAGGAGCCGACCATTCGAGCGTCGTCGCCTCCCAGGGGTTCCTGTCGACCACCGTCCCCCACTTCATGCTCATGAAGAAGTTGATGACGAACGGAATCTGAAAGAGACCGAGCGTCCAGGCCCCCATGCCAATCACCACGTTCCACTGCAGCAACCCCGCGTTGTGCGCGTACTGCACGCCTCCGTCGTAGAGCCGGCGGTTCATCCCACCCAGTCCCTGAATGAACATCGGCATGAAGATGATGTTCAAGCAGACAAACGATCCCCAGAAGTGAATCTGGCCCAGCAGGTCGTTCATCTTCCTGCCGGTCGCCTTCGGGAACCAGTAGTAGATGCCCGCGAAGAGCGCCAGGATGGTTCCCGGCGCCACCACGTAGTGGAAGTGGCCGATCACGTAGTAGGTGTCGTGCAGATGGATGTCGGGCGGCGCCAGCCCGAGCGGCAGGCCAGTCAGCCCGCCGATCCCGAACATGGGCAGAAAGGCGAGCGCGAACAGCATCGGCGTCGTGAAGCGAATCGACGCGCCCCACAGTGACAAGAACATCGCCGTCAGAATGATGACCGACGGAATCGAGATGATCATCGTCGTCGTCTGGAAGAACGCGCTGATCGAGGTGCCCATCCCGGTCATGAACATGTGATGGGCCCAGACGATGAAGGACATGAAGCCGAGGAAGATCACCGAATAGACCAGGGTCTTGTATCCCCAGAGCGGCTTGCGGGTGTTGTTCGCGATGATTTCCCCGACGATGCCCATGGCCGGAAGGATGAGGACGTACACCTCGGGATGCGCGAGGAACCAGAACAGGTGCTGCCACAAGATGGGATTGCCGCCGCCGGACACCGGCAGCGCGTTGCCGCTGACGACCAGGCCGCTCGGGAGGAAGAAGCTCGTGCCGGCCAGCCGATCCATCAATTGCAGGACGCCGGCCGCTTCGAGCGGCGGGAAGGCGAGCAGGAGCAGAAACGACGTGACGAACTGGGCCCAGACGAAGAAGGGCATCCGCATGAAGCTCAAGCCGCGGGCCCGCAGCTGAATGATCGTGGTGATGAAGTTGACCGATCCGAGCAGGGACGACGTAATCAGAAACACCATCCCGAACAGCCACAGCGTCTGACCGCCGCCCTTGACGATGACCGACAGCGGCGCATAGGACGTCCACCCGGACTGCGCGGCGCCGCCAGGCACGAAAAAGCTCGCCAGCATGATGACGCCGCCGATGAAGTACACCCAGTAGCTCATCATGTTGAGCTTGGGGAACGCCATGTCAGGAGCGCCAATCTGCAGCGGCATCACGAAG
>JBAUGX010000245.1:0-33792 GCA_049679965.1 Vicinamibacterales bacterium
GCGCCGGCACGACTGAGTGAGGAAGGCCCCGCGAGCGGCGACGACGATGACAGCTCGGCGTCGGGCGTGCTTCCCCCGCTGGCCGAGGGCGACCGCCTCGAGCTGAAGGCGCTGCGGCCCGAACAGAAGTTCACGCAGCCGCCGCCCCGTTTCTCCGAGGCGACCCTCGTCAAGGAGCTCGAGGAGAATGGCATCGGCCGGCCCAGCACGTACGCGTCGATTATCGGGGTGCTGCAGGATCGTGACTACGTCGTGAAGCTCGAAGGACGCTTCAAGCCGACCTCGCTCGGGGTGATCATCAGCGACCTGCTGGCCAAGAGTTTCGAGGACATCATCGACGTCGAATACACGCGCAGCCTCGAGGACGATCTTGACAAGATCGAGCAGGGCAAGGCTGGCTACGCCAAGACGCTCGCGGCGTTCTACAAGAAGTTCAAGAAGGATCTCACCCGCGCCGGCAAGGAGATGCAGAACCTCAAGGAGGGCATCAAGACCGACGAGGTCTGCGAAAAATGCGGCCTGCCGATGCTGATCAAAGTCGGCCGGTTCGGTCCCTTCGTCGCCTGCAGCGGCTATCCTGAGTGCACGAACACGCGCGAGTTGGAGAAGCAGGAGCCCGAGTCGGAGACCGGCAGCGAGGAAATCGAGCCGTGCGAGAACTGCGGCAAGCCGATGGTCGTCAAGCGCGGGCGGTTCGGCCAGTTTCTCGCCTGTACCGGGTATCCCGAGTGCAAGACGACGCGGAAGCTGATTGCGACCAAGCAGGGCGGCTTGCGGGCGGCCAAGGCCGACCAGATCCTCGACGAGAAGTGCCCGCGCTGCGACGGGAACCTGGTCATCAAGCAGGGCCGCTTCGGCGAGTTCACCGCGTGCACCAAATACCCCGAGTGCCGGTACATCAAGCACAAGACGACGGGCGTCAAGTGCCCGAAGGACGCCGACAAGGGCGGCGAGGTCGTCGAGCGCAAGTCGCGTCGCGGCAAGATGTTCTTTGGCTGCTCGAACTACCCTGACTGCGACTTCGTGCTCTGGAACCGCCCGCTCAGCGAGACTTGTCCCAAATGCGGCACGCCCTTTCTGGTTGAGAAGACCACCAAGAAACACGGGCGACAGATCCTCTGCACGAAAGAGGAGTGCGACTACGCCCGATCGGAAGAGCTGGTTGAGACCACCGCATAGTCGGCAGTCGGCCGTCGGCGGTCGCCAGTCATGATTACAGTCATTGGCGGGGGACTGGCTGGATCCGAAGCGGCGTGGCAGGCTGCGTCCGAGGGCGTCCCGGTCACGCTGTACGAAATGCGGCCCGTCCGTCCGACGGCCGTCCACAAGACCGATCGCCTCGCCGAACTGGTCTGCAGCAATTCGTTCCGGGGAGACAAGCTCGACAACGCCGTCGGTCTATTGAAAGAGGAAATGCGGCGGCTCGGCTCCCTCGTGATGCGCGCAGCCGAGGCGAGCCGGGTGCCGGCCGGTGCCGCGCTGGCCGTCGACCGCGAGCGCTTCGCCGAGACGATCACGCAGGCGCTCGACGCACATCCCCTCGTGACCGTTCGCCGCGAAGAGGTCCTCGCCCTGCCTTCGTCGAGTGAGCGGCACCCGGTGATCGTGGCCACCGGCCCGCTCACGTCCGACGCGCTTTCCGCGAGTATTGCGGGGCTCGTCGGCAGCGAGCACCTTTACTTCTACGATGCCATCAGCCCCATCGTGTCCGCTGAATCGATTGACCGGAGCAAAGTGTTTCGAGCATCGCGGTGGAACCGGAGCCTGGTCCGGCTGAAGCCGGACCCCACGTACGACGGGGCTGGGCGCGAGGTTGCCGAGGTACGTGGCGTCCGCCTTCAGGCGGACATCAGCTGCGGCCTTGACGATGGCGAGGGCGACTATTTGAACTGTCCGCTCACGCGGGCAGAGTACGAGCGCTTCTACGATGCGTTGACGCACGCCGAATCGGCCACGATCCACGACTTCGACAAGGAGAAGTTTTTCGAAGGGTGCCTGCCGATCGAGGTGATGGCGCACCGTGGCGCGGACACCCTGCGGTTCGGGCCGATGAAGCCGGTCGGACTCGTCGATCCGCGAACGGGCCATCTTCCGTACGCCGTCGTGCAGCTGCGCCAGGACAATCTCGCGGGCGATCACTTCAGCCTGGTCGGCTTTCAAACGCAACTCAAGTGGGCCGAGCAGGCGCGAGTCCTGCGACTAATCCCGGGCCTCGAGCAGGCGGAGTTCGTGCGCTTCGGCGTGGTGCACCGGAACACCTATGTCAATGGGCCGAATGTGCTCGCCGACACGTGGCAAGTGCGCCGCCGCCCCTCGGTATTCTTTGCGGGCCAGATGTCAGGGGTCGAGGGCTACGTGGAATCCGCCGCTTCGGGATTGACGGCGGGGCTGGGAGCGGTCGCCCTGGCCCGCGGCGAGGCCATCTCGGCGCCACCGCGCACGACCGCCATTGGCGCCCTGGCCTACTACGTGTCGCATGCCGATCCTGCGCACTATGATCCGTCGAACATCACGTTTGGCATCATGGAGGCGTTGCCGTCTCCGCCGCGCGACAAGCTGAAGCGGAAGCTCGCGCTGTCCGAGCGGGCGCTGGCAGACCTCGCGGCCTGGATGCAGGCGCGCGACACCCGAGGCCGAGAGTCTACGGTCGCGGCCAAGGTCTTTGCGGGCGGGGGTGGGGCCCCGCCCGCAAAGGGAAAAGTTGACGTGGCGGTCGGTGAACCCCAATGACCGCGGTGCTCAACGACTTCCTGCAATTCCTCAAGCTGAATCGCAACGCATCGGCCCACACGGTGCGCGCATACGGCAGCGACCTCGCGCAGTTTCTCGGGTGTACGGCGCGCGCGGCGGGCGTGACGGTCATCGCGCTCGAGCCCGCGCACCTGGGTCAGCAGGCGATTCGGTCGTTCCTGGCCGACCAGCACCGGCGGGGACAGTCGCGTGCGACGGCCGCCCGGAGGCTCGCGGCCGTGCGCGCGCTGCTGCGGTACCTTCGCCGCGAAGGGCTCATCGCCGACGATCCCGGCGCACTGGTGACGACACCGAAGCAGCACGTGCGCATGCCGGCGCACCTCTCCGAGGCCGAGGTGACCTCGCTCATCGCGGCGACGTCGAGCGACACCCCCCTGGGGCGTCGCGATCGGGCGATTCTCGAGCTGTTCTATGCTTCCGGCCTCCGTCTGAGCGAGCTGGCCGGCCTCGATCTCGAGGACGTGAACCTCAGCGCCAGGATGGCGCGGGTGCTCGGCAAGGGCGGCAAGGAGCGGATCATCCCGTTCAACCACAGCGCGGCCAAGGCCATCCGCGTCTACCTGACCGATCGGGAGCGGCTGCTTCACTCGGGCGGAGGCGGTTCACCTGAAGGCGGACGCCGCGTCCGCGCCCAGCCGTTGTTTGTGAACTATCGTGGAGGGCGGCTCACGGTGAGGAGCATCGATCGGCTGGTTCGGCGCTACGTCGCGGCGTCGAGCGCCCGGATGGGTATCAGTCCCCACGCGCTGCGGCACTCATTCGCGACGCATCTGCTGCAGCGTGGCGCGGACCTTCGGGCCATTCAGGAGCTGCTCGGCCATGCGCGCCTCAGCACGACGCAGCGCTATACGCACGTCGATACCGCGCAGCTGCTCGAGGTGTACCGAAGAGCCCACCCTCGAGCCTAGGACGCGGCGGCGATCGGCGGCGTCAGCGGTGCGGCACGGCGGCCGCGCGGGAACTCGATGCCCAGCGTCTTGATCTTGTAGTTCATCACCCGGGGACTGATCGACAGGAGCTCGGCAGCGTCCTTCTGCACCCAGTTCGACATCTTGAGCGCCTCAACCAGGGCATGGCGCTCGATATCGTCAAGCGGGATACCGGTCGGAGGAATCTTCACGACCGGCGCCTGGTCGCGTCCGCTGCCGGTCGCCGGCGCCTCGCCCAGGCGCAGATCGACCGCCGTGATGGTCCGACCCTCGGCCAGCAGCATCGCCCGCTCGATCGTGTTTTCGAGCTCACGGATGTTGCCAGGCCAGTTGTAGCGCATCAGCAGCTTCTGCGCATCGGCGTCGAGTCCGTCCATCTTCTTCTTCAACTCGCCGGCAAAGCGCCGGATGAACGTGCTCGCGAGTGGGACGATGTCCTCCTTGCGATCACGCAGCGGGGGCATCTCGATTGAGACGACGTTGAGGCGGTAGTAGAGGTCCTCGCGGAACTGTCCCGCCTGCACCATCTCCGGCAGGTCGCGATTGGTGGCGGCGATCAGCCGCACGTCGACACGAAGGGTTCTCGTGCCGCCAAGCCGCTCGAACTCATGCTCCTGCAGTACGCGCAGGATCTTGGCCTGCGTGCTCGCACTCATGTCGCCGATCTCGTCGAGAAACAACGTCCCGCCATCGGCCTGCTCGAACCGGCCGATGCGCTGCTTGTCGGCGCCGGTGAACGCGCCTTTCTCGTGGCCGAACAGCTCCGACTCGAGCAGGCTTTCCTGCAGGGCGGCGCAGTTCACCTTGACGAAGTTGCGCGCGCCACGGAGCGAGTTGTGATGAATCGCGCCGGCGATCAGCTCCTTGCCGGTACCCGTTTCGCCGCGAATCAACACTGTCGTGTTGCTCTTGGCGACCTTCTTGACGATGTCGAGCACGCGGCCGAGGGCCGGGCTCGCTCCGACGATGCGATCGAAGTCGTAGATATCCTGCTGCGTGCCGCGGAGGTACTCGAGTTCGCCCTTGAGGCGCTTGACCTCGAGGGCTTTCTCGATCTTGACTTCCATCTCCTCGATTTCAAACGGCTTCTGGACGTAGTCGAAGGCCCCAATCTTCATGGCCTCGACGGCCGTGTTCACCGATCCGAAAGCGGTCATCAGGATGACCGCCGTGGTCGGATGCATCGCCCGGCAGGTACGCAGCACGTCCATGCCATCGCTGCCTCCCATCTTGAGGTCGCTCAGGACGACGTCAAAGTAGCTGTCGTGCAGGCGCTCGATGGCGATGTTGCCGTTGGAGGCTTCTTCCACTTCGTGGCCAGCATCGGTGAGCCCGCGCAGCAGCCCGCGCCGCAGCGCGTCGTGATCGTCGGCGATAAGAATGCGGCCCATGTCCTGTCCTCTTTTTCGTTAACCGCAGGGGCTATCTGACCCACCCCGTCGTGTTCGACACTGGCAGCGTGACCCGAAACCGCGTGCCCTTCGCGCTGCTGCTCACATCAATCCGTCCGTCATGGGCGTCGATGATCTTTCGAACGATCGCCAGACCGAGTCCGGATCCCTGGGGCTTGGTCGTGAAGAAGGGATCAAAGATCTTATCGGTCAGATCCGGCGGCACGCCTGGCCCGTCGTCGGCGATGTCAATGACGATCGTCGAGGTCGGCGGCTCGACGCCGGCCATCGCGGGGTCCTCAGCGATCGTGCCAGTGATGGCGCGGATCTCGATGTGCCCGTTGCCATCAAGCGCCTCAAACGCGTTGGCCAACAGGTTGGTGAACACCTGGCACAGCTGGTGATGGTCGCCGTCGATGGCCGGCAACTCCGCTGCGATGGCCACCTCGACCGAGACAGCCCCGCGCGGCGCCTTCGTATCGGCCATCGTGCAGGCCTGATGGATGATTTCAGCGATATCGGTGCGCTCGACCTGCAGCCGGATTGGCCGCACGAACTCGAGCATCTCAACCACGATCGCATTGGCCAGTTTGGCCTCGCTCATGATGTCGGCAAGCAACGACTGAGCGTCGGTTGAGTCGGGCACCTGGCGCCGCAGGAGGCCCGCCATGACCTCGATACCGGCCAGTGGGTTCTTGAGCTCGTGGGCGATGCCGGCGGCCATCTCGCCGAGCGACGCCAGACGATCCCGCAGACGCTCTCGCTCCTCGAGCTGTTCGACCCGGGTGAGATCCTTGAAGAACATCACCGCACCGATCACATGGCCGTCGTCGTCTTTGACTTGCGACAGCGTGTAACCGATCACGCGATCGAGATCCTTCAGGCGCAGCTCGGCCCGGTTCGGAAGATGACTCAGCTCGAACGCGCCGGCCAGCACCCGGATGACTGCCGGCCGATCGCGGAGGACCTCCCCGAACAGGCGTCCGAGGTCACCGGGCCGACGCGTCAGGCCGAAAATCCGATACGCCTCATCGTTCATCAGAGCCAGCGTGCCGTCACGGCGGAACGCGATCACGCCGTTGCGCATGCTGGTGACGACCTGCCGGAAGAAGCGATCCTCGAGCGCGCGATCGCCGCGCGGTTGGCGGCTCTTGATGGGCCGGTCGGTGCGCGCAGACTCAGACACGCGAGGGACTCGCACAGCGGAGCGGGGGGACATGAAGGGGCGTGTCACTCGGGGGCTGCGGGGCAAACCGTGTGCCCACGCTCAACCCCGAGACCCACGGAAAAAGCCCGTTGAAATCAATGAGTTACAGGTTCTATTCGGCCTGCCCAGTATAACAGAACTGTAATTGGATGACGGTTTCGTCAGGCCCCGGCGAGATCCGGGGCGGAGTGCAGCTCTTCCCATTGACGCATCAAGTCACCGACCTGCCACATCAAGGCCTGATGCTGATCGATGATCGGCTGCGCCGCGACGCGGTCGTCGTAGAAGCCCGGTGCCGCCATCTTCTGTTCGATGTCTCGAATGGCCACCTCGCATGCCGCGATGCGGACTTCGAGTTGATCGATTTCGGCGCGACGCGCCTGTTGAGCCCGCGTCCGCCGCCGGACATCCGCATCGGCGCGCTTCTTCTGTTCGTGGGAAGCGTGTGTTTGCGCCGCTGCCGCGAGGACGTCACGACTTTTCTTCGTATCTCGTGGGGCCGCATCGCCACTGGCTGACGCCCCGCGCGCAGTACGGGCTGGAGCGCGGGGTGTGGCCGCCGGCGCTTCCTGCGGATGGTCCTTGTGCCAGAGGAATTCCCTGTACGTGCCGGGATAGACGATCGCCTGGCCGCCGCCGACCTCGATGACCTTCGTGGCCAGCCGTTCGACGAAGTACCGATCGTGTGACACGAAGATCAGCGTGCCGCCGTAGTCGACGAGCGCGTCGAGCAGGACTTCCTTGGAATCCAGATCGAGATGGTTCGTCGGCTCGTCAAGCAGCAGGGTGTTCGACGGACAGAGGAGCATCCGGGCGACGGCCAGACGCGTTCGTTCGCCGCCCGACAGTACGCGGACCGGCTTGTAGACGTCATCGCCCGAGAACAGGAACCCGCCGAGGACGTGCCGGATCATGGGAACCATGTTTAGAGGCGAATCCGAGGCCAGCGTCTCATACACAGTCAGCGACGGATCGAGTCGCGTGGCTTCATCCTGCGCGAAGTACTGGACGACGAGGTTGTGGCCCTCGACGCGCTCACCCTCATCGGGCGTCTCCGCCCCGGAGAGCATCCGCATCAATGTCGACTTGCCGGCGCCGTTGCTCCCGACAAGGGCGATCCGGTCGCCTCGATCAACATGCAGGTTGAGATGGCCGAAGACGAGGAGGTCGCCGTACGCCTTCCGGGCATTCCTGAGCTCCAAGACCGTCCGGCCGCTCTTGCCGCATGTCGGGAAGTCGAAATGGATTTTCTTGCGTTCGGGCGGCACCTCAATCGGCACCACTTTCTCGAGCGCCTTGATCCGGCTCTGCACCTGCGAGGCCTTGGTCGCCTGATACCGAAAACGATCGATGAACATCTTGACGCGCGCGACCTCTTCGTCCTGCTCCCGCTTCGCCTTTCGAAGCGTTTCGATCCGTGCCTCATGTTCGACGAGATAGGCGCTGTAGTTGCCCACGTAGTCGGTGAGCGTTCTTAGCGTGAGATCGGCGATTCTCGTGACCACGGCGTCGAGAAAGAAGCGATCGTGGCTGACGAGGATTACCGCATGGGGATATTCGTTGAGAAATGTTTCGAGCCAGTTGCGCGCCTCGAGATCGAGATGATTGGTGGGTTCATCGAGCAGGAGCAGACTCGGCCGGCCGAGCAGCAGCTTCGCGAGCGCGATGCGCATCTGCCATCCGCCCGAAAAGGTCTCCGTCGGCCGTTCGAAGTCGGTTCGTTTGAAACCGAGGCCAGCCAGAACGGTGGCGGTCTTGAGCTCGATGCTGTACCCGTCGCTCAGCCGGAAGCGCTCCTGCAGATCGCTGTAGCGAACCAGCATCGCGTCGTGCTCGGCTTCGGGTATCGACGGATGGCCGAGGCGCTCCTCGAGGGTGTGCATCTCGGCCTTGATGGCCAGCAGGTCGCCAAAGGCTGTCGTGGCCTCCTCCAGCAGCGTGCGGCCCTGGTGCGACAAGCCATCTTGCGGCAAGTACCCGACGGTCAGAGCGGTGGGCCGGAGAATCGCGCCCGCATCCGGATCCTCGAGGCCAGCCATCATCCGCAGCAGCGTGGTCTTACCGGCGCCGTTCGGCCCGCACAAACCAACCCGTTCGCGGTCGGTGATCTGCCAGGTGACGCGATCGAACAGCACGCGGTCGCCGAACGATTTCGTCAGCTCAGAAAGCTGGATCATTCTCCAAGGGCTTTGGCGGCTGCGGCCAGGACCTGTGGAACGCGGAACGGCTTGGTGAGATAGCCGGCGACACCCAGATTCACCGCCTCGATGGCGCTCGACTCGGTCGAAAAGCCCGTGATGATGATGACGGGCAGATCCGCCTTGTAGCGCTTCGCCTCGCGGATCACCGTCAGTCCGTCCATGCCTGGCATCTTCAGGTCGGCGATCAGCAGATCGTAGGGGTACATCCGCATACGTTCGAGCGCCGATCGTCCGTCTGGGGCCACGTCGACGTCGTACTCGGCGAGGGCCAGCGTTTTGGCCAGAAGATCCCGAATACTGGCCTCATCGTCGACGACGAGTACGCGAGGGCGCGCGGCGCCGACGGCCGGTCGGGCGGGCGCCGACGGGGCGGCCGGACGTGATCCGCCGCGTGGACGCTGGCTGTCGAGCCAGGCGTCGATGTCCCGTTTACGGAAGCGCCACTGGCGTCCGACCCGCACGGCGGGAATCTTGCCCGCCTTGATCAGACGGTAGACCGTTCGCAGATTGACCTGAAGGTATTCCAGGACCTCTTCGGTCGTGAGAAACGTTTCATCAATCATGTGATTGGCGTCCCGGCGTCGGCTTCAGGGGCAGCTCCACCGTGAACACGGCGCCACCGTCCGCGTGGTTCGACACGCTAATCTGTCCGCCGTGTTCCTGCACGATTCCGTAGGCGATGGCCAAGCCGAGCCCAGTGCCCTGGCCCACCTCCTTCGTCGTATAGAAGGGCTCGAACAAGCGTGAGAGTGCGTCAGGTGGGATGCCGCCACCGGTGTCCCTGACGATGGCCGTGACCGTGCCTTTCGCCGGTCGCACAGCGGTCGTGATCTCGATGCGGCCACCGCGGCCAGTCGCGGCGATTGCATGTTCGGCGTTCATCAGAATGTTCAGAAACACTTGGTGGAGCAGCAGCGGGTCGCTCGGGACGCGCGGCAATTTCTCGTCATAGTGTCGCACGACTTCGATGTCCGCTGCGCGGCACGCCGACGCCCGCAGGGCCACGACTTTCTGGATGACCCCGTTGAGGCTCACCGCCCTGCGCGTCAGGCGCCGAGAGCCCGTAAAGACCAGCAGATTGCGGACGATCTTGGCGGTACGATCGGCCTCGCGGTAAATCGTCTGCATCTCCTTCTTGATCGTCTTGGGAAACGCCCCGGTCGTACGCAGGAGCTCCAGGTGCCCGAGGACGCCCTGGAGTGGATTGTTCAGTTCATGGGCAATCCCGGCGACGAACTGCCCCAGCGCCGCGAGCTTCTCCGATTGAGTCAGCCGCCGCCGCAGTTCCTCCCGTTCAGCCTCGAGCTGGGTCTGCGGAGTGAGGTCGCGAGCGACGATGACGCTCCCGACCGGCTCGCGCTCGTTGTTGAGGAGGTCGGTCACGGTCACCATGAACGGGCCATGCAGCCTCGAATCGACAATTTCTCGCGTGACGGGCTCCGACTGCGCGGCCGATCGGGCCGACGACGACAGCTCGCCGAGCCACAGGGCCAGCTCGGGGCCGACAAAGTTCGACAGCGGCTCGTCGAGCAGCTGCTCGCGCGAGCGGCCCACGCGGGAGGCGAATGCCTTGTTCACGTGGACGATCCGGCCGCGCCGATCGGAGACGGCGACCAGATGGGCGATCGAGTCGAAGGTGTTCTCCAGCTCGCGCCGTGATCGCATGACGTCGTCGAGCAGCTGCACGTTCTCGATCGCGCTGGAGAGCTGCCGCCCGAGCTCGTCGGCGCGGTCTAGGAGGTCCAGCTCGCCGCCGGGTTCGACGCGCACCCCGTCGAAGACGATCGCGCCGAGGGCGCGGCGCCGGCCGCGCAGGGGCACGGTCACGGTGGACGTGACGGTCGCATCGGCACCAGCCACGCTCTCGGCGCGCGTGCTTCGCATGGCCGCCGCAGCGGGTGACAGCGGATCGTCCGCATCGACCTGCGTCGCCCGCGCAGCATGGTCGGCGTCCGACGACGCCTGCAGCAACAGGTGCCTCGCGCGGCGATCGTGAATCCAGACCGACGTCCGATCGGCGCCGAACAAGCGGTTCGCGCCGTGACAGAAGATATCGAGACCGGCGGCCAGACCGAGCGTGGCCGAGAGGCTCTCGGAGAATTCGTCGAAGACCACGCGCAGGTCTTTCCGCAGTTCGTCGCGTTGGCGCAGGCGACACAGCTCCAGTGCCGCCAGAAACGCGTCCGCCACCTGCGGGGCCTCGCTTCGGACCGACGTGGCCGACACCGGACCGGCAAACCCAACGGCCAGCAGACCTACGCGGTCGTCCCCATGGGCGAGCGGAAGCAAGAGCGCGGCGCGCGCGTCCAGACGCCTCGCCAGGTCCGGCATCTGCCGATCGGCGTCGGTGATCAGCAGCGGGGCCCGCGCGGCGAAGGCCTCCCCGACAAGCGCGGCTTCCTCGGCCCCCGGGAGCCAGGGCTCGGTGTGCAGCACCTCGAGGCCAAATCCAGATGTGGCCTGCATGGCACCGTTCCTCGGATTGTGCTCAAAGAGCAACGAGTGTGTGCCCCCCGTCATGTCGAGCGCGTGCTGATGGAGGTGCGGGAGGAGGTCGGTCAGCCGCGGTGTGCGGGCGAGCAGCGACACAAGCAGCGCCGGCGCCGTCACTGTGCCGCCTGGCGCCTGCCCCTCGGACCTACGAGTCAGGCGGCGCGGTGTTCGGATGTCTCCGGGCATCGATGCTTCGAGCGTATGAGGGCCGGACGACGGCGGGGGACCGCTCGGTGGCCGATTGTACGCGATCGATTGATCACCCGCCAACTGGCGGCGTCAACGTGACATGGCGAGCAGATCAGGGCAAGTGACTCAGTTCTATGGCAGTTCCGGCCTCGGCAGTTCTCGGCGGGCGCCCACAAACCTGTCCGGCCATCGCCCGCCGTCTGCCGTCTAATAACCTGCACGAAGAGAGGACCTTTCGCGATCCGTATGACGGGGACGGACGAAGAGCTCGTCGCGCGATCCATCAGCGGCGATGCCGATAGCTTCAACGAGCTCATCCATCGATGGGAGCGTCCCATCTACGCCCTCGCGTACCGCACGATCGGCCGGGAAGAGGACGCGCGGGACGTGTGTCAGGAGACGTTTCTTCGGGCGTTCCGGGCGCTGAGTGGCTTTCGCGGTCAGGCGAAGTTCTCGTCGTGGTTGTATCGGATTGCCCTCAATCTCTGCCGCGACTGGATTCGGCGGGAGCGGCGGGCGCCCGTCGTCCAGGCGCCCGAGGATGTCGATCTGATGGATCTGGCGGCCGCGACCGCGCCATCCGAGTCTGTCGAGGATGTGATCGCGCGCAAAGACCAGGGGCGGGTGGTCGAGCGGGCGATGGCGGTCCTGCCCGATGAGCAGCGGAGGGCGATTGTGTTGAAGGAGTATCACGGACTGACCTTCCAGGAGATCGCGGACCTGGAGGGCTGTCCGTTGAGCACGGTGAAGACGCGGTTGTACCAGGGACTGACGGTACTTCGCCGGGAGCTGGCGAAGGGCAGCCGGTCGCACCGGCCCCGGCTGAGGTCGGTGGCGGGCCGGATTTCGGGATCTGGCGGGATTTGAGGGTCATGACACACATACATTGCGATTACGCCGGTGACAGAGACGACGCGCTTATCGGGTATCTCTACGAGGACATCGATCCGGCGGCGCGTGCCGGATTCGAGGCGCATCTGACGACCTGCGCCGCGTGCCGCGACGAGCTGTCGGCGCTCACCAGCGTTCGCGGCCGGCTCGGGCAGTGGTTGCCGCCGGAGCGGCAGTCGGCAGTCGGCGGTGGGCAGACGTTGGCGCAGGAGCCGGTCGTGAGCGGGAGATCGTGGTGGCGGGAACTCCCGGCGTGGGCGCAGGTGGCTGCCGCGCTGCTGTTTCTCGGCGTAGCCGGGGGCATCGCGAACGTCGACGCGCGTTACGACGCCAGCGGACTGAGCGTGAAGACGGGTTGGTCTAGACGCAGTCCTGTGGAGGCAGAGGTCCCTGCCCTCGGCACCGAGCCGTCGGCGCCATGGCGGTCGGACTTGGCCGCACTTGAAGCGCGACTTCGGTCGGAACTCCGCGTGTCCAACACTTCCACTTCGGCCCTCGAAGCGGCGGCGACGCGACCGGGCCGGCTCGCAGCGTCGCTTGATGCCCAGGCGATGGAGTCCGTCCGGACGCTCATTGGCGAGAGCGAACGCCACCAGCAGCGCGAACTCGCGCTGCGCGTCGCCGAGATTGTGCGCGACGTCAACGCGCAGCGTCAGGCCGATCTGATCAAGATCGATCGGAACTTGGGTTTGATTCAGAACAGCACCGGCGTGGAAGTGATGAGGCAGCGTGAGCTGCTCAACTACTACTTGCGGACGGCTCAACGACAATAGGAGGTTCTCGTGAGAGTCATTGTGTCGATCGTTGTCGGCGGACTGCTGGCGATTGCGAATGTGGCCGCCGCGCAAACCGCCCAAGCCAGGGCCGCCGCCGAGCAACGGCAGTTGCGGTATCAGGTCGGCGTGATGGAGCGCGTGCTCGAAGGCGCCGTCGAGCACGGGGCCAAGGAAATGCGGGCTCGCTGGCAGGCGGCGCTGCAGTCTGACACCCTTCAGCCCGAGCTGCTGGTCCTTGACAATGCGCGCGCCCGCGGCATCAGGCTCGAGGGGTACGGCATCGTCTTTGACGTGATCGTGCCGTCCGTCGAGGGGTCGCTCGCCTGGAGCATCCACGCGCTGGATCAGAACGACCTCGGCTTGACGAGTGCGCTCCAACTGCTGAGGTCGCACGTGGCGGGCGCCGGCAATGCCGATCTCGACCAGGCGCTCAGGCGGATTGAGCTTCAGGTCGATCCGGCGGTGATGGCCCGCCGGGCGTCGGCGACGGCCGTGTCCCCGGCAACCTCTCAGGTGAGGAATGCCGGCGGGGGGTCGGCCGTCTCGGTCACCGCAAGTATGGAGGCGGCGGATCCGATCCTCAACGATCCACAGGAGGCCTTCCGGACCGAGGTGAAGCAGGCGCTGATGGACGCCATGCTGGATCACAGCAGTTCGCTGGGGATTGGCCCTACCGAGTGGCTGACGGTCGCGGCCCGTCGCAACGACGACCGGCCGCAGCTCGCGCCCGCCGACAACGACGCCAGGACCGTGGTGATTCGCCTCCGAGGCAGCGATTTGCGGGCGTTTCTGGCACGTCAGATCTCGCGCGAAGAGGCGCTCAAGCGGATGGAGGTGCGGGTAGAATAGCGTGGATGCGCGTACGGCTCGTCTCTTTCCTTCTTTTCCTCCTCCTCTCGGGCCTCGCCGTTGCCGGCTGCGGCGGGCCTCCAGTCGACCTCAAGCAGGGCCTCCAGTTGGAGGTTGTCTCCACAGGCTGGTTTGACGCCGGTATCGTCGACGGCAAGAACAAGCTGGTGCCGGCCCTCACCATCAGGCTGAAGAATGTTTCGGACCAGAACCTGGTGTCCCTGCAGATCAACGCGATCTTCCACCGCGTGACCGAAGCCCAGGAATGGGGGACCGGCTTCATCACCGCGGCCGGGTCGGGGGGGCTTGGGTTAGGTGACGCGACGTCGCTCCTGACCGTCAGGTCGCACCTTGGGTATACGGGTACTGAACCGCGCGCCGAGATGCTCAATAATTCGCGGTTCGTCGACGCGAAGGTCGATCTGTTCGCCAAGTACGGCTCGACCCAGTGGACGAAGATCGGCGAGACGCCCATCTCGCGCCAACTCCTCGCCCCATGACGCCGGCGCGGTCCGCGTGACCGGGAACGTCTCGCCGTCGCTCGACCGTCGACTCGGTCCTTTGGACGCCGCCGCCATCGTCGTCTCCAACGTGATTGGCGGAGGTATCTTCTTCGTCCCGATTCTCGTGGCGCAGATTCTCCCAGACGCCCGATCGATTCTGATCGTGTGGGTCGTCGGCGGCGGACTGGCCTTCGCGGGCGCCATGGCGTACGCGGAGCTCGCCGCGCTGCGGCCTCACGCGGGCGGCGAATACGTCTACCTCCGCGAGGCGTACGGACCGTCGGCCGCGTTTCTGAGCGGATGGACGTCATTTGTCGCCGGATTTTCCGGAGCCATTGCCGCCAGTGCGATCGCGCTGGCCGACTACGTCGGGCGATTCGTACCTGCGGCGGGTGATCCCACTCCGCTTCTCACCGTTCCGCTGCCCTTCATTCCGCTCATCGTGTCGGCCAAGACACTGGTCGCGCTCGCCGCCATCACGGCATTGGCGCTCGTGCACATTCGCGGCTTGCGGCTCGGCCGTGTCGTGCAAAACGTCCTGGCCGGTACGAAGGTCGCCGCGCTCGTCGTCTTTGTCGCGCTAGGCTTCGCCATCGGCCGCGGAGCTCCGGCCGAGGTCGTGAGCCCCGCGGCTACCGGCCTCACGCCAATGCTGCTGGCGCTCATCCCGATCATGTTCACGTATTCGGGATGGAATGCCGCAGCGTACGTGGCCGAGGAAGTGCGATCGCCGGAACGCAACCTGCCGCTCGCGTTGGGACTCGGGACGCTCTCCGTGGTCGTCATCTATCTGGGCCTCAATAGCCTGTACCTGTACGCGATTCCGGTAGCCGAACTCGCGGCGGTTCCTGGCGCGCGGTTGATCGATACCGTGGCGGAGCGCTTGTTCGGCGTGGTCGCGGGCGGTCTGCTCGCGGCGTTTTCGGTCGTGAGCCTTGCCGCAGGTGTGAGTGCGATGCTCATTGCGGGCCCGCGGGTGTACTTCGCGATGGCGCGTGACGGCGTGTTCTCGGCGCGGGCCGCCGCCATCCATCCTCGCTCTCGTGCGCCGAGGGGCGCCGTGATCGCCCAGGCGATGTGGAGCGGCGTGCTCGTCCTCTCTGGGACGCTGTCCGAACTCGTGAGCTACACGGGATTTGCCGTGGTGCTGTTTTCGGCCATCGCCGTCTCAGCGGTCTTTGTGCTGCGCCGCCGCCATCCGGACGCGCGGCGTCCTTTTCGAGCCTGGGGATACCCGTGGGCGCCGGCGATCTTTGTCGCCGCCAGCGCCGCGATGCTGATCAACGAAATCTGGCGGAGCCCCGGGACGTCGGCGGCGGGTCTGGCGATCATGGCCGCCGGCGTGCCGATCTACTGGTGGATGCGTCGCCGGACGGCCGACGGCGCCCACCGGGTGAAGAATGCCAGCCGCGCGTCGCGCTGACGCGCGACACGGCTCGGTGATACAGTCGGAAATCGATGATTCACGCGACGACGATCCTTGCCGTCCGCCATCGTGACCGCGCCGTGCTGGCGGGCGACGGCCAAGTGACGTTCGGTCAGACCGTGGTCAAGCAGCGCGCCCGCAAGATTCGTCGGCTCTACAACGACCGGATTCTCGCCGGGTTTGCCGGCTCGGCGGCCGACTCCTTCGCGCTGTTCGCGCGGTTCGAGTCCAAGCTCGAGCAGTATCGCGGCAATCTGGAGCGCTCGGCCGTGGAGCTGGCGAAGGACTGGCGCACCGATCGCGTGCTCCGGCGCCTCGAAGCGATGCTGGTCGTACTCGACCAGACGTCGACCTTCCTGCTGTCAGGCACCGGCGATCTCATCGAGCCCGACGATGGCATCGTGGCGATTGGCTCCGGGGGGCCATACGCGCTGGCGGCTGCCAAGGCCCTCGCGCAGAGCACGGATCTGGACGCGCGCGCCATCGCCGAGCGCGCGATGGCCATTGCGGCGGACATCTGCATCTACACGAACGCGCACATTGCTGTGGAAGAGCTCTAGTGGCGATTTCCCTCCCTGAAACCACGCAGACGTCGGCCGACAGCCTGACACCACGGCAGATCGTCGCCGAGCTGGACAAGTTCGTGGTCGGTCAGCATGCCGCGAAGCGGGCCGTGGCCATCGCACTGCGCAATCGGATGCGTCGACAGAAGCTGGCCCCGGAGCTGGCAGAAGAGATCGCCCCAAAGAACATCCTGATGATTGGACCGACGGGCGTCGGCAAGACCGAGATTGCCCGGCGCCTCGCGCGGCTGGCCCAGTCGCCGTTTCTCAAGGTCGAGGCGTCGAAGTTCACCGAGGTCGGCTATGTCGGACGCGACGTCGAGTCGATGGTCCGCGATCTGGTGGAGCTTGGCGTCGACATGGTGCGCGCCGAGCGCCTCGAGGACGTGCGCGGGAAGGCCGGGCAGAACGCGGAAGAGCGACTGCTCGACATCCTGCTGCCGCCCATGCGGCCGACCGCGCCCGACGAGGACGCCGCCGCGCGCGAGCAGCAGCAGCAGACGCGCGAGCGGTTTCGCGAGCAGCTCCATGCCGGCCGCCTCGACGCCCGGGTCGTTGAGATCGACGTCAGGGAGAAGTCGTTTCCCTCTTTTGAGATCATCGCCGGATCCTCCATGGAGGAGGTCGACGTCAACCTGCGGGACATGCTGCCGGGTCTGTTCCAGAGCAGGACGAAGCGGCGGCGGGTGAAGGTGTCAGAGGCGCTCGAGTACTTGACGCAGGAAGAAGAGCAGAAGCTCATCGACATGGACAGCGTGGCGCGGACGGCGGTCGTTCGCGTGGAGCAGGCCGGGATCATCTTCATCGACGAGATCGACAAGATCGCCGGGCGCGAGGGCAGCCAGGGTCCGGACGTCAGCCGTGAAGGTGTCCAGCGCGACATCCTGCCCATCGTCGAGGGCACAACGGTGAACACGAAGTACGGCATGGTGCGCATCGACCACATTCTGTTCATCGCAGCCGGCGCGTTTCACGTCTCGAAGCCCTCGGATCTGATCCCGGAGCTGCAGGGTCGATTTCCCATCCGCGTTGAGCTCGAGCCCCTCGGTCGGGAGGAATTCGTACGGATTCTTACGGAACCACGCAGTGCGCTCGTCAAGCAGTACATGGCGCTGATGGGGACCGAGGGGATCACGTTGACGTTCACCGAGGATGCGATTGCCGCGATCGCGGATTTCGCGACGAGGGTCAACGAGCGCACCGAGAATATCGGCGCCCGCCGGTTGCACACCGTGATGGAAAAGCTGCTCGATGAGATTTCCTTCGAAGGACCGAATCTTGCCGACAAGACCGTGACGATTGACGAGGCGTACGTCACGAAGATGTTGGCGGCCATCGTCAAGAACGAGGACCTGTCTCGGTATATTTTGTGACGCGCTCTGCGATTTCCGCGTTGATCGTGGTCCTCGCGTCGCCGACCGCCGCGTGCGGCAGAAAGGGCGCGCCGCTCCCGCCGCTCGTCAAACTCCCGGCGGCACCCGCCGAGCTGACGGCGGAACGCCGCGGCGACACGGTGAATGTGCGGTTCACCGTGCCGAGGGTGAATACCGACGACTCCCGCCCCGCCAACGTCGCCCGTGTGGACATCTTCGCCTTCACCGGACCGCTTACGGTGACCGACCAGGAGTTGATCGCGCAGGGCACGCGAGTCGCCACCGTGGCCGTGAAGAGGCCGCGCGATCCGAACGACACCATCGAGCCCGGCGAACCCGAAGACGCGCTTGCGCCGCTCGTGGGCGACGGCCTGGACCAGGGGTCGGTCGCCGGCATCCGGGAGGTGCTCGCGCGGAGCGATGAGCGCCTGACGGCGCCGGGCGCGATCGCGCGCACCTACATCGGAGTCGGCGTGACGGCGAAGGGGCGTATGGGCCCGGTCTCAGCGCGCGTGGTCGTGCCGCTCGCGCCGCCGCCCGCGCCGCCGTCTGGCGCGAGCGCGACGTACGACGAGCGGACCATCACCCTCACGTGGCCGGCCGTCACCGGCTCGGGCGCCGTCGCCTACCACGTGTACGAAGTCTCTCCGATTTCTGCGCCAGGGACATCGGGCTCGCGCACGCCGGACCAGGCCGTCGCCGCTGAAACGCGACTCACAGAAACGCCCTCGACCGACACACGCTACCGTGACATGCGCATCACGTGGGGCGTGACGCGATGCTATGTGGTGCGCGCGGTGCTGAGCGTTGACGCGCTCACCGTGGAGGGTGACGGCGCGGCGCCGGCCTGCGTGACCCTGATCGACACGTTCCCGCCTGGTGCGCCGACCGGGCTGCAGGCGGTCGCCGGCGGAGGGACGATCAGCCTGATCTGGGACGCCAACGCGGAGAGGGATCTGGAGGGCTACATCGTGCTGAGGGCCGCCCGACCCGGCGACGTGCTCACGGCGATCACCCCCAGCCCCGTTCGCGAAACCACCTTCAGGGACGCCGTGCCGGCGGGCACCGTGTACGTGTATGCGGTCGCGGCGGCCGACCGAGCCGGAAACGTCAGCCCGCCGTCGAACCGTGTGGAAGAAACGGCGCGGTGAGTTACCATGGAGGCCTATGAAGATTTTCGTCGATACCGGCAGCATCAAGGACATCGAAGCCATCGCGGCCCTGGGCATTCTCGACGGCGTGACCACCAATCCGTCACTGCTGGCGAAGGAGCCCGGCGACTTTCGCCAGAACCTGAAACGGATCTGCGAGATCGTCAAAGGGCCGGTAAGCGGTGAGGTGACGGCGACCGATGTCGCCGGGATGCTCCGACAGGGACATGAGATCGCGAAGATTGACGACCACATGGTGGTGAAGGTGCCGCTGACGCGGGACGGCATCAAGGCGTGCAAGGCGCTGTCGGGCGAGGGCATTCGCGTCAACGTGACGCTGGTGTTTTCGGCGGCGCAGGCCATTCTTGCCGCCAAGGCCGGCGCCACCTTCGTCAGCCCGTTCGTCGGCCGCCTCGACGACATTGCGACCAACGGCATGGATCTGATTCGCGAGATCGTGGAGATCTACGACAACTACGAGTTCGCGACCGAGGTGCTGGTGGCGAGCTGCCGCCATCCGATTCACATTGTCGAGGCTGCTCGGATAGGTGCGGACATCTGCACCTGCCCCCCGGCGGTGATCGAGCAGATGTTCAACCACCCACTGACCAACATTGGGCTCGAGAAGTTCCTCAAGGACTGGGAACAGTCTCAGGCGGCGCGGGTCTGATCGTCCGCCAGCGGGCAGCGCTTTTGCGAGAAGTCGGCGGACGTCCCTTCAGCAGTCAACGCCACACGCAGTCATGCGCAAGATAGTGTCGCTTTTCGGACACACCGCTGGTATCGGAGCCACAGAGGCCGCCGAGGAGATGTCTGCGAGCGCGGACGTGCCGGGTCCTCCTCCAGCCCCAGCGAGCCCGTTCGCTCGATTCCACGTCCGACGGATTCTTCGGTACGCCGGCCTGGGCCTGATGCTGGTCATCGCGATCCTGGCTGCGTCGATCGTGGCGTCGTTCACGGTCGATCTTGGGCCCTCGGTGCGTGCCTATGCGGAATCGGCCGGATCCAAGTACATCGAGCGGCCCCTTCACATCGGCACGCTCTCCATTCACCTGCTCACCGGCCGCGTCATCGTCGAGGATTTGTCGATTGACGGCGTGAATCCCGGCGATCGGCCGTTCTTTTCCGCAAAGCGCATCGCGGTGGCCCTGGACTGGACGACGGCGTTGCGGCCCCGGCCCGAGATCACGATCGCGTCGGTGGAGATGACCGACTGGCAAATGCTGGCTGAGAAGTGGGAGCACGGGCACAACTTCCCGAGGTTCACGCGCGACTCACAGGAGCCCGAGGGACCGAAGCGTTTCGAAACGACGCTCAAGTATCTGCGGGCGTCGCGCGGCCAGTTCACCTTCGAGGATCACGGAGCGCCGTGGAGCATCGTCTGCCCGAATCTGGACATCACGATCGGCAACCTGCCGAACTATCACGGGGAAGCGGTATTCACCGGCGGCACCGTGCAGATCCAGGATCACCTGCCGATGGCGACGGACATGAAGGCCCGCTTCGTGATCGACGGCAGTCTGATTCGTCTCGATCGCATCGACTTCATGTCTGACGGGTCGACGACGGTCGCGCACGGCGCCGTCGATACGTCCCACTGGCCCGAGCAGAGCTACGATTTCGAGTCCCGCGTGCACTTTCGGCGCATGCGCGAGCTGTTCTTCAAGGACGAGACATGGCGGCTCTCCGGCGACGGCGACTTCACCGGCACGTTCCACCTTATTAAAGGTGCCGGCAACGCCAGCGACAGCTTCGACCTGAGCGGCGTGTTCAAGAGCGACCTGGCGGGGGTCAACGCCTACCAGTTCCCGGCGCTCTCGGGGTCGCTGCGCTGGACGCCGACCACATTTGAAGTCTGGGACGCCCGGTCGAAGTTCTCCGGCGGCAGTACGCAGTTTACATATTCCATCGCGCCGCTCGGCAGCGACATTCGTCCCACATCGCGGTTCGACGCGAAGCTCACCGAGGTCAACCTCGCGACGTACACCGACCTCGAGCAACTGCCCGGGCTGCGCTTCGCCGGCGCCGCGTCGGGTCACGTGCTTCTTGAGTGGCCGCTGGGGCTGCTGTCCGAACGTCGTGGAACATTCTCCTTGAGCGTCGCGCCTCCCCCTGGCGTCCGCCCGATGTCCGCCTCGCTCGCGGCCACCGAAGCGGCCGACGCGGGTCACGCGAAGCACCAATGGGGCCCCTTCGCGCCGGCGCCACTCCCAAGGCACCTGCCGATTGCTGGCGAGCTCACGGGCACGTTCGGGCCCGACGAGGTGGAGATCGGTCCCAGCCGGTTTGTGACCGAGCGCACGCACGTTGCGTTCGAGGGCGCGACGATGTGGGGCGATCGCTCGACGATCAAGTTCCACGCGACGAGCGCCGACTGGCAGGAAAGCGATCAGGTGCTGGTCGGCCTCCTGCAGGATTTCGGATCGCCGGCCACGCCCATCGTCCTCGGCGGCCGAGGGGAGTTCGACGGCGTGATGACAGGTCCCTTCCGCAGCCCGCGCATCGAGGGCACCTTCACCGGCGACGACATCCGCGCACGCGACACGATGTGGGGCGCCGCCGCGGGGCATATCGCCTACGAGAACCGCTATGTAACGGTCGCAGGCGGTGTCGTGCGGCAAGGCGGGTCGGAAATCCTCGTGGACGGCCTGTTCTCGGTCGGCTATCCGCGCGACGATGGCGGCGAGCAGCTCAATGCGCGGTTCAAAGTCACGCGGCGCGATCTCGACAGCCTGCGCCACGCGTTTGGCATGGACGCCTATCCAGTGTCCGGCCTGATGTCGGGCGAGTTCCACCTGGCAGGCGACTACGAGCGGCCGATCGGGTTCGGCGCCATGACGGTCGAGCAGATGCTGGCGTACGGCGAGCCCTTCGAGAAGGCGACGGCCTCGCTCCGGTTTGAGGAAGCCGGCGTACGGCTCGACGGCGCCGAAATGGCCAAAGGCGGCGGGAGTATCACCGGCGCGGCATTTGTCGGGTGGGACGGAAACTACTCGGTCAACGCGGACGGAAGACAGATCTCGATCGATCAGGTGACTCGGCTCACCTATCCGCGCGTGCCGCTCGCGGGCACGGTCGAGTTCTCGGCCAATGGCGCGGGTACGTTCGACGAGCCGCGCTACGACATCAAGTTCCGCGCAAACGATCTCTTTGTCGCCAAGCAGAGCGTGGGGCAGGTGACGGGCGCTCTGGCCGTGCGCGGCACCGAACTGAGCGGCGAGGTGGACGCGGCGTCTCCGCGCCTGGCCGTCACGAGCACCGGACGGCTGGCGTTGACGGCACGTGGCGACGGCGAAATCACATTCCGGTTCCACGACACCACGATCGATCCCTACGTGCGCCTCTTCGCGCCGAATCTGTCCCCCCTCATGACGACCGTCGTCAGCGGGTCGGTCCGTGTCACCGGCGGGCTGGCCGACCTCGATCGGATGTTTGCCGAGGGGACGGTGGACGACAGTCTGTCGGTCGACGTCATCATCGATCAGGTAGACATGCGGCTGCTCGACTACAGGGTCAAGAACGCTCGACCGATTCATCTGCTGCTCGAGTCGCACCAGCTGAGGGCCGAGGATCTCGAGCTCATCGGCGACGAGACGCGGTTGATCGTATGGGGCAATATCGGGCTCAATGACCGGCGCGTGGCGCTCGAGGTCTACGGCGAGGCGAATCTGGGCGTCATGCAGGGGCTGCTCCCCGATGTCCGCGCCTCCGGCTATGCCGAGATGAATGCCACCGTTCGCGGTCCGCTCGACGAACCAATCTTTCTGGGGACCGCGTCGATCAGCGACGGGCGCATTCGCCACATTCGGTGGCCCCATTCCTTCGAGTCGATCAACGGCACGCTCTACGTCGACGCGCGCGGCATTCATCTCGACGACGTGACGGCGACCGTGGCCGACGGCCGGGTGCAGCTCGGCGGGCGCATCGGGCTCGAGGGCTTTGTCCCCTACATGCTGGACGTCACCGCCCACGCCGAGGGCATGCGCCTGCGGATTCCCGAAGGCGTGCGGTCGACGGTCGATGCGGACTTGACGCTCAGCGGCACGATCAAGGCGCCCGCGCTCGGAGGTCTGGTCACGGTGCAAAACGCCGTGTGGGCGAGACGTCTCGATGCGCCGGGCAGCATCCTCGATCTGACGCGCCTGCGGTCGTCGGGCGATCAGGGCCCCGGGCTTGTCGAGGCGCCTTCTGGGGTGCCGCTGACGCTCGACATCAGGATCGTGGCGCCACCCTCGACCTTGCAGGTGAACACGAATCTGGCCCGGCTGTGGCTGGATGCCGACCTGACGATCGGCGGGACCTACGACCAGCCGGTGCTGACCGGGCGCGCGGATATCGACCGCGGCGACGCGACTTTCGAGGGTCGGCGCTACCGGATCGTCCGCGGCTCCATCGATTTGGTCGACTCGGCCGGCGGGCCGATCTTCGACGTGGAGGCGGAGACCAGCGTGCGCGTGGCGGGGACGCCGTCGCAGACCTATCGCATCACCGTGGGCGTCACCGGCACGGAGTCGCAGTTGACGCGTCTCACGGTGAACTCGGATCCGCCGCTCCCGACGGCTGATGCGGTGGCGCTGCTGTTCAGCGAGGCGCGTCGCAGCCCGGACGTGGAGTTCCGGGCGCTGCAGAATCCGAACCAGGCAGAGACCGATATCCTGAGCGCGCGCCTCAATCAGGGACTCACCGCGCCGCTCTCATCCGAGCTGGGCAAGGTCGGGGAGGCGCTCGGGGTCGACACGTTCTTTTCGCCGACCCTCCTCGATCCATCCGGCCAGCAGTTCGTGGCGCCTCAATTCACGGCGCGAGTGACGATCGGCAAGCGGATTTCCGATCGCGTGTACCTGACCTTCTCCCGCAGCGTGGGGAGCACCACGGTCAACGACCAGATCCTGCTGCTCGAGATCGAACAGAGCGAGCGGCTGTCGTGGGTGGTCTCGCGCAATGAGGACCAGCGGACCTACGCGCTGGAGTTTCGCGTACGGCACACCTTCTGACCCACCGCCTGCGACACTGGCTGGGGCTTCGTGCCGGCGCCGCCGCGCTCGTGATGCTGGCCGCGGCCTCACCGGCTCGAGCCGATATCGGTGACTACCTGGGGAAGCCGGTCGCCTCGGTCCGCCTGATGGTGGACGGCCGCGAGATGACAGACCCGACGTTTGTGGATGTGCTCGAGACGCGCGTGGGCCGGCCGCTGTCGATGAGGGAGGTACGCGAAAGCATCGCGCACCTCTACAGCCTGGGGCGCTTCGAGAGTGTGCGTGCCGACGCCAGCCTGGTCGACGGGGGAGTGGCCCTTCGATACGACCTCAGTCCGATCCACCTGGTGTCCAACATCGAGTTCGCCGGCAGGCTGAACGTGCCGGGCATCGACACCGGTGAGCTTCGGCGCGCCATCACGAACCGGTACGGGACGTCACCGCCTCTCGGCCGGGCCGGCGATGCCTCGGCGCTTCTGTCCGACATCCTGCGTCAGCGTGGCTACCGTCAGCCCAGCGTGCAGCCGCGTGCCGACATCAGCCGCGACTCGGCCGAAGCGACGCTGATCTTTGACATCGATCCCGGGCCCCGTACCGTCATCGGCACCATTGAAATTGACGGCACGCCCACCGTGTCCCGAGAGGAGTTCCTCGATCGGCTCGATCTGGCGCCCGGCAAGCCGTACGAGCCCGATGCGCTCGATGCGCTTATCGAGCGCTACGTCGCCATGCGACGCAGCAGCGGGTACTACGAGGCGCGTGTCACCCCGGGCGTCACCTTCACCGACGGCGAGCGGGTGGCCAACCTGACGCTGATGGTCGTGCCGGGGCCGCGCGTGCGCGTGGTATATGCCGGCGATTCGCTCCCGGAGGACCGCCGCGACGACCTCGTGCCGATCGAGCGCGAGGGATCGGCCGACGAAGATCTGCTGGAAGACTCGCGCCGTCGGATCGAGGAGTATCTCCAGGGACTGGGCTACCGGGAGGCGACGGCCCCGTACACGCGTGCAGAGGCCGAGGGCGAGCTGCTGATCACGTTCACGGTGCGGAAGGGGCCGCAGTACCGCATTTCACTCCTCGATTTCTCCGGTGACGTTTTGATCCCGCGCACGGACTTTCAGCGCGTGTTGCGATTGCGTACTGCCGCGGCGTTTTCCTCCGCGAGTCTGGCCGCCGACGTCGCGACCATCACCAGCTACTACCGCCGGCAAGGCTTCAGGGACGTCGAGGTGCGCCCCACCATCGAGCCAGGGCCGGCGAGCGCGGGCGGTACGCAGGTGCCTGTCGTCGTGCGCCTGACGATCGTCGAAGGCATTCGCATCGTGATTGGGGAGGTGCGGATCGAGGGCAATACCTCGATTCCCGTGGAGGCGCTTCGTGCGGGGCTGCTGCTGCAGCCGGGCGTGCCGTACTTCGAGCCCCAGGTGCAGAGGGACGGCGACGCGATTGCTCTGCGGTACGCCAATCTCGGCTTCCGGGCGGCCACCGTGCAGGCGCGACCGGAGTTTACGGCCGACGGGACTCGAGCCGACCTGGTGTTCGCCGTGCAGGAGGGGATGCGCCTGTTTCTCGATCACGTGCTCATTTCCGGCAATCTCCGTACGAGCGCCAGGACCATCGAGCGCGAGCTGCAGCTCAAGCCCGGCGATCCGCTGGGCCTCGCCGCGAGAAACGACAGCCAGCGGCGGCTCCAGGCGCTCGGCTTGTTCCGGCGCGTGGAAATCACCGAACTACGGCACAACATGGACGATCAGATCGACTGGCTCGTCACGGTCGAAGAAGCGCCGCCCACGACACTGGGATACGGAGTTGGCCTCGAAGTCCTGCTGCGCGTTGTTCGGCCGAGCGCGGAAGTGGCGGAGCAGAAGTTCGAGGTGGCCCCCCGCGCGTTCTTCGAAGTCGGCCGGCGCAATCTGTTTGGCAAGAACCGATCGGTGAATCTCGCGACGAGCGTCAGCCTGTACCCGAAGGATTCGCCGTTCTTCTCGAATCCGGCGGCGATCGCCTCCGACACGAGCGGGGGATTCGTGTTCGCCCAGTACCGCATCCTGGCGACGTTCCGCGAACCGCGCGTTCTTGATACCGCTTTTGAGGGGCAGTTGACCGCCTTTGTCGAGCGGCAGATCCGCTCGAGCTTCAATCTGGCCCGCCGCGGCGCTGCCGCTCAGCTGGCTCGCGCACTCACACGGAGTCTCAGCGTCAGCGGCGGGTATCAGATTCAGCAGACCCAACTGCTCGACGTCAACGTCGATCTCGCCAAGCAGTCTGACATCGACCGCGTGTTCACCCAGTTGCGCCTCTCGTCGTTTTCGACCGCGGTCACGTACAGCACGCGCGACGATGCGTTGGATCCCACGAACGGTGAGTTCCTGAACGCGAACGGGCAGCTCGCCGCGCGGAGCATCGGCTCGGAAGTCGGTTTTGTGAAGTCGTTGTTCACCGCGCAGGCGTTTCGTGAGGTGCCGGGCGCCCGCAGGCTGGTTCTGGCCGGAAGCGCCAGGCTGGGACTCGCCGCGGGATTTCCACGCGACGTCATCGGCACCGACGCGCAGGGCAATCCGGTTGTCGAGGTCAGAGACCTGCCTCAAGCCGAGCGGTTTTTTGCCGGCGGCGGCACGACGATTCGAGGGTTCGCGCCGGATACCGTCGGCGTCCCAGACACCATCAAGGACGGGTTCCCGATTGGCGGCAATGCGCTGGTGATTTTCAACGCCGAGCTGCGCGTGCCGATCGTTGAACGGCGCCTGCCCCTCATTGGCGGTCGCTTCTCGGTGGTCGGCTTCGTCGACACCGGCAATGTGTTCGCCAGGCCCGCCGACCTCGACCTGGGCGCGCTGCGCAGCGCGGTCGGTTTTGGCATGCGCTTCGGCCCGCTCCGGGTCGACTGGGGATACAAGCTGGACACCCGGCCCGGCGATCTGGCGCGTCCCACGTCGTTCTTGGTATTGGGCGGGTCGGCGGCCTACCTGAGCTTCGGACAGGCGTTCTAGTGATCATGAAATTGCGGATTGGTGATTGCGGATTGTTGATTGGCAGGGCGGCCGTGGCGTCCGCGCTTCTGCTTGGTGTTGGAGCCGGCGCCGTTCGCGCCGAGGTCATCGACCGGGTCCTTGCAGTGGTAGGTGCCGAGTTGATTCTGCTGAGCGACGTGAATGCGGCGCGCGATCTGGGATTGGTGGTGCCAGGACCCTCGGCCCCCGATCCGATCCGCGAGGTCCTGACCCGACTCATCGACCGCGAGCTGCAACTGGCCGAGGTCGAGCGCTACGCGCCCCGCGAGCCGACCACCGAGGAACTCGACGGCGCGGTCCAGAACGTGCGGGTCAGATTCAGTTCACAGGAAGCGTTCGACACAGTGCTTGCGCGGGCGGGTATCGACCTGCCGCGCCTGCAGGAGTGGCTGCGCGACGATTTGCGGCTCCAGGCGTATCTCGATCAGCGGTTTGCGCGCGCTGGCGACCGTCGTCAGCGGCTGATTGACGAGTGGATTGCGGGACTGCGGCGCCGGACGGCCACGCTCGATCTCTACCTCCTCGGAGCGTAGCGCGGCTACCGGCCGCCGACGGCCTGCGCGATCTGCAGCAGATCGAAACCCGCGTGGCTCACCATCGGCGCTACGGCCGACCGTCGGCGCAGATAGACGACGCCCCAGAACATGCCGAGCAGCCCGATGGCGATGGCTGCGTCCGCGCCCTGCACAAGATGCCCGGCGCCGAACGCCAGGCTTGTGAGAACGACGCCGACGTGGGCGCCGCCGAGCCACGTCTCGAAGCGATGCAGCAGGAATGCGCGCTGGATCTCTTCGCGCACGCCACCTGCCACGATCGCGACCAGTACGAACAGCCAGGTGTCGCGAGGAGAGCCGAGCAGGGCTTCCAGCGGATTGCGCTCGACGGTGTGGAGCGAGGGGGCTACGAGGCGAATGGTCAGCAGCACGCCGATCCCGATGGCCAGGGCGGCCAAGGCGAGTGGCACACCCAAGATGGCCTCGGCGGCCGGCCGGCGCCCGAGGAGGACGTCACGCGGCCGCTCGCCATGCGCGTGCAGAAACAACAGAACGAGTCCCACCAGCATCAGCGTGTCGACGAGCGAGAGTCCGACGACGTAACCAATGCGCAGCTTGCCGGCCGGGTCGAGCGGACCATACCCGAACGCCGCAAACGTCGCCCCGAGGGCCAACTGACTAGGGAAATCAGAGCAGAGGAGCACCTCGAGGAGGGCCACGACGCGTCCGACGAGCGGCTTGTCAGCTGGTGGGTGATGGCTTGTGGCTGGTGGCTGGAACTGGTGCGGCAGCACGCGCTCAAGCGTACCCGATCGGTCGATTCTGCGGCCTGAGCCGCACCGGACCAGACCGACAGGAATGTCAACATCTTGCGATTGCCCTAAAAGGAACGCACAATATGTGGTGTTTACACGCTTGACAAAACATCGGCGTGAAGCGATATTGATCCGCCGTCGCGCGACAGCCAACAAGCGAGAATCTCCCAGCTTCTCGCCAGGCGATCACACAACAGCCTCAAGGACCTGAGGTGCTCCCGGGGCGGGGAGCGACCTCACCCGGGGACACGTTCCCGGGTTCCAGAACAATCGTGCCGGGAAGCCCCGGAGTATCAGGAGTTGGGACGATGGACATGAAGGAGAGCGCTGCCTACAAGGCCGCAGGTGCCGGACAGCAGACGGTGGAGACCAGCGCGGGCGCGCCTCTTCCAGCGAGTCCGGTCAGTCCAGGCGCGGATCCCTCGCGCGCGAAGGCAAAGTGGGCGGTGGCGACCGGGCTGAGCTTTCCCCGCTTCTTCACAGAAGCCGGCGTCGATCCCTTTGACGAGGTGGAGTGGGAGCTGCGCGCGGCCCTCATCGGCAACGATCGTGGCGAGCTCGTGTTCGAGCAGCGCGACGTCGAGATCCCCAGGTTCTGGTCGCAGCAGGCGACGAACATCGTCGTCTCCAAGTACTTCCGCGGACAGCTCGGGTCGCCCGAGCGCGAGCGCAGCGTCAAGCAACTCATCGGCCGGGTGGTGAACACGATCACCGAGTGGGCGCGGGCGAACAAGTACTTCGCGAGCGACGACGATCTGCGGGCCTTCAGCGACGACCTGAAGCACATCCTGGTCTACCAGAAGGCGGCGTTCAACAGCCCCGTGTGGTTCAACTGTGGATTCGAGAAGGCGCCGCAGTGTTCGGCCTGCTTCATTAACTCGGTTCAGGACACGATGGATTCGATCCTGTCGCTCGCGCGGACCGAGGGGATGCTCTTCAAGTTCGGGTCGGGCACCGGCACCAACCTGTCGCCGATTCGCTCTTCGCGCGAGCTACTGGCCGGCGGCGGCACCGCGTCTGGCCCGGTGTCGTTCATGAAGGGCTACGATGCGTTTGCCGGCGTCATCAAGTCGGGCGGAAAGACCCGGCGCGCGGCGAAGATGGTCATTCTCGACGCCGACCACCCGGACATCGTCGATTTCATCAACTGCAAGGTGGAGGAAGAGAAGAAAGCGTGGGCGCTGATCGACGCGGGGTACGACGGGTCGTTCACCGGCACGGCCTATGGGTCGGTGTTCTTCCAGAACTCGAACAACAGCGTGCGCGTCACCGACGACTTCATGCGCGCGGTGCTCGACGACGGCGTCTGGGAGACCAAGGCGGTCAAGAACGGGGAGGTGATGGACCGTTATCAGGCCCGCGACCTCATGCGTCTGATTGCCGAAGGCACCCACGTCTGCGGCGATCCGGGCATGCAGTTCGACACGACGATCAACGAGTGGCACACGTGCCCGGAGACCGCTCGCATCCATGCGAGCAACCCGTGCTCCGAGTACATGTTCCTCAACGACTCGGCCTGCAATCTGGCGTCGATCAACCTGATGAAGTTCGTGAAGCCTGACGGCGAGTTCGACGTCGTCTCGTACAGGGCGGCGATCCGGACGCTCATCACGGCGCAGGAAATCATGGTCGATAACGCCAGCTATCCGACGCCGGCCATCGAGAAGAACAGTCATGCGTACCGTCCGCTCGGTCTCGGCTATGCGAATCTCGGCGCACTGCTGATGTCGCGCGGCCTGCCGTACGACAGCGACGGCGGCCGCGACTACGCGGCGGCGCTCACCGCGCTGCTGACGGGCGAGGCGTACGCGCAGTCGGCGAGAATCGCGCGCGACTGCGGCGGTCCGTTCTCGGGCTACGAGAAGAACAACCAGCCGTTCCTGCGCGTCATGCGCAAGCACCGCGACTCGATGCGCGACGTCAACGCGAGGAACGTGCCCTCGGAGCTCTATCAGACGGCCAAGGGCGCGTGGGACGATGCGGTGGATCTGGGCGAACAGTTCGGATATCGAAACGCGCAGGCGACAGTGCTCGCGCCGACCGGCACAATCGGCTTCATGATGGACTGCGATACGACAGGCGTCGAGCCGGACATCGCGCTCGTCAAATACAAGAAGCTCGTCGGCGGAGGTCTGATGAAGATCGTCAACCAGACCGTTCCCATGGCGCTCAAGAAGCTCGGCTACTCGCCATCGCAGGTCGAGGCCATCGTCGATTACATCGACAAGAACGAGACGATCGAGGGAGCGCCCGAGCTGAAGGAGTCGCATCTGCCGGTGTTCGACTGCGCGTTCAAGGCCGCGAAGGGCAACCGGTCGATTCACTACATGGGGCACATCAAGATGATGGGAGCGACGCAGCCCTTCATCTCCGGCGCCATCAGCAAGACGGTGAACGTGCCGAAAGAGGCCACGGTCGACGAGGTCATGCAGGCCTACGTCCAGTCGTGGAAGCTTGGCGCGAAGGCGATTTCCATCTATCGCGACGGCAGCAAGCGGACGCAGCCACTGAACACGTCGAGGGACAAGTCGCCTGCCGACATCGCCCAGCAGGCCGCGGCACAGCTCGTCACCCGTCCCATCCGCCGCAAGCTCCCCGATGAGCGCCGGGCGATCACCCATAAGTTCGACATCGCCGGGCACGAGGGGTACATCACGGTGGGGCTCTTCGAGGACGGCCAACCGGGCGAGATCTTCCTGGTGATGGCGAAGGAAGGATCGACGATCTCGGGCTTTGCCGACGCGTTCGCGCAGGCGATCTCGTATGCGCTCCAGTACGGCGTGCCGCTTCCGGCGCTGGTCGACAAGTTCAGCCACGTCCGGTTCGAGCCGTCCGGCATGACGCGCAACCCGGAGATCCGTTTTGCGAAGTCGATCGTCGACTACATCTTCCGATGGCTGGCGACGAAGTTCCTCTCGCCCGAAGCGCAGTTCCGCGCCGGCGTGAACGGGCGCGAAACCGAGGAGGCCGGGCTCGGTCATCAACTGGAGTTGACCAATGAGGCGCCGACCACCGGGACGGCGGCTGCCAGACCGGCGGCGCCGAGCCCGTTCTCGACATTCCAGAACCAGGAAGACGCGCCGCCGTGCTCGACGTGCGGGTCAATCATGATCCGCAGCGGCGCCTGCTACAAGTGCGTCAACTGCGGTAATACCTCTGGGTGTGCCTGAGGCACGCCCAGAGGTTCACCTGTTTGCCGCGGCGCGGTATCCCAGTCGCGCGCGCACGTCCGTCTGGCCGTCCACTTTGACCGAGATGCTCCGCCACGCCCCGTTTCGCCGCGCGTCCGGCGGGGGCGGATAGCTCAGGAAATACTGATTCGACAGCTCGTCGAGCAGCTGGCCGAAGGCGTCCTGCAGCGTGTCGATGCTGTCGGTGAACAGCGCCCGTCCGCCTGTCGGAGCGGCAATGCGTTCCATCACTTTCCTGAGCGCCACCGCAGTGACGCCCCGCCCCTGGCCGATCATATACAACGCCACGTCGCTCGACTGGAGTCCGCGCTCGACATCGGCCAGCGTGGCGTAGCTCCCCTGATCCTCGCCGTCGGAGAACACGACAAGGGCCTTTCGACCCGTCTCGGGTCCAAGCAACTCGACGCCACGAAGAATCGCGTCGTAGAGCGCGGTCGTTCCCCACGGCGCGAGGCGCTCGACCGCCCTGGCGCGATCGGCCTGGTTTGTCGCCCGACGAGTGAGCGTGAAGACCGCCTCGTTGAACCCGATGAGCGTCACGCGATTCTCGGGCGGTACGGCGCCGAGGAACCGACCCACGGCTGTCTTGAGCGTCGGCATCGACTGCGCCATGCTGGCGCTGATATCGACGGCGACCACGAGCTCGAGAGGCACGTTCTGCGACACGAAGTGCGAGAGCTTCTGGGGACGTCCGTCTTCGAACACATGAAAAGCCGACTCCGGCAGCCCGCGGACGAAGGCCCCGCGACCATCCGGCACGGTGACCGCCATCTGCACGACGTCCACGTCGACATTCTCGGCGTTCTCCACGCCCTTGGTCCGAACGGTTCTTGCGAGCCGGCCGCCCGCCGAGAGCGTCGCCACGACACGGACCTGGTGTTCGATCACGGTGCGGCCCGCGTCCCACTGGCACTCGAAGGGCGTCGTCGTCATCGCACAGACTTGGCGGCCGTCGACAAAGAACGTCACGGCAGAGGCTGCGTTCGAAGGTTCGATCCGGGCGCGCAGTGGCGTGAGGCCGCTCAAGTAGGAGTTGGCTTCGGGAGCGAGGATCGTCAGTCGGATGTCGTTCGACACGACTGGCGCGAGAGGACGAGGCGAAGCGGATCCCCCAACCTCAACCAGGAGGTTGCCGGGGACCGCCCCGGCGCTGAGCGCGCTCATCTTCCAGCGCCCGTCCACCAATCGCCAAACGGCGAGATAGTCTCCAGTCTGGAGCGCGCCGCCGCCGGCGCGCCCGCCATCCACGGGATTGCGATAGGCGAAGGTGCCGGTCGCATACGCGAGGTCTGCGGATGTCGCCATGACCGGATCGGTCGCCGTCAGCGTCATCGTCGTTCCGCCGTCCACGAGAAATGGGAGCCATGCCCTCACGATGGCGTCCACGCCGCGCGCCGTCACCGGAAAGAAGAAAACTGCGTCAGACGCGAGCAGCTGTTCGAACGCGAACCCGGTCGTGACGCGCCAGAGCGTTGCCGAGCGCGCGCTGGGCATCCATCAGCGGCCCGTCTTGAGCGGCCGGGATGGACAGCGTGGCGAGAAGAACGGCGACGCCGAGGACGCACTTCATCGGACCGCTCCCGCTGGCACGGGGACGAGCGGGCCGTTGGCCGTGACCGCGGCGACGTAGTCCTCGATTCGTTCTCGCGACACCAGGCGCGCAGCACGCGAGAGCGTCAGCCAGTCGTCGGCATCGGTCGGTCTCACCTCGTCGATGAAATCCTGCATCGCGGCGGCCAGCACGAACTTGGTGAGCCCTGCGGGCAGCCCCAGTGCCTTCAACGTGCGTGCGACGTGCAGGTTGAGGTCGGCCAGCGAAATGGCCATGAGGCCCAGCTGAGGGCGTCCACCAACCGCCAACGATTGACCCAGCAACGGCATCTCCGTGCACAAACAGCCCGAAGACGTCAGGGCCGCCATTCCCCACGGATCGAGGGCGATCTCGTGGCCCGGGTCCCCGAGCCGCACTAGCTCGCCCAGCGAAAACATCGATTCCACTCGATCGGGCTCGTGGGTCAGGACCCACGCGGTCGCCTGGCGGCGCCCGCCGTTCATCGCGATGTCGTCGGCCACAAGGTCAAGACCGCGAGGCTCGGCGCGGAGGGCCGCCACGCGCCGCTCGCCGCGCGCGATCGCCTCGGCGATTGCGTCGCGGCCCGCGTTGTCGAGCGCGAAGGGATTCATGAGCGCCACGCTCTGGGCCAGTGCCTCGCGGGCGCTCGAGACGAGCGTGGGCGCGGCAGGCACCCGATCGGTGTTCATCCGGAGCAGCGAGAGCTGGGCGAGCGCGACATCCAGGCCGAGCAGCGATCCGACGACGTGCCATGGCTGGCCGGGCGTCAGGTCGCGGCGCGGCAGTGACCACGGCGTCCGTACACGACGCTCTTCGTCCTTTTCGATGTGAAAGCCAAAATCGTGGCGGCGCGACACGTCGCCTGCGAGCAGCGCCGACCCACCCGGGTCGCCGATGTCAGCCGCGTAGACCAGCGAGGCCAGGGTCTGAGCGGCCGCCTCGTCGGACAGTTCCAGCAGTGGGGCCGCCACTCGCGCCGCGCGCCTGAGGTCTCGGGCCGCGTCGCTTTTCATCAGTTCATCGACGGCCCTTCCAAGGC
>JBAUGX010000246.1:0-2652 GCA_049679965.1 Vicinamibacterales bacterium
CTGCAGGCCCGCGCCCCACTCGACCGACCAGCGAATGACTTCGCCCTTTTCGTCCTTCGCTTCGATGTGCACGAAGGAGTGCGGGTTGCGGAACAGGAACTGGACGAGTTCGCCTTCGACCGACTGCGTACGATCTTCAAAGTACGTCGCCGCGAAGGAGTGGTGGGCATAGGCCGGCACAACCGCCATGAGGGCCGCCGCTGCCAGGAGCAGGAACAGTTTGCGCTTCACGTTAAGCCTCCTCTGAGAAAACACCGTCTGGGTCAAACCTCGGACATTATAGCGGCCGTCAGCGCTGAATCACCTGAAGAGTTTCTGAAGTTTTGTTCAGAAACGCCCATAGGCCGAAACCCCAGGAAATTCGGTCGATCAGGCAACCGATTTCCGCCTTCCTTCCGGTAATCGCGCCGTACCGGGGCGGGGCAGGGTGATTCGGAACGTGCTGCCGCCGGCAGTCGTGGGCTCGAGCGTCAGATGGCCGCCGTTGACTTCGATGGCCCATTTCGAAATGGAGAGACCGAGCCCGGAACCGCCGTCCGCCGATCGCGACCGGCCGCCGCGCTCGTACCGGTCGAAGATACGGGTTCGCAGCTCCTCAGGAATCCCAGGGCCCGTGTCGACGACATCAATAATCGCAGCGGTGTCCGATTCCGACGCCCGCAGGCGGATTTCTCCGTCGACGGGGCTGTACTTGATGGCGTTGTCCACGAGGTTGATGAGCGACTGCCGCAACACGAGCCGATCGCCCAGGCCGCGTGCGGCGCCGAGCTGTTCGACAACGAGCGACTGGCCCTTTTCCTCGGCGAGCACGCCCAGATGTGCCACGATCTCTTCAGCCAGCTCGTGAAGATCGATGACCTCCTGCGCCAACCTGGCCTGGCCGGTTTCGGCGCGAGACCAGGTCAGCAACCGATCGACCAGGGACGCCAGGCGATCGACTTCCTCGAGCATGCTGGCGATGATGCCGCGATAGGCGCTCTCCTCGCGCCGCTCGCGCAACCCGACTTCACCGACGCTTCGGATGGCCGTCAGCGGCGTGCGGAGCTCGTGGGACACGTCGGCCGTGAATCGGCGCATCTGTTCGAAGGACGCCTCGAGCCGGCCGAGCGTGTCGTTGAAGACGGAGGCGAGCTGGCCCAGTTCGTCGTTGGGATTGTTGACGGGCAGCCGATCGCTCAATCGGTCGGCCGTGATGGAGCGCGCACGCTCCGCCATGTGTTCGACGGGCGCGAGCGCGCGGCGGGCGAGCCGGTACCCCCCGATACCCGCGGCGCCGACCGCGAAGGGCAGGCCCAACAGCATCATCAGGGCCAATTGCCTAAGCTGGCCTTGCATCGGCGTCTCGGGGCGTGCGACCTGGATGACGACCGGCTTGCCGTACACGTCCAGGCGCCCCGTGAGGAGACGAACCGTTGTCGACCCAGTCCGGACCGTAACGATGCCGGAATCGGGTCGAGAGACGAGCGCCTCGCTTTCGGGAATCGGATTCCGTTCCGCGACGCCGGTTCCGAAGATCCGCTCCCCGTCACGGCTCCAGACCTGAAGCCATCGACTGTACCTGCCGCCCTCGCGATCGTCCTCATACCATCTGATCGTCCCATCGGGCCGCTGCTCGGCCATGGCCGGTGCGAGCAGCAGGTCGTCGCGAAGGCGATCGTCCAGGGCGCTGAGCGCGTTGCCGCTGACAAACGCAAACACACCGGCGGCATACACGCCCAGCACGACGACCATCGCCCCGACGTACCACAGCGTCAGGGAGACACGCACGTTGCGCCGCCGCCACCAGGTGAGCATCACTTGGCCTCGTGCGCTTTCACGCCATTGGCGTCGGGCTCGCCTTCGCGGAGCATGAAGCCAACGCCCCGTACGGTGTGGATCAACTTCGCCAGATGGTCGAGGTCCACCTTCCGCCGAAGCCGCGCGATGTGCACGTCGATCACGTTGTCGAGGGGCGTCGTGCGCGCCGTCTCTTTCCAGACGTCGCGTCCCAACGTGCCACGCGACACGACCTGGCCTTCGTGTCGCATCAAGTATTCGAGCAGCTCGAACTCGCGCACGGTCAGTTCCACCGGTTCGCCTGCGCGGGTGACCTTCCGGGTCACCAGATCGAGCTCGAGGTCGGCGACGCTGAAATGCACGGCTTCCGCCGTCCGACCGCGGCGAACCAACGCTCGAATCCGTGCTTCAACTTCGGCGAACGCGAACGGCTTGACGAGGTAGTCATCCGCCCCCCTGTTCAAACCAAGGACGCGATCTTCGAGCGCGTCGCGCGCCGTCAGAACCAGGACCGGGGTCTCCACGCCACGCCCGCGAAGCGTCGTGAGGACTTGGATCCCATCGCGCTCCGGGAGCCCGAGATCGAGGAGGATGACGTCGAACGCGTCGGTATTGAGGCGGAAGAACGCGCCTTCGCCGGTCTGTTCGACGACGACCTCGTAACCCTCGCCCTCGAGACCCTCTCGCAGGGCGTTGGCGACTTTCTGCTCGTCCTCCACGACCAGTACCCGTACTCGGGAATTCTTATTCACAAGATCCTATGCGAGCCGCCAACCTGGTTTCATTCATGACTGTGCGCGGGTCTGCGGGGTGAATGAGGCCACGAGCGCGTCCCATCGGCCCTGAGCCCGAAGGATGACCTCGATGAGTTCGCGG
>JBAUGX010000247.1:0-12258 GCA_049679965.1 Vicinamibacterales bacterium
GTCCTCCGCCCTGGCCGGCGGGCGCCGGGCCCTGTGCCGGGGCCTGGCCCATGATGAGTGTCGACCCGACGAAACACGCGGCGATGGTGAACACTGCGAAGACGGCCTTCGATCTCATAGATGCTCCAAGTTGCCGGCGAGACGGGGAAGAACCCAAGAGACGACTACGGTCGTCCCCGGAAGAATATCGTGGGCATGATAGAAGAGTCGGCGCTGGAATGAAAGCCTAGGGAGCGGATCTTGCTCAGGCCGATCGCGCATGCGGAAATGGCCGAGGGAAATGAGGTTCCAATGGCAAGAAGTGCAGGACCGACGCTGGACGACGATGGTAGGATTTTCAACATGCGCCAGCGCGAGGCGACCATCGAAGATCTCTATCGCGTCAAAGAAGACGGCAAGGCCGAACTCGTCGGCGGCCGGGTGGTCTTGATGGGCGGAACCGGGTGGCTGCCGGGCTTTTCCGCCAACGAAATCAGTGTCAGCCTGCGTGACTACGGTCGACGCACGAAGCGGGGATATGCCGCCTCTGAAAACGTCAGCTTTGTCGTCGACCTGCCGAATCGGCGTTCATTCTGTCCCGATGTCGCATTCACGGCCGAACCACCACGGACTGGTGAGTTCATCAACGGCGCGCCGGTCTTTGCCGCAGGGGTCAGAAGCAAGGGCGACTACGGTCGCGCGGCCGAGCGTGCGATGGCGGTCAAGCGGGCCGAGTACTTCACGGCCGGCACGCTCGTGGTCTGGGACGTCGACGTCCTCAGGAACAAGTCGTCCGCGTCTATCGCGCGAGCGACCCCTCGACGCCGACGAGCTATCGTCGCGGTCAACACGCCGAAGCCGAACCGGCGCTCCCGGGTTGGACGATGCCCGTGGACGATCTCTTTCCCGCGGAATGAACGCCTGGCTACCACGGTCCGGCTGAAGCCGGACCCCACGTACGATATTGACTGCCGACTGCCGACTGATTACTTACACACCCACCCGCCGATGTCAGTTCGGGTGTCGTGGCAGGGCGCCACGCTCTGCGGAGCCTCGAGGGAATAGTAGACCCTGAAATTCTCCCCAGCCCGCTTGTTGAAGTCGTAGACAGAGATTGGATCGCGCGGGTCCGCGTCGCCTGGCGCCATGCGGTAGTTCATCGAGATGGCAACCGGCGGATTGTTCGGGAAGACCCGCACGTTCGGCAGCGGCTCGAAGGTCGAGTTGCGCACGATCGCGTTCTTGAGAGGCGCGTCGCCCTTCGAGTTCTTCACATACGAGGTGGCGACAACGATGCCAATGTAATCCTTGAAGTACCCGTTCTCGATGATCGCCGAACCGTCGCCCCGTCCGGGCTCGGGCGTCTGATCGGTCGTGAAGAACGGACTGGCGACACCGACCCGCATCCCCTGCACGTTGGCGTTGCGCACGACGATGCTCTTGGACATGTAATTGGACAGCCACACGCCCGCCGGGCTCTCGAGTTCGCTGGCCAGTACCGACACGTCTCCACGGACGGTCACGTTGTCGATGACCAGCTTGTCGGTCGGCATCGCCGTGACGCCGTGGCGCGAGGTGTGCCACACGCGGAAGTTCGAGATCGTTCCGTTCCAGCCCCACGCCGCCCCGGTCTGGATCGCGCCGTACGCCTCGTTGTTCGCAAACTCCGGCACGGACGCGTTGGTCGTGTCCACTGGCACCGTCTCGGCGTCCTTGGTGATGTCGGCGCCCTTGAACTTCGGAATGCGAATCGTGCCGAGCGCGCCGGCCGCGAGCCCGAACCCGAAGACGTCGCCGTTGGCCGCCACGTTGTTGCGAATGTAATTGTTCGGCCCGCGGAACCAGAAGCCCGCGCCCTCGCCGCCCGGATCGGGCGCCGCCCCACCGTACCCGCTGCGCGGCGCGAAATCACCGGACCCCTCGGACCGCATCGCGAAGTTGTGATCGAAGACGTTGAAGCTCTCGGTGCCGTCTTCGGCGACGATACCAGCCCCGCGCGTGTTGTAGACAACGTTGTCCTGGATCAGGCCGTAGTGGCTGTCGTGGACCGTGATGCCCCATTTCGGCGCGCTGTCGACCGAGTTGCCGATGAGCGTGAACTGATAGCCGTTCGCCGGCGTCTCGGCCGGTCCACAATCGTGATGGAAGTGGATCGCGTAGCGGCCAATCTGGTTCGTCGGAAAACGAGTGACCCGTCCGGCGGCGTCGAACTCCGCGCTCGAGAGGACACCCATGCGGGTGCGGCCCATCTCGCGGACCTCGACGTACCGCATGTCCACGTCGGCGCGCGCCATGAAGATCATGTGGCCGCGCACGCCGCTCGGATTCTCCGACCGCACGATGACATTTCTGCTGAGATTCCCCACATGCGGCAAGAACTCGAGCGTGCCGTCAGGCGTCCGAGCGCCCTTGTGATCGTGCCGGAGCGGCACCGCCAGGGTGATCTGACTGCCCGACACGCCCGCGACCGTCAGCGATTCGTCCTGCGAAAGGAAACTGACGCCGCGCTCGCCCTCGCGCAATTGGCGCGTATCGGGGATCACGATGTGGTCCCCGGCCTTCCACGAGGTGACGGGTTGCTCAAAGGTCAGCGTGGTCTGCCCCGCCAGCGGTTCCAGCGCCAGACGCGCGAAGGTCGGCGTCTTTACCGCGCCGTGCATCCGGATTCTGCCAAGGCCCTCAACTCCTGTCCCGAGCTGGGCGGGATCGACCGCCGGATCCGGCGCCTGGTCCGCAATGACGATCTCGGCCGTCACGCCCGCGGCCACGGGCCTGGCCACAGTGCCCACTTCGAGCGAACCGCCTTCCACCACCATCAGGTTGATGACCTTCAGGCGCGTGTTCACGTCCGTCTTGAACGAAAGCCGCCCGGCAACCTCGAGGCACGAGACGCGGCGATCGCTCGACGCGTCGTAGACGATGTCGTGGGCGGCCCCGATCCTCACCTTGTCGTTCAGACCGGGCACCTTCCGGGTCGACCACGTCGCCGGACTCGACCAGGCGCCGCTCGCCACACTGGTGACCGTCGGATTCGCACAGAAGAACGGCACGCCGCCGGGCACGCCGTGGACCGTCATCGGATGGTCGTGGCCCTCCTGCGCGATGAGGGGCAGCGTGAGCAGCGCGATCGCGCCTGCCGCCATCAGCGTCATACGTTTCATCGTCGGCTCCTGTTTTGAAGCGCGTCTTCTACGGCGCGGCCGGAGGCAGTGTCCTTGTGTACTGCACGGGGCACCCCGGCTGGAAGAACTGCGCCGCAGCGGCCACGATCGCGAACGCCGCAACAGCCGCAACACTCTTTTGCATCACATCATCCTCACTTTCCCCCGGACTGGGGGGAAGAGCCTGCCGCGAACTCGACCAAGGCCCGATAGATCTGCCCCACCTGCGCGTCGGTCTCCTCGAAGGTCCCGCCGGTCTCGATCACGAAATCCGCGCGCGACGTCTTCTCCTCGGTTGGCCACTGTGCCAGGATGCGCCGCCGCGCATCCATGTCCGTCATCCCTCGCGCGCGCAACCGCGCGAGCTGCAGATCGCTCGGGCAGGACGTGACAACGACCTTGTCGAAGTGGGCCTGATGGCCGGTCTCGAACAAGAGCGGCACGTCGACCATCGCCGCGGGATACGGTCCGATTCGCTCGAACCCGCGAAGGCCGGCCTCCACGGCTCGCCACGCGGCCGGGTGCACAATCGCCTCGAGGTCCCGGCGGGCGGCCGGATCGGCGAACACGATCGGGCCGAGCGTCTGTCGATCCACGCTGCCGTCGTGCGCAAGCACGGCCGGCCCGAATCGCGCCGCAATCGCGGAGGTCGCCTCCGTGCCGGCGGACATCACGCCGTGGGCCAGCTCGTCGGTGTCCAGGCAGGGCACGCCGCGGCGTCGAAACAGTTCGAGGACATGGCTCTTGCCGGTGGCGATGCCACCGGTGAGTGCGACCTTCAGCATTGCTGGCGCTATGCCTGCGCCTCGGTTTCCAGGCGTTTGAACGAATCCGGGCGCCCGAGGACGACGAGCTTGTCGCCGGGGCGAATCGCGGTCTCTGGTTCGGGATTGAACTCCATCCGCCGGTCTTCCCGCTGAATCCCGACCACGATAATCCCGAACCGCTGGCGGAGGTTCGCATCGAGAATCGACCGGTTGGCCAATCCGGATCCGGGCGCAATCGTAATCTCCTCCATGACCAACTCGAGGTTGTCGGCGCTCGTGGCGAGCTCCACGAAGTCGACCACCGCCGGGCGGAGCGCCGTCTGCGCCATCTGCATGGCGCCAATCTGGTAGGGCGAAATCACGCGATTGGCTCCGGCACGCTTGAGTTTGACGGTCGCGTCCTCGGTTTCGGCCCGCCCGACGATGAACAGATCGGGGCGAAGCACCCGGGCGCTGAGCGCCGCGTACACGTTCTCCGCGTCGGTGCCCATGGCCGTGATGAAACCGCGCGCGCGCTCGATGCCGACACGTTTGAGCACATCCTCGCGACTCGCGTCCGCCTCGAAGGCCAGCGCGCCGGCATCGAGCGCCTCGTGCATTCGCTTGCCGTCACGCTCGATCACGACGTAGGGGACGTGTTGACGGGTGAACTGATGGGCAATCATGCTGCCGATGCGCCCGTAGCCGCAGATGATGAAGTGGTCTTTGATGGTGTCCAGCATGCGTTGCCGTCGCCGACGTTGAAGGAAGCCGGGGATTCCACCCTCGACGATGACCGTGGCCAGTAGCGTGAAGGTGTAGAGCGCCGCGCCGACGCCCGAGAGCAGGACGGCCACCGTGAACACCTGGCCCACGCGCGACAGCTCGTGGACTTCCCGATAGCCCACCGTCGTGACGGTGATGATCGTCATGTAGAACGCATCCCACGCGCTCCACCCTTCGATCACCACGTAGCCGACCGTGCCGCAGGCAACGACCAGCACGAGCAATGCGACCGCGAAGATCGGGCCGGCGGCCCCCGATCGCCGCTCGCCTTTCACGTCAGGCGTCACCCCTCCGGCCCTGGCCCGCCCCGCCGGCCGCCGCCAGCCCTCGCTCACGCGCGCGCAGCCCGCTGTGGTGACGGCTGTACCCGAAGTAGATCAACAAGCCGATCACCATCCATACGAGGAGCCGCCACCAATTGGCCGCCGGCAACGAGAACATCAGCAACAGGCAGGACGCAATTCCGAGGATCGGCACGAGGGGCACCCACGGGCAGCGAAACGACCGCTTGGCTTCCGGGGCAATTCTGCGCATGAGGAGTACCGACGCACAGACGACGGCGAACGCGAACAGCGTACCGATGTTCGTCATCTCGAGGAGCGCCTCAATCGGCAGGAGCCCCGCTCCTACGGCGACGAACGATCCGATGAGCATCGTGCTTTTCCAGGGGGTCCGGAACTTCGGGTGGACGTCGCCGAAGAAGCTCTGCGGAACCATCCCGTCGCGGGCCATGGCCAGAAAGACCCTCGGCGCGCTCAGCATCATGACGAGGAGCACCGAGGTGATGCCGGCCACACCGGCCGTCGCAATGATGGCTTCGGCCCAGGGCAGCCCGACCGTCTTGAAGGCGACCGACACGCCGGCGCCCGTGTCGATCTGGTCGTACTTCACCATGCCGGTCAGGACGGCGACGACCGCGATGTAGAGGACGGTGCAGACGACGAGCGACGTCACGATGCCGATGGGCACGTCGCGGCTGGGGTTCTTGGCCTCTTCGGCGTGAGTGGACACCGAGTCAAAGCCGATGTACGCAAAAAAGATGATCGCCGCGCCTGCAAGCGTGCCGACCGGTCTGCCGCCGACGGTCTGGCCCCACACGGTGTAACCGAAAATCGTCAGCCCGCCATGTCCGAACGGCGCGAAGGGCTGCCAGTTCGCGGGAGTGATGAAGAAACTCCCGACCAGGATGACGAACAGTACGGCCAGGACCTTGACGCCGACCATCGTGGCGTTGAAGCTCGCGCTCTCCTGGATGCCTTTGACGAGCACGGCAGTCACGATCACGACGATGATGACCGCGGGCAGGTTGACGATGCCGTTGGTGGCGACGAACCGCCCCAGGCCGGAGTCGTACGCGAACGGGGCGCGGCTGATGGCCTCGGGCAGGTTGACGCCGACTCTGGGCAGCAGTGTCTGGAAGAAACTCGACCAGCCGTTGGCGACCGTCGCCGATCCGACCGCGTACTCGAGCACCAGATCCCAGCCGATGATCCACGCGAAGAGCTCGCCGAGCGTGGCATAGGCGTAGGTGTAGGCCGAGCCGGCCACCGGCACCATCGACGCGAACTCCGCGTAGCACAGCGCGGCAAAGATGCAGGTGATCCCGGCCGCCACGTACGACAGCATCAAGGCCGGTCCCGCCACGTTGTGGGCCGCCGCGCCGGTTGCCACGAAGATCCCGGCGCCGATGATCGCTCCGATGCCGAGAGAGGTCAGTTGAACCGGACCGAGCACGCGCCGGAGCCTGTTCTCGCCAGCCATCTCGTCCAGGAGCTGGGCGAGCGATTTGGTCGCAAACAGTGGGTTCGCCATGGATGATGGATGAGCTGCGGCGCACTCAACAGCAAGCGGGCCGGCGTGCGCGATTATACATCGCTCACCTGCGACAACCGGTCGAGATACGCGCGAACGCGCGCCGCGGGATCGCCGGTCGAGACGAGGTCGCTGATGACGGCGACCGAGGACGCGCCGGCACGCATCACGTCGGCCGCCGTCTCGAGCGTGATGCCGCCAATTGCGACGAGCGGCAACCCTAGGTGGCGCGCCCGCGAGGCGGCGCGCGTCACCATGTCGAGGCCAATGGCAGAGTATCCGGTCGACTTCGTCGGCGTGCCGAATACCGGCCCAATGGCGAGATAACTCACCGGCAGACCAAGGGCGGCATCGACCTGCTCCAACGTGTGCGTCGACAGGCCCACCACGGCGTCAGGACCGACAATGACACGCGCGGACACCGGGTCGAGATCCTCCTGGCCGAGATGCACCCCACCCGCGTCGCTCAGTCGGGCGATGTCTGCACGGTCGTTGACCACGACCGACGCGCCCACGCTCTTTGCGAGCGCCACGATCGCCGACGAGGTTTCGAGCAGCCACGCGCTCGACGCCTGTTTGGCCCGGATCTGCAGAAAGCGAGCACCGCCAGCCAGGAATGCGCGCGCCAGGTCGATGACCGGCCACCCGGCGCGCGAGGCGACCTCCGCGTCGAGAATCGCGGTGAGAGGCGGCAGGAGTGAGTCCAACGATGAAATCTAGACGGCTTCGGCCAGCCGGCCGTCGCCACTAGTAGGGCGCGCGAGGAAGCGCTCGAGAAACCCGGTACTCAGCTTGCCGGCGAGGAAATCGGGATCGTCGAGAATCCGCAGGTGCAAGGGGATGGTGGTCTTGATGCCCTCAATGACGGTCATCTCGAGGGTCCGCCGCATGCGCGCGACGGCCTCCTGCCGGTCGCGGCCGTGCACGATGATCTTGGCGATGAGCGAGTCGTAGTAGGGCGTAATTGTGCAGTCGGAATGCGCGAACGTCTCGACGCGAACACCCGGCCCTCCGAGCACGCTGAACACATGGATCAGTCCGGGCGAGGGGATGAACGTCTCGGGGTCCTCGGCGTTGATCCGGCACTCGATGGAGTGCCCCGTGAAGGTGACCTCGCTCTGCTTGAAGGACAACCGCTCACCGGCCGCCACGCGAATCTGCTCTTTCACGATGTCGATGCCGGTCACCATCTCGGTCACCGCGTGCTCGACCTGCAGGCGCGTGTTCGCTTCCATGAAGTAGTAGCGCCCGTCCGAGTCCATCAGAAACTCAAAGGTGCCGGCGTTTGTGTACTGCACGGCCCTGGCGGCGTCGACCACGACCGCGCCCATACGGCGCCGCATCTTCTCGCTGAGCGCCGGCGATGGCGACTCCTCGATGAGTTTCTGGTGCCTGCGTTGAATCGAGCACTCCCGCTCGCCCAGGTGCACGACCGACCCGTGATGATCGCCGAGGATTTGAAACTCGATATGCCGCGGCGATTCGACGTACTTCTCGATATACAGGTCGCCCACGCCGAACGCCGCTTCCGCTTCACGCTGAGCGGTCTTGAAGGCGTGCGCCAGCTCGCCGACCGCACGGACCACGCGCATGCCGCGTCCGCCGCCGCCTGCCGTCGCCTTGATGATGACCGGGTAGCCAATGTCCTTCGCGATCTTGACGGCCTTGTCCGCGGATTCGACCGGACCGTCGCTGCCAGGAAGGATCGGAACGCCCGCCTTCTTCATCACGCGCCGCGCCCGCGCCTTGTCGCCCATCAGCCGGATCACCTGGGCGTCGGGACCGATGAACCGTATATGGCACGCCTGACAGACCTCGGCGAGCGACGCGCTTTCCGAGAGGAACCCGTACCCTGGATGAATCGCGTCCGCCCCGGTGATCTCGGCGGCGCTGATGACCGCCGGCACGTTCAGATAGCTGTCGGCGCTGCGCGCCGGCCCGATGCAAACGTCCTCGTCGGCAAACCGTACGTGCAGCGAATGCTCGTCAGCCTCCGAATAGACGGCGACCGTCTTGATGCCGAGCTCGCGGCAGGCAAAGATGACCCGAAGCGCGACTTCCCCGCGATTCGCGATCAGAATCTTCTTGAACATTATCTTGGGCTCGCGGGGCCCCACCCCCGCTCGCTCGAAGACCTCGGCCTCGAGCGTAGACTCTCGGCCTCGGGTGTCGGCGCGCTCGGGTGAAGGTCCAGCTGGTTCGGATGAAGGCTCACTTGGTCCTTATCGCAAACAACCGCTCGCCGTACTGCACGGACTGGCCACTCTCAACGTAGATATTCGTCAGCTCGCCGACGTATTCGGAGTCGATCTCGTTCATGAGCTTCATCGCCTCGATGATGCAGAGCACTTGCCCCTTCTTCACCGTCGCTCCGACCTCGACAAACGGCGGCGCACCGGGCTCCGGCGAACGATAGAACGTGCCAACGATCGGCGACTTGACGACGGCGAGATCGATGTCCGTCTCGCCTTCTGCCGCGGTGACGGCGAGGGCCGTCGGCGGCGGCGCGCCGACCGCGGAAGCGGTCCGAGCGCCGGGCGCGGCGCCCGGCACCGCTGCCACGGATGGAGCCACCACCAGGGGCCCGGTCGCATCCTTCCGGATCTTCAGCCTGAGGCCTTCGTGCTCGACCTCGAATTCAGAGAGCTCATGCTCCCGCACGAGGTCGAGGATCTGTTTCAGCTGGTCAAGGTCCATTTGGTTTGCAGTCGCCTAGACTTCGAGGAGCTCGGTCGTGACATCGGTCAGCACCTCAACGCCGCTCTGTGTCACGAGCACGTCGTCTTCGATGCGAACGCCGCCCCAGTCGGGCAAGTAGGCGCCTGGTTCAATGGTGAAAACCATACCCGGCGCCACGTTCTCGTCGCGTGTGTCCGCATCGGGGCGCCGTCGTGCAATGCGCGGGTCCTCGTGAATCTCGATTCCCAGTCCGTGGCCGGTCCCGTGGCCAAAGGCCTCCGCCAAGCCCCGCTCGCCGAGCACCCTCCGTGCGGCGGCGTCGATGTCGAACCTCGACCTGCCTGGCGCAACGGCCCGAATGGCGCTGTCATGCGCCTCGCGCACCGCGTCATACACCTCGCGGGCCCGGCCGCTCGCCCGGCCGACAGACACTGTGCGGGTCAAATCGACGCAGTATGAGTCGTAGACCCCGCCGAAGTCCAGCACAACCACATCTCCTTCGCTGAACATTCGTTCTCCCGGCCGCGCATGAGGCCGCGCGCCGTTCGGTCCGGAGGCGACAATGGTTTCAAACGCCGACCGCTCGAACCCGCCTTGGCGAATGCGCCAGTCAATCGCGAGGGCCATTTCCCTCTCGGTCCGACCGGCCCGGACGTCGCCCAGGACAGCCTCGGCGACAACCGACAGCCGCCTTGCCGCCTCGCGGAGCGTGCGAACCTCGTACTCGTCCTTATAGAGCCGGGCCCTCTCGACGAGGCCCTCGGTCGCGATGAGCGAAGGCGCCGCCCCGGCTCGCTCGCGAGCCAACACATCTGCCAGCCACGCGTGTCGGCTGACAGTCACGTGGGCCCCTTCGAAGCCAACGCGGCCGAGCTTCAGAGATCCAAGCAGCTTGGCCAGCGCACCGTCGTACGATCCGTCGACGGTCACGAGCTCGAGGTCTGGGCATCCGTAGGGCGTGTCCCGGACTTCGTTCATCACGGTGACGTATCGAAAGTCGGTGAGGAAATGGAGACCTGCGGCCGTCAGGACGACAACGGCGGTGCTGCCGGTGAAGTTCGTGAGGTAGAGAACGTTGGGCAGCGACGTGACGACGAGCGCGTCGAGCTGTCGTGCCGCAAGCTCCGCGCGAATCCCCTGGTGCCGCTGTCTAAGCGCGTCGGCCGGCGCGTGCGACATGGATGGCGTTGACCAACTGCTCGAGCGCCGCGAGCGTTCGCACCTTCACGTCGGTGGCCCCGTCGATGCGCACGCCAACGGTCGGCCCAGCGGACGTCGCCGCCGGCCCCAGGCTAGCCGGCGCCGAGCCTGCCGAAGAAGTCGACGAAGTCGAAGAAGTGGAGGGACCCGAAGGCTTCTTGGACGACCCGACCTCGCGGGACACATCGCCGATGATCCGCTCCAGCTCCTGGTCGGAGCGTGACAGGGACAGGGCCGTGCGATACTGCGCGAGGGCTTCGGCGAGCAAGCCGCGGCGGTGAAGGATTTCAGCCAAGCCTCGGACAGCCGCCAGGTTGTCGGGGGCACCCTTGAGCACGGTCTCGAGCTCGGCCTGTGCCGCGTCGACCTCGTTGAGCTCGGCCAGGGCGCGCCCAAGCGTCACGCGCGCCGAGAGATACCCTGGGTGGAGTTCGAGTCCAGCCCGACAGACGTTCACGGCTTCCTGGAACTCGCCGGCGCGCCGACATTCCTCGGCCAGCTGGGCAAAAGCAATCGACGACGGATCCTTCTGGACCCGTCGTCGAAGGTCGTCGATTCGGTGGCTATCTGACATCGGGCGCGTTGCGGCCGCTCCGCTCGCATTCGCGGTCGGCGGTCATCCCCTGATGATCCGGGGGGTAATGAAGATCAGCAACTCCGTATTCTGATCGCTCGTGAGTTCGTTTCTGAACAACCAGCCGAGCAGAGGAATATTGCTCAGCCCCGGCGTGGCGTTCTTGGTATTCGTCGAGCTGCTGGTGTAGATGCCACCGATCACGGTGGTTTGCCCATCGTTGACGAGCACCTGGGTGACCGCGCGCTGAGTGTTGATGGGCGGCACGCCGAGCACCTGCCGAGCGAAGTCGGGGGTCGAGTTCTCGAGGTTGATGAGCATGATGATGGTGTTGGCGGCGGTGATCTGCGGCGTCACCAGGAGCTTGAGTGCGGCATCCTTGAACTGCACCGTCACGGTGTTATTGGCGGTGACCTGATAGGGAATCTGAATGCCTTGAGTCATTTCGGCGGCGACGTTATTGAGCGTCGAGACCCTCGGCGTCGACAGCAGACGGCCGTTGCCGGAGCTCTCGAGCGCCGACAGCGCCACGTCGAGGTTGAACACGCCGTTCACCGAGCCGAGTGCGATACCGACAGCGCTCGTCGCTCCGCCCGGCGCCGGCAGGTTGACGGCAGTCGAGGTTGTCGGCCCATTCACCGGAGGTGAGCCGGCCGCAGAACCGCCTGGCTGCGTGATCGTGCTTCCGGCGCCGGTAATGGCGCCGCCAACTCTCACGTCGTTGGGAAAGGAGAGCGGTGGCGAGGCCGTGGCATTGAAGCCCCACTGGACGCCGAGCTGCCGCGCGTAGTTCTTGTTGGTCTGGACAACCCGCGCTTCGATCTCGACCTGCATTTGAGGCTTGTCGATACTCGTGATCAAATCGGTGGCGGTCGTCAGCCGCTCCTGCAGGTCGGTGATAATGAGCGTGTTCGTGCGAGCGTCGACAAACGCCTGCCCGCGCGGCGAGAGAATGTTCCCCGACTTGAGGAGCGCCACAATCTCTTCGCCCTTCGAATAGCTGAGCTGACGCGTGAGCGTGACGAGCGGGCCGGCATTTTGCTGTGCCGTCACGAGATCGCCGCGCTCCTTCTCCTCGGCGGCAAGCGTCGTCAGGGGCGCGATTCGAATAATCGTGCCGTCAACGGCGTACCCGAGCTTGTTCGCGCGCAGGATGAGGTCGAGCGCCTGGTCCCAGGGAACTTCCCGCAACTGCACGTCGACCGAGCCCATGACTGTCGGATCGATCACGATGTTCAGGCCGCTGATCTCAGCAAACGTCCGGAGCACGGCGCGCAAATCGGCGCCCTGAAAATCCAAACTGACCAGGCTGCCTGTAAAC
>JBAUGX010000248.1:0-6176 GCA_049679965.1 Vicinamibacterales bacterium
CCGCCGGATCATTCAGTCGGCGACCGAAAAGCTCGGCATCGACGAGAGCAAGGTGATCATCAACATCGAGCGGTTCGGCAACACGACGGCGGCAGCCTGCGGCCGCCGTCCCACCAGACAATCGATCAGCGCCTGCACTACGTGAAGCAGGACGGGCAGGCCGTGTTCAAGTTCGCCGTGCGCAAGACCGAGGAGATCTCGCGGCGAGTGCTGGATCGCAACGGTCTCAAGCCCTCCGACCTCGATTTGTTCGTATCGCATCAGGCCAACCGCCGGATCATTCAGTCGGCGACCGAAAAGCTCGGCATCGACGAGAGCAAGGTGATCATCAACATCGAGCGGTTCGGCAACACGACGGCGGCGACCATCCCGCTGGCGCTGAACGATGCGGTGTGCGGAGGGCGGCTCAAGAAGGGCGACCTGGTGCTGCTCGCGTCGGTCGGCGCCGGGTTTACCGTCGGCGCCGTACTCCTTCGCTGGGGGTTTTAGGGTCTGGACGTCCGCGACTTCGACTTCGACCTGCCGTCCGAGCTGATCGCGCAAGAGCCGGCCGCGGAGCGCAGCGGGGCGCGCCTGATGCTTCTCGGTCGAGACACCGGCGCGATCAGCCACCACATCGTCACGGCGCTTCCTGACTTGCTGCGCCCGGGCGACCTCCTCGTCGTCAACAATTCGCGGGTGTTCCCGGCGCGACTGCTCGGACGGCGCGTCCCGAGCGGCGGCGCGGTCGAATGCCTGCTGGTCGCTCGCCTTGACGATGACCGGTGGGAGTGTCTGATGCACCCCGGCCAGAAGCTGAAACCGGGCGCCACGGTGGTCTTTGAAGGCGCGCGGGTCATGCACGGAGAAGTGCTGGAGCGCCGCTTCCACGGGCGGCGTGTAATTCGACTGTGGACCGATGACGGATCCCCGGTGGACGAAGTCGTCGATGCCATCGGTCACGTACCGCTGCCGCCCTACATCAGACGCGAGGACCGCCGCGAAGACCGACAGCGCTATCAGACGGTCTTCGCGCGCGATCGCGGGTCTGTCGCGGCCCCCACAGCCGGGCTGCACTTTGGCCGCGAGCTTGTCGCCGCGATCCTGGCTCGGGGAGTCGAGCTGGCCGAAATCACGCTCCACGTCGGATACGGCACGTTCCAACCCGTTCGCGTCGAGCGCGTGGAGGACCACCGCGTGGACGCTGAGCGGTACGAAGTCAGCATCCACGCGGCGGCGTCGATGGCGCGAGCACTTGATGAAGGGCGTCGGATCGTGGCCGTTGGCACGACGACGACGCGCGCGCTCGAAACGGTGGCGCGAGAGCATGGCGGTCGGATCGTCGCCGCCGCCGGATGGACCGAGGCCTTCATCTACCCGGGATTCCAGTTTCGGGTGATCTCGGGCCTGATGACCAATTTCCATCTGCCGCGCTCGTCGCTGCTGATGCTCGTCTCGGCCTTTGCCGGCACCGAGCACGTGCTCGCTGCCTACCGCGCGGCCATCGCCGAACGCTACCGGTTCTATAGCTACGGCGACGCCATGCTGATTCTCTAGTAAGGCAAAACCAAAAAGGCAAAACTAGAAAGGACACTGTCCTTTTTCCTTTTAAGTTCTACCTTTTAACTTGATAAGATCGCACTCCTGCGCCGGGGTAGCTCAGGTGGTTAGAGCGGGCGTCTCATAAGCGCCAGGTCGACGGTTCGAGTCCGTCCTCCGGCACCATTCTTTTCATTGCAGATTTCAGATTGACGGCCGACTGCCGACGGCCGACTGCCGACTGATTACCATCCAATGTGACCATGCGGATTGTCGATCGCGTCCGCGACTTTGCCCGGCGACATCAGCTGTTCGGATCGGCCACGCGCGTCGTTGTCGCGCTCTCTGGCGGATCGGATTCGGTGGCGCTGGCGCACCTGATGGCCGGGCTTGACGCCGTGGGGGAGGTGCGCCTGGTGGGAGTAGCGCACTTCAACCATCAGTTGCGGGAGACGGCGACGCGCGACGAGGCGTTTGCGGCCGCTGTCGCGGCGTCTCTCGGCGTGCCCATTGAGATCGATCGAGGAAACGTCGCCGAGCGCGCCCGCAAGGAGCGACGTTCACTCGAGGATGCAGGCCGCAAGAGCCGGCACGAGTTCCTCGCGCGAGCCCGCGTGCGCTTTGGCGCGGACCGCGTCGCCCTGGGCCATACCCGCGACGATCAGGCCGAGACCTTTCTGCTCCGCCTGATGCGCGGCGCCGGCCCGAGGGGCCTGGCCGCCATCCACCCGCGGCATGGGGCGAACATCCGGCCCCTGCTCGAGTGTCGCCGCGACGACCTGCGCGCGTATCTCGCCGCGCAGGGCATCGGGTACGTCGAGGACGAAACCAACGCCGATGTCAGCATCCCGCGCAATCGTGTCCGAGCCGAGCTCTTGCCGCTGCTCGTCGAGCGGTTCAATCCGGCCATTGTCGACGTGCTGGCCGACGAAGCGGAGCTTGCGCGAGAGACATGGCTGTGGATGGAAGAGGCATCGACAGATCTGCTCTCCAGAAGTCTCAAGTCTCAAGTCTCAAGTGTGAAAGGCCCAAGCCAGGCTTCCTTCTTGGACATCCCGGTGCTCATGCAGGCCCCCGCGCCGCTGCGACGGTTGGCGCTGTGGCGGGCCATGAGCGACGTCGCTCGAGAGCGGCCAGTCTCTTTCCGGCACGTCGAGGCCGTGCTGCGGCTTGCGGAGGCGGAACGAGACGGCACGATCGACGCGCCGGGCCAGCGAGTGCACCGTAATGGCTCGAGACTCGTCCTAACAGGTAGACCCCCGGACGCGGTCGGCCGCTGGTCTCCGACTCTCGCGAACCCCGGGAACCTCGGGAACCCCGGGAACCCTTTTGAGTATCAGCTGTCTATCCCAGGAGAGGTGACCCTGGCTGAGGCGAATTGCGTGGTATCGGTGGAGCCTGCCGATAATGTGTCTGTACCGGGCGGGCCGGGGGCCGGTCGCGGCATGACCGCGCTCGTCCGCCGCGACCTCTGCCGGGGGCCGCTCGTCGTCCGAAACAGGCGTCCGGGCGACCGGTTCAGGCCTGTTGGGCTTGGCGGCGGGAAGACGCTCCAGGATCTGTTTGTGGACCGAAAAGTCGCCAGAAATCGTCGCGATCTGGTGCCCGTTGTCGTAGATCCAGCAGGCCAGGTTGTCTGGGTGGCTGGGCACGGTATTGACGAGGCCTTTCGCGTCACGGACGCCTCGCAAGGCGTGCTAATCTTCAGACTTAAGCAGTTGGGAGGCCCTGCGTGAACTCGACGTTGCGAAGTCTGGCGTTCTGGATGGTGCTGGTCGTGGTCGCGGTGTTGGTCTGGAACTTCTCCACGAGGTTCCAGCAGGCACGCGAGCGCCCCGTCAGCTTCAGCGAATTCATGTCCTCGGTTGATACGGGGAGCGTGGCCCGCGTCGTCATCACCGGCCAGGAAATCACCGGGATCACCAAGACGGGTGAGAACTTCCGGGTCTACGCCCCCAGCCAGTTCGAAGGCCTGGGCAACAAGCTCATCGAAAAAGGCGTCGTGGTCCAGGCGAGAGAGGCTGCGGCCAGCCCGTGGACGTCGCTGCTATTCACCTGGGGACCCATGCTCCTGGTCCTCGGCTTCTGGGTCTTCTTCATGCGCCAGATGCAGAGCGGGGGCAACAAGGCGCTCTCCTTCGGCAAAAGCAAGGCGAAGCTCTCGTCGAGCGCGCAGAAGAAGGTCACGTTCAAGGACGTTGCCGGCGTTGACGAAGCGAAGGAGGAGCTCCAGGAGATCATCGAGTTCCTCAAGGAACCGCAGAAGTTCCAGAAGCTCGGCGGACGCATTCCGAAGGGCGTGCTGCTGATGGGCCCCCCCGGCACGGGCAAGACGCTGCTCGCGCGCGCAGTCGCCGGCGAAGCCAACGTGCCGTTTTTCTCGATCAGCGGCTCGGACTTCGTCGAGATGTTCGTCGGCGTGGGCGCCAGCCGCGTCCGCGATTTGTTCGAGCAGGGCAAGAAGAACGCGCCGTGCATCGTCTTCATCGACGAGATTGACGCCGTGGGCCGCCATCGTGGCGCCGGTCTTGGCGGCGGGCATGACGAGCGCGAGCAGACGCTCAATCAGCTCCTGGTCGAGATGGACGGCTTCGAGTCCAACGAGGGTGTCATTCTCGTCGCCGCGACCAACCGGCCCGACGTGCTCGACCCGGCGCTCCTGCGGCCCGGCCGCTTCGACCGCCGCATCGTCGTCAATCGTCCCGATGTGAAAGGCCGCGAAGGCATCCTCGGCGTCCACACGCGCAAGATCCCGATGTCCGACGATGTGGAGGTGGCCGTGCTGGCGAGGGGCACGGCGGGCTTCTCGGGCGCCGATCTGGCGAACCTGGTGAACGAGGCGGCGCTCAACGCCGCGCGGTACAACCAGAAGACCGTGCGCATGCACGACTTCGAGTTCGCAAAAGACAAAGTGCTGATGGGATCCGAGCGCCGCTCGATGATCATCAGCGACGCGGAGAAGCGTGTCACGGCCATTCACGAGGCCGGCCACGCGCTGCTCACCGTGCTGCTCCCGCACGCCGATCCAATCCACAAGGTCACCATCATTCCGCGCGGCATGGCGCTTGGCCTCACGCAGCAGTTGCCGGCCGACGAGAAGCACAACTACTCGAAGGATTACCTGAACGATCAGATCGCCATTCTGCTCGGCGGCCGCATCGCCGAGGAGATCACGATGGACAGCCTCACGACCGGGGCCGGTAATGATCTCGAGCGCGCAACCGAGCTTGCACGCCGGATGGTGTGCGAGTGGGGCATGAGCCCGAACATGGGACCCCTGACCTTCGGCAAGAAGGAAGAGCAGATCTTCCTCGGCCGCGAGATCGCGCAGCACCAGGATTACAGCGAGGACACGGCGCTCAAGATCGATCACGAGGTCAAACGATTCGTAACCGACAACTATCAGCGGGCGCACGAGTTGTTGCTGGGGCAGAAGGACACGCTGGTCAAGATGGCCGAAGCGCTCCTTGCCCGCGAGGTCCTCGACGCCGATCAAGTCAGACGCCTGGCCGCGGGCCAGCTGCTCGATGAGGTCCAGCCGGCCGCCGCGCGCGTGGCCTCGCCCGACGCCGACGAGTCGCGTCCGCGTACAAAAGAGCGCGCGCCGATAGTCCCCGCGCTCGGTAAAGCGATACCGCAAGAATAGTCGGCAATCGACAGTCAGCAGTCGACAGTCACCCCGGCGGATGCGGGTCTGAGCTTGGGGACTGCCGACTGCCGACTGTAGACTGTCGACTACAGTGTTTGCCCCCCGTCGCGTCTATACCGTCCCCCTCACGCATGGCGCCTTGCTCCTCGGCGAACGCCCCCTTGTCATGGGCATCGTGAACGTCACGCCGGATTCCTTCGCCGAGGGCGCGCGGCGGCTCGACCCCGCGCGGGCAATCGACGCCGCGCTCCAGATGGAAGCCGAGGGTGCCGACATTGTTGACGTGGGCGGCGAGTCGACACGGCCCGGCGCCGAGCCGGTCGCCGCCGAGGAAGAGCTGGCGCGCATTCTTCCCGTCCTCGAAGATCTCGCGCGGCGTCTGCGGATTCCAATCTCGGTCGACACGTACAAAGCCGATGTCGCGCGTGCGGCGCTCGAGGTGGGCGCCGGGCTGATCAATGACGTGAGCGGCCTGCGCTACGATCCTGAACTCGGTTCGGTGGTCGCCGAGTACGGCGCGGCCATCGTGCTGATGCACACACGCGGCCGGTCGAAGGCCATGTACGTCGAGGCCGCGTACGCGGACGTCGTCACCGAAGTGGTCGCGGAACTTCGGGAGAGCGTGGCAATCGCGACCGCGGCCGGCATCCCCTTCGATCGGGTCATCGTCGATCCCGGAATCGGGTTTGCCAAACGGCCGCCTGACAGCTATGGTGTGCTGGCGCGCCTGCCGGAACTGGCGGCGGCGCTCGACCGGCCCCTCCTCGTCGGTGCCTCACGCAAGTCATTCTTGCAGGAGGCCACCGGTGGGCGCCCGGCGGCCGAGCGCGACTGGGGCACGGCGGCCGCCGTCACCGCGGCCGTGCTGGGCGGTGCGCACATCGTGAGAGTTCACGCGGTCGGCGAGATGACGCAGGTCGTGCGAACCGCCGAGGAGATTCGCAAAGCTGGGCTTGCCGGTCGTGGGGTCCGCCTTCAGGCGGACCAATCCGGCTGAAGCCGGATCCCA
>JBAUGX010000249.1:0-6059 GCA_049679965.1 Vicinamibacterales bacterium
GGCGATCGCCGGGCGTGCGACCTCGCCGGCGCGCCATGTGGCAGCGATGTCGACCAGCCGGTCGAGCCCCCCGAGGTAGCGGCGCTCGCTCAGTCCGCGATCCAGGGCCGCGACACTCTCGGCGTCAACGGCCCGGCCTTCGTGCGGGAAAACGAAGTGCGGCGACCGGAGGAGGCCGACGATCGAGCGGCGGGTGAAGCCCGATTCGACGAACTCGAACACCACATCCAGCGCGGCCGCGAAGGGCTCGGCCGCCAGCGGAAAACCGTCAATGGTCTGATACGGCAGGCGCGCGCCGCCAAACACCGTGGGCGCGAGATACAGGTACGGCAGCGGCCGCTTGTAGACGACGGCGACGCGATCGAGCGAGTCGTGCGCACGTCCCTGGCCTGCCACATGCCGCGCGAGCGCGATGAGCTCTTCCTCGCGATCGCGATGGACGAACACGAGCCGCCCCGACTCACCTGCCGGAACGGTGAGCAGGGGCCGCCTGGCCGCCGGGTCCGATGGCCTGGCCGGGACCTCTTCGATTCCGGGCAGCCATTCATGGAGGCGCTGGTGGAACCCGGACGCCAGGAGCCCGTCGGTCGCCACGATGTCGAGCGTGTCTACGCCGGGCAGCCGCGTCAGGAGATCGAAATCGGCGAGGTAGAGGCCGTTCGGATCGGCGATCCAGTCGCCGACGGCGACCACGATGTGGCGGAGCGGATGGGGCGACGCTTCGGCCATCAGCCTGGCGCGCAGTACATGTTCGTCGAACGCCCCCGATTCGGTCACCCGACGCTCGTAACCCTCAAAGGTCGCGGCGAGGAACCGCGTCTGCGCCAGCATGCGGGCCGCACCGCGATCGCTTTCTGCGTCGGCAATCAACGTCTCCTCGAGGAGCGATTCGAAGCGGCTCACGGTGCGCGACTGGCGGCGCAGCTGATCGTAGAAGCGAAGGATCTCAGCCACCAGGCCCGGTCGCAGTGATCGCGGTTCGGCCGCCCCTCGACTCTGCTCGGGACGGCCCTGAGCTTGTCGAAGGGCCGAGGCTGCCCGCGCCGCGGCTCGCATCATGACATCGCGCTCGTAGGCGGTCAGCATGCGGGGCCCGCTCGGCAACCGTGCGTGCAGCCGCTCGTAGAATTCCTCTCGCGTCACCAGATCCGGCGTTCCGCGAGATTCGCCCATGGCGCGCCGAAGCAGCCGCGCTGCGCCGCGCGTCGGCACGATCACCAGGTGTGATGCGAGGCGTCCCGGGTCGCCGCCCAGGGACAGTTCAACGGCGGAGCGACGAAACGCGGAGAGGTCGGCGGCGCGGACGAGGCGCGTCCGACGTGGCGTGATCAGTGCGGTCGCCCTCCTTAGGATGGGGCCGGTCGGAATGCTTGCATCGGGATCCAGGTCGAGCCGCCGTCAGAGGTGCTGAACGCCTGGCCGTCGGCCGCGGTGACAACAGCGGTTCGGGCGTCGGTCGCGCGGACGGCCGTCAGATCCACGGCCGCGGGAAACGGCAGCCGGTCGAAGTGTCGGCCGTCGACTGTTAACAGCACGGTGCCCGCACGGCCGACCACCCAGCATACCGAAGAGGATGGGGACGCGCCTGCCATGAGATCGACCACCACGTCTGTTGAGATCTGTTCCCACGCAGCTCCACCGTTGGCGGAATACTGAAGCAGCCCCCTCGGTCCGACGCGCCAGCGCATCAACAGCGTCGGAGAGGCCACTTCTTCGGCGATGACGGTTGGCTGACGGGGCGACCCAACGGCCCGGGGCCGGGCGCTGGCCAAGGTCCTGGCGGCGGCGGCGGGCGTCGCCACGGCGGCTGGTGCTGCGCCAGCCCGTTCCCTCACACGCCCGGAGCTGTCGCCGGCGGCGCGCGGGATCTCGTCGATTGCCGAGGGTTGGCCGGACGCCGCCTGGACGAGGCGTTGAGGCGGGCGAAGCAGGGCCTCGATATCGCTCGTGGCGCGGGCGCCGAGCATCAGCGATCCGGCCGCCGCCGACGAGGCGTCCCGCCCTCTCGCGGCGTTCCCGGTCCCGACAGCTTCGACGCTGAGTCTCGCTGCGCCGCCTGCAAACTGCAGGGCGCTCACGAGCGTCGCGTGGGCCACGGCAAACTCGTCGGGCGGCGTGACAGCCGACGCCTGCTCGAACACCTCGGCAATGGACGCGCTGAGGCCGATCAGCAACTCCGGCGAAATCGACGACGACTTGATGGCCTCGAGCAAGGGTCGCCATTTCGTGAATCGCTCGAGCGGTCCGGCGATCGCCAATTGATAGCCCTTCAGCGCTGGCGCCCGACCCGCGAATTGATCACGGGCTTCGCGGAGCCGTCTCGCCGAATCCAATTCGACTTCGACGGCCGCAAGAAGCGCCTGCACAACCTCCGGTCGCTTTCGGCCAAGCCCCCGATCCAGTCGGTCAATGCGTTCCGGCAGGCGCTCAAGTCCAACGGCATCGGCCCGGCCGGCACGCCATCGCGCAATACCCAGCATCCACGTGGCCATCTCCCGGTACGAGCGGTCGACGCGCTCCTCGGTGCGGAGGCTCGCCCTCGTCTCGGCCCGCGTTCTGGCCACCCAGGCGGCCGGCAGCCCGGCCGCATCGCGATCGAGGCTGACGAGCGCTGTTCGGAGCAGCATCGAGCGGTCAGCCGCCGTGTCCACGGTGCGGGCGGCGGTCAACAGCTGCTCGATGGCTTCTTTGAGAGTCGGCGCCGGAAGCAACGTCTCGGCAACAGGGGCCGGCGCCGCTGACGTGCTGAAGCTCAGGTTGAACTGCTGCACGCCGCTCGCCGCACGCAAGTCGGCAATAGCCTCATCCATCAACGACAGCAGCTGGATGACGTCCGCCGCCCGGTAGTTGAAGTGGCTCTCGGGCCATGCCGCGAGTCGTTTGCGGGAGATTTCCGCGATGGCCAGGCGCCTCGACGGGTCGGTCGTCTGCTTGAGGTCTTTGAGGGCTTGAGAGATATCGCTCGCGAGCACCGCATAGTCGGCCTCGGCCTGTGTTTGCAGATACCTCGCGGCGCGGGCGGAGTCCGCATAGCGATTCGTACGATCCCAGTCGACCCGACTGGCCGGGAGACTGATCAGCTGGAGCGGCGGAGTCGGCGTCGACGCGGTCGGCATTGAAAACACGATCCGATCGCCAACCCGAGCCGGCTCACCGAAGCTGACGAGTGACACGCCGTCGATGAGAAAGACGCGCAGCAACGTCGCTTCGTCGGCGACGCGCACGTTTCGGCCGAATACCACCACGACAAGCATGGTGAACACGACCAGCCACGTGCGATTGCGCATGAGCATTCAAGCGTAGTGCGCGACCAGAAGACCGTCAAGTGAGGCGGTTGTGCAAAAGCTGTTGACGAACGGTGAATTTCCTGTGGAGGAAGCGACACGAAAAGATTTCGGACGGCCGTGCGCTAGACGAATCGAGCCGACGCCCGCTGTGCACGAGCCTTCGTCGCCCCCTTCGCTTGATCGGCATCGGCGAGCGAGTAGAATGCCTTCACCCCGGCTCTTCTCATCCATACAAACTGTGCCAGTCGTCCATCGCTACGAAGAATCCATCGCGGGCCGTGCGTACCTGATCGAGGTGGCGGCCGTCTCGAAGGACCGCTGGCGCGCCTGCATCGTGCGGCGCCCGGGCGTGCCCACGGCCTTGATGCCCTTCTATGGCACGACGCCGGACGAAGCCGCCCAACAGCTGAGCGCCTGGCTGACGCGCGCGCACGAGCGCGCCTCGACCGGCCAGTGACCGTCAGTCCTTCCACCAGCGGATGAGGTCGTTTCGCCCCGGGTGCCCGCCAAGAAGATGACGCAAGGCGGCAAGGTGGCCCTGCTGAAGCGCCGAGGCCACGGCCTCGTCGTCAACGGCGATATCGGCGCCCGCATGGTCGCCAGCGGTTCCCTCCCGCTTGCGCCGCTCGGCCGCGAAAAACGCCAACACGTCATCTGAATAGTCGCCCTCCCAATCGGGAATCATGCCGTGGGCGACGAGCGCCCTGGCGCAGCCAACCCAATCCCCTCCCATATCTCGATCGTGCGACAGCTGATTGCGCGACGAGAACGCCAGGGTGCCGTTCACGGTGTCATCGAAACCGTTGGGCGCGGTCCAGCTCGCGCCGTGCTCGAGGAGACACTGCGTCAGTGCCGCATCTCCGCGCGCCACGGCATGGTGAAGAGCCGATACGATCCAGCCGATCCCGCCTGGCACGTCAATCGGCCAGCCCAGGTCCACCATGAGTCTGACCGCGTCGCCGCACGCAGAGATCGCTGCCAACTCGGGAAGCTGACGGAGCTGCCCCTCGGAGAGCGCGCCCGGCAGATCGGGGCGAACCGACCGAATCCGAAGAGCTTCCCGTCGATCGCCACTGGCGCAGGCGGCGACAAATTGCTCTTCGTCGGTGAGCGGCTCCGCCGCGCCAGACTGCCGGAGCAGGTCCGCCACGTCGGTCAGTCCGTATGTCACGGCCAATTTGTACGCGCTCACGTCATCCTTGGTCCGTGCCAACGGATCGGCGCCGGCGCCGAGCAACGCTTCAACGTGCGCGCGCGAGCGGCGGCGTCTGATCGCGTGATGCAGCGGAGCGTCAAGATGGTCCGATGGCTCGTTGGGATTGCCACCGAACGAGAGCAGTAGCCGCAGGGCCTCGGGGCTGTCGAAGTCGAGGCTGTGATGGAACGCGTTGGTGTGCTCGATTTTCGCCCCGGCCTCGAGCAACAGCCGCGCGCAGGCCACATTCGCGCTCTCGAGCGAGTGATACAGAGACTCCCCGTCGTTCGGATTCGCTCCGGCCGCCAAGAGCAGGCCGGTCAACTCCGGGTCGTGGTTCTTGCCGGCCGCGCCGTAGAGGGCGCTGACCGCTTGCTCCCCATCGGCGCTCCACGACTGATTGGGATCGGCGCCGGCGTCAAGCAGCAGCCGCGCGCACGTCAACAGCCCATCCCGAAACGCGGCGATGCGCCAGAAACTGGAATGCGTGACGGCCACAAGGGGCGGCATGCCGAGCAGGCCGTGGCATTCAATGCACCGCCAGAGCTCGTTGCCGCGATTGACCCAGTCTCGATCGGCGGCGATGGCCTCGCGGGCGCGCGCGTGGTCGCCTACCGCGCAGGCAAGGAAGGCGTCTCCATGAACAAGGTCGGGCCGTTCTCCGAGCCACCGCGCGGCCAGTGCGGGCATGGCGTGCTCACCGCGGTGTCCGTAGACAAAATGGAGCCACCGGGTAACGACAATCGTGCGCGCCTGCGCCGGTGGCTGCGGCACTGAAATCTCCGTGCACGAGGCGACTCGGAACCTGGAGCGTGAGTTCCAGGTTCCGAGTTCCGAGACTACGGAGTGCCCGTTGCCGGGGTGAGAGCCGCCATCACCTCCGCTTTCGTCAGATTCCGCTCGGGGTTCAGCGCGTGCGCCGGAATGAACGTGGTGTAGTCGAGGTTCAGCCGGGTGAACGTGTCAACCGCCGCCCTGACGACTCCAAGCTGAACGGGCGTGGCGTTGACCACCGTGACGTCCGCCGTCCACATCACTTTTTCCGCCGGCAGATAGGCGACCATCAGGCCGTCGCTGTGCTCGTTCTCGACGCGAATCAGCTCCACGACCTTGCCGTTCGTGCCTCTCCGCACGTCGCGGTCGCCCACACCCTGGACGACGTTGGTGCGGCGGTTCGCGACCTTCGACAGGCTGTCGCCCATCAGCGTGCGCGGACCCGAGAGCAGCCGTTCGAGGACCGGCTCGTTGTTGTTGTGCGTGAGGATCGTCGCGCCCTCGGCCACCGCGGCCGCGAGCCCGCTCGCGTGATCGAAGTGCGCGTGCGAGGTGACGACGAAGCGGATCGGCTTGTTCGGGATCGCCGTCTTGGCCGCCGCCATCACCGCCATGCCGCGCGCGTCATTCTGACCGCTCTCGATGACGAGGATGTGGTCGCCCATGTCGATGGCGAGCGAGGTGTAGTTACCACCGATCTTGAAGACGCCTTCGCCCAGCCTCTCGACGGCCGGCGGCGCCGCGGCCTGCTGCCCGCCGCCGCCACCACCACCCGGACCGCCAGCCGGCGGTGCGCCTGGCGC
>JBAUGX010000250.1:0-18818 GCA_049679965.1 Vicinamibacterales bacterium
GCGGTGCCCGACGGCACAGCCGCCTCCGGCGGCGGCGTGTCGCGCGCCTCGCGCGTGACGTTTGACGCCGTCCCGGGCCCGCTGCAGCTTCGCGTGTCGGTCGAGGGGCTGTCCTCCCGCGTGCTCGACGCCGAGACCCGCGAGCTCGCCGTCCCCGATCTCGGCCTGCCGCAGACCGTGCTGGGCACGCCGGCCGTCTTGCGGGCGCGCACGCTGCCCGAATATCAGCGGATGAAGGCCGACCCCGAGGCCATGCCGATAACGACACGTGAGTTCAGCCGCACCGATCGCCTGCTCGTCCGCGTGCCAGCCTACGGCGCCGGCGGCACGACGGCCGTACTCGGCGTGCGCCTCCTGAACAGAGCGGGGCAGGCGATGACGGCGCTGGCGGCCGCTCCCGCGGGCGCGCCGGGGGTCCAGCAGGTCGAAGTCCCGCTCGCCGGCCTCGCGCCCGGCGACTATCTCATCGAGATCAAGGCGTCAGGCGACTCCGGCGCCGCCACCGAGATCGTCGGCTTCCGCCTGACGAGTTAGGCCCGATGCGCGCCTTCCTTGTCGCGGCGCTCTCCACGTCACTGGCCGCGGTCCTCCTCGGCGCGCAGACGGGCCCCCGGGGTGATCAGACGCCAGTCGCCCACGAGGTGCGCATCGACGTGATCGCGGTCGACGCGGCAGGCCGCGTTGTCACGAATCTGAGCGCGAGTGATTTCGAGCTGCGCGAGGGCGCCGCGCCGCAGACCATCGACGAGGTCCGTTTCGTGTCGACCGCCGCGGCCCCACCCGACGAGCCGCTGGCGCCGGTCGATTCTGCGGCCGACGAGCGCCGGGAAGCGGGGCGCGCCGGCGCGCGGCTGTTCGCGATCTACCTCGACGAGTACCACATCAGCCCCGGCGCGAGCGCCGATCGGACGCGCGATGCCCTGACCGCGCTGCTCGATCGCAGCCTTGGCCCGCGCGACCTCATCGTCGTGATGAAGCCGCTCGACTCCCTGTTCACGATCCGACTGACGCGCGATCGCGATCGGGCACGCCAGATCGTGGCCAGCCTCGAGGGGCGCAAGGGCGACTACACGCCGAGGAATACCTACGAGCGTAATTACATGGCGGGCGCACCCGAGCGCATCGAAGTCGCGCGCACGCAAGTCACCGTCTCGGCCCTCAACGCCCTGGCCTTGCATCTCGGCAGCCTCGGCGACCTCCGCTCGTCGATCCTCGTGGTGAGCGAAGGCCTGCGGCGGACGCCGCGCCAGAGGGGCCGCGAGTATTTGGCGACGATCGACTCGACGGTCGCCGCCGCGAATCGATCGAAGGTCTCGATCTACCCGATCGATCCGCGACCGCCGATGGCCGATCCCCCGGCGACTGAGGGCGAACGCGCGGAGCTTCGCACGCTGGCCGTCGAGACCGACGGCCGGTTTGTCGAGGATTCTGGCGACCTGGGCGCGGCGGTCGGCCTGATTGCCAACGACTCGGCCGCATACTATGTACTGACGTATCGGGCCGCACACGTCGAGAACGGGGGGTTCCACGAGGTGCAGGTGCGCGTGAAGCGGGCGGGCGTCGAGGTCCGGGCCCGCAAGGGCTACTATGCGCCGTCGGTGGACGACAAGCTACGCGCGGCCTTGTTGGCGCGTGCGAACAATCCGCCTCCACCGCAGCCGATCGAGCCGGCCCGCCATCAAAGCCCCCTCATCCGTCCGTGGTTCGGCTTCTCGCTCGGTGAAGGCGGGAAGACACGCGTGACCTTCGTCTGGGAGGCTGTCGGTGCCGTGCCCGGCGGCCGATCGCGGCGTGCGCCTCCGGGCCGCCTTGTGTTGACGGCGCTCGCCCCGGACAAGACCGTGCTCTTCGATGGGCCGGTGCTGCCAGCCGGACCAGGTGGCATCGATGATGTCGGGACACCGTCACGGGCCGTCTTCGACCTCGCCCCGGGCCGTCTCGAGCTGAGGATGAAGATCGAAGACACGGGCGGCGGTCCGCTCGACTCCGACGTCCGCGACGTCACGGTCCGCGACCTGCGGCGCGGGATCGCGATTGGCACGCCCGAGGTGTTCCGTGCGCGCACGGCCCGGGAGTTCGCCGCCCTCGACGCCAACGCGGCGGCGGTGCCCGTCTCGTCGCGGGTGTTCAGCCGGACCGAACGGCTGCTCATCCGCGTGCCGGCGTATTCGCCCGCCGACGGCGGTCGCGATCGCCCCGCCGTGTCGGCGAGGCTGCTCAACCGCATCAACCAGCCGATGCGGGCCCTCGATGTGCAGCCGGCGGCAGGCAACCTGAACCGGATCGACCTTCCCCTCGCGGGACTCGCGAATGGCGACTACTTCATCGAGATAGCAGCCAAAGGCCGCGCGGGCGAGGCGAAGGAGCTCATCACCTTTCGAGTGACGAACTAGGCGTACATCCCGCGCAGCCGTGTCACCGTGGCGACCCTGTCGATTGCGAGGATGTAGGCGGCCGTGCGCATGTCGACCTTGTGCTTCACCGACGTCTGCAGGACGGCGTTGAACGCCTCGTGCATCTTGGCCTCGAGCCGCTCGTTCACTTCCTTCTCTGTCCAGAAGTAGCCGTACCGGTCCTGCACCCACTCGAAGTACGACGCCGTGACACCCGAGCTGTTCGCCAGGATGTCTGGCACCACGAATACACCCCGGCCGTGCAGGTGCCGATGGGCGTCTGGCGTCGTGGGGCCGTTGGCGCCTTCGACGATGACTTTCGCCCGAATGCCCGGCGCGTTCTCGATGGTGATCTGATTCTCGAGCGCCGCCGGGATGAGCACGTCCACGTCGAGCGCGAAGAGCTCGGCATTGGTGAGCGGTTCGGCGGCGGCGAAGCCATGGACGGTCTTCGTGTCGGCGACGTGGGCGGCGAGTGCCGTGAGGTCGAGCCCCTTGGCGTTGTAGACGCCGCCTTTCCAGTCGGTGATCGCGACGACCTTCGCGCCGAGCCCGGCGATGAGATCCGCCGAGACCGATCCCACGTTGCCGAACCCCTGGATGGCGACCCTGGATCCCGCGATGTCGAAGCCCAGGTGTCTGGCCGATTCGCGCGCGGCGATCACGACGCCGCGCCCCGTGGCTTGGCGGCGGCCGTGCGATCCGCCGAGCTCAATGGGCTTTCCGGTGACGACCGCCGTGGTGGTATGGCCGACGTGCATGGAATAGGTGTCCATGATCCACGCCATGGTCTGCTCGTTGGTGTTCACGTCGGGCGCCGGGACGTCCTTCTCGGGACCAATCGCGTCGATGATTTCGGCGATATACCGGCGCGTCAGCGCTTCGAGTTCCCGTTTCGACATCTTGCTCGGATCGCAGGTGACGCCGCCCTTGCCGCCGCCGAACGGAATGTGGGCGACGGCGCATTTCCACGTCATCCAGGCGGCGAGCGCCGTGACTTCGTCGAGCGTGACGCCCGGGTGGTAGCGGATGCCGCCCTTGGCGGGTCCGAGCGAGATGTTGTATTGCACGCGATAGCCGGTGAAAACCTCGATCTCGCCGTTGTCCATCTGCACCGGGCACGACACGGTGATCTGTCGCTTGGGGTGCGTGAGGATGTCCCAGATGCCGCGCTCGAGCTTGAGGACGCGGGCCGCCATCTCGAACTCCTGGAGCATTTCACCAAAGATTGGTCCGTGCAGCGCCATAAGGCGCCTAGTCTAGCGCGATCCCTGTGGATCCCGGGCAGTCTCAGTAGTCCGGCTGAAGCCGGACGACACGTACTGTCACCTTTGCGCGGACTGGTACGTGGGATCCGGCTTTAGCCGGATTGCTGACATGCGTACGTGGGATCCGGCTTTAGCCGGATTACCCCCTTGACTCAGTGTGGTAAGCCGACGCAATCAGCTCGGGCAGCGTGTACACGAACGACCCGACGAACGGGTACGCATCAATCGTCGCAGCCAATCCTGCGCGTACGGGGTTTTCGAGGATGTAGCGCGCAACGACGAAGGTGGGTTCGTGCTCGCGGAGCACACGCTCAAAGCCATACCGCTGCCAGAGGCGCGTGCCGAACTCCCGCGCAAACTGAAAGCCCGAGTACTGCTTACACCCAGCGATGAATCGCCTGCAGTCTGACCCGTCGGTCTCGCCCGAGACCAGCAAGTGCAGGTGATCGGGCATGAAGCAGTACGCAATAACTGCAAACTGTTCCTCGGCCGCACTTCGCTGAATCTGTACTCGAACGAGATCGACGGCTGGCGCTGACGTGAAGAGTTGGCGGCGGCCGTCCGTGCAGAATCGGAGTGAATATCGATACAAACCCAGATAGGAGAACGTCCGCAGATGTTCCGGGTGCCGTGAAGCCATATCCTGCTTGCAGCAAGATCGGATCCTCGTGAGTAGTCCGGCTAAAGCCGGACGCCACGCCTGTTCGTCCGGCTAAAGCCGGACGCCACGTACGGACAGAGACAGCATGCGTACGTGGGATCCGGCTTCAGCCGGATTGCTGGTACGTGGGATCCGGCTTTAGCCGGATTGCTGACATGCGTACGTGGGATCCGGCTTTAGCCGGATTGCCGGTGATGCATGGGATCCGGCTTTAGCCGGATTGGTGGAACGTCGGATCGCCCTGACGCCGATATAATCAACCCGGCATGAAGACGGAGATCGGGCCGCGGCTGTTCACCACCGTCTCCGGGCGTCCCATCGAACTGCTCTACACCGCCGACGATGTGAGGAACATCGAGTACGCGAGGGACCTTGGCGATCCGGGCCAGTTCCCGTACGCGCGAGGCATCCACACGAGCGGCTACCACGGGAAGCTCTGGACGATCCGCCAATTTGCCGGGTTCGGCACGCCGGAAGAGACCAACGCGCGCTACCGGACGCTGCTCGCCGCCGGCGGGACCGGATTGAGCGTGGCGTTCGACCTGCCCACGTTGATGGGGCGCGATCCGGACCACGAATGGTCGCTCGGCGAGGTGGGCAAGTGCGGCGTGAACGTGACGTCGCTCGCCGACATGGAAACCTTGTTCCGCGGCATCGCGGTTGCCGACGTCACCACCTCGATGACGATCAATTCGCCGGCGGCGATGGTGCTCGCGATGTACCTCGTCGTCGCGGAACAGCAGGGTGCGGACTGGAAGACGCTGTCGGGCACGATCCAGAACGACATTCTCAAGGAATTCATCGCGCAGAAGGAGTACATCTTCCCCCCGCGCCCTTCGATGCGCCTCATCACGGACATCTTCGCCTTCTGCTCGAGGCAAGTGCCCAAGTGGAACGCCATCTCGGTCAGCGGCTATCACATCCGTGAGGCGGGCGCGACGGCGGTGCAGGAGCTGGCCTTCACGCTGCGCGACGGCCTGGAATACGTGCAGTGGGGCGTCAACGCCGGTCTGGATGTCGACGCGTTCGTGCCGCGCATGTCGTTTTTCTTCAACGCCCAGAGCGACTTCTTCGAGGAAATCGCGAAGTACCGCGCCGCGCGGCGCCTCTGGGCGCGCGCCATGCGCAGCCGTTTCGGGGCGCAGAGCGACCGATCGTGGAAGCTGCGCTTCCATGCGCAGACGGCTGGCGTCTCGCTCGCCGCCCAGCAGCCCTACAACAACGTCGTGCGCACGGCGCTCCAGGCGTTGTCGGCCGTACTGGGGGGGGCGAACTCGCTTCATACGAACTCACTCGACGAGGCGCTGGGGCTCCCGACCTCCGGGGCGGCGACACTCGCCGTACGCACTCAGCAGGTCATCGCCCACGAGAGCGGCGTGGCGAACGTGATCGACGCGATGGGCGGATCCTATTTCGTCGAGAAGCTGACCGAGGAGCTGGAGGAGGGCGCCACGTCGTACTTTGACACGATCGATCGGATGGGCGGCATGGTCGAGGCCATCGAGCGCGGGTTCCCGCAGCGCGAGATTGCCGAGAGCGCCTACCGGTTTCAGCAGGCGGTCGAGTGCAAAGACCGGATCATTGTCGGCGTGAACGAATTCACGCAGCAGGACGACCGGCCGATCGACGTGCTTCGCGTCGACGAGCGCGCGGCCGAGCGGCAGCTGGCCAGGCTCGAGGCGCTCAAGCGATCGCGCAGCGCCGATCAGGTTGGTCGGACCCTCGATCAGCTACGGCGGGCGGCCGGCACGACCGCCAATCTCATGCCGCCGATTCTGGCTGCCGTGCGGGCGTACGCCACGATTGGCGAGATGTGCGACGCGCTGCGCGACGTCTGGGGCGAGTACGAGGAGACGGCGATTATCTAGATTGATGATTTTGGATTGTTGATTGATGATTGGGAAGCGCTAAAGGCTTCTGATGCCCCCGATATTGTTACTGGCCGACGACAGCGTCACGATCCGTCGCGTGATCGAGCTGACGTTTGCCGACGAGAACATCACGGTTGTGGCCGTCGGCGACGGTGACGAAGCGATCGCGCGCATCGACGCGGCGCCGCCGGATATCGTGCTGGCCGACATCGGCATGCCAGGGCGAAGCGGCTACGATATCGCCGAGCACATCAAACGGACGCCGGGGCTCGCCCACATCCCGGTCGTGCTCTTGACGGGGGCGTTCGAGGCCGTCGACCAGGCGAGGATCGGTCGCGTGGGATGCGAGGGCGTGCTGGCCAAGCCCTTCGAGCCGCAGGTGGTCGTGGCACGCGTCAAGGAGCTGCTGTCCAGGCCCCGCGGGGGGCCGACCCCATCGGGTCCGCCTTCAAGCGGGCCAATCCGGCAGCCCAGGGCGCCCCATGATCCGGCCGCGCTCGAGAGCTATTTCGATCGCCTTCACGCGGCGTTTTCGAATCCGTCGGCAACACCCGCAGCCGAGATAGACTTGTTCAGGGCAGGGCGTGCGACCGACCGACCGGCCGCGCCGCCGGCGGACTTGCCGCTTGCCCCTGCCGTTCCCGAGGATTCCAAGGAGCCATTGATGACGAACCCCACGCCACCCCTGGCCGATGCGTTTGCAGCGTTGCTGGCCGCCGAGCGGCGCGAGCCGCTGTCAGCATTGCCGTCGACCTGGCCCGCCGCCGGCGGCGGCGCCGCCGCCTCTCAGTCGCTGGCTGACGAAGCCACTCGCCGGGTCCTCGAGCAGCTCTCCGACAAGGTCGTCCGCGAGACGGTCACCAAGGTCATCTCGCAGGCCACCGAGCAGCTCGTCAAGGAAGAGATCGACCGAATCAAGGGATCGATCAAGTAAGTTGGCGCTGCCACTGACCAGCCTCGACGCCGCCCGTCTGCGGCTGCCCGACAAGCCTGCCTTGGAGGGGCTCGAAGCCAAGTGGACCGAACGGTGGGAGGCGGCCGGCGTGTATCGGTTCGATCGGAGCCGGCCGCGCGCCGAGGTGTATGCCATCGACACGCCGCCGCCCACCGTCAGCGGCTCGCTGCACGTGGGCCATGTCTTTTCGTACACGCATACCGATGCCATCGCCCGGTTCCAGCGGATGCGGGGCAAGACCGTCTTCTACCCGATGGGATGGGACGACAACGGTCTGCCGACCGAGCGGCGCGTCCAGAACTACTACGGCGTGCGCTGCGATCCCTCGCTCGCCTACGATCCGGCGTTCGCCGCGCCGGACACGCCCGGCAAGCAGCCCGTGTCGGTGTCGCGGCCGAACTTCATCGAGCTCTGCAATCGCCTGACCGCCGAGGACGAGAAGGCGTTCGAGCATGTGTGGAAGTACCTGGGCCTGTCGGTCGACTGGTCGATGACCTACGCGACGATCAGCAAGCGGGCGCAGCGCACATCGCAGCTGGCGTTTCTTCGCCTGCTCGGCCGCGGCTTCGCCTACCAGCTCGAAGCGCCCACGCTCTGGGACGTGGATTTCCGCACCGCGGTCGCGCAAGCCGAGCTCGAGGACCGCGAGATGCCCGGCGCCTACCACCGGATCCGATTTGGCGGCGAGAGCGGGCGTCCCATTGAAATCGAGACGACGCGTCCCGAACTCATTCCCGCCTGCGTGGCGCTCGTGGCGCACCCCGACGACCCGCGGTATCAGCCGCTCTTTGGCGCCGAGGTGACCACGCCGCTGTTTCGCGTGCGCGTGCCGATCAAGCCGCATCCGCTGGCCGATCCCGAGAAGGGCAGCGGCATCGCCATGATCTGCACGTTTGGCGACGTCACGGACGTCACGTGGTGGCGCGAGCTCAATCTGCACGTGCGCGCCATCATTCAGCCCGACGGACGACTGGCGCCCGTGCGGTTCGGCCAGCCAGGATGGGAATCCGATGATCCCGAGCGCGCGCAGGCGGCTTACGCCCAGCTCGAGGGGAAGGGCGTCAACAAGGCCAGAGAGCAGGTCGTGCAGCTGCTGCGCGAGTCAGGTGATCTCATCGGCGAGCCACGCCCGATCACGCATGCCGTGAAGTTCTACGAGAAGGGCGATCGGCCGCTCGAGATCGTCACGAGCCGGCAGTGGTTCATCAAGGCGATCGAGTGTCGCGAGGCCTTGCTCGCCCGTGGGCGCGAGCTCCAGTGGCATCCGCCCTACATGCAGGCCCGGTACGAGAACTGGGCCAACGGCCTCAACGGCGACTGGTGCATCAGCCGCCAGCGGTTTTTCGGCGTGCCCTTTCCGCTCTGGTATCCCCTCGACGCGTCCGGCCGGGTGGACTACGCGCGGCCGATTGCCGCAGGTGAGTCCGCGCTTCCGATCGACCCGTCCACCGACGTGCCGCCAGGCTACCGCGCGGACCAGCGGGGCGTGCCCGGCGGATTCGCCGGCGATCCGGACGTGATGGACACGTGGGCCACTTCGTCGCTCACGCCCCAGATCGCTTGCGGCTGGGCGGACGATCCCGACCTCTTCGCCCGGACCTTCCCCATGGACCTGCGTCCGCAAGCTCACGACATCATCCGCACGTGGCTGTTCGATACGGTGCTGCGGTCCCATTTCGAACACGACGCGTTGCCGTGGGCGCACGCCGCGATTTCCGGCTGGGTCCTGGATCCGGACCGCAAGAAGATGTCCAAGTCGAAGGGCAACGTCGTGACGCCGCTCGCGCTGCTCGAGGAGCACGGGTCGGACGGCGTTCGCTACTGGGCCGCGAGCGGACGGCCCGGCACCGACACGGCGTTTGACCCCGCCCAGATGCGGGTGGGCCGGCGCCTGGCGATCAAGCTGCTCAACGCGTCGAAGTTCGCGCTCGGCGCGGCCCAGCCGCAGGGACCGGTCGTGGTGCCGGTCGATCAGGCGATGCTGCGCAGCCTGGCGGCGCTCGTCGAGGAGGCGACCGAGGCGTTCGAGGCATACGACTACGCCCGCGCGCTGCAACGGACCGAGACGTTCTTCTGGCGCTTCTGCGACGACTATCTCGAGCTCGTCAAAGGGCGCCGCTATGGCGACCAGGGGCCGGAGGGCGCGGCTTCGGCCAATTCGGCGCTGACGGCTGCGCTGTCGGCGCTGCTGCGTCTGCTCGCGCCGTTTCTGCCGTTTGTCACCGAAGAAGTCTGGTCGTGGTGGCAGGAGGGGTCGATTCACCAGGCGGCGTGGCCGAGGCCGGCCGAGCTGCTGTCACTCGTTGCCGACAACTCGGAGGCGACCCGCCAGATCGATCAGGCGGCGTACGAGTGGGCCACCGAAGTGCTCTTCGAAGTGCGCAAGCAACGCTCCGAAGCCAAGCAGCCGCTGAAGGTGCCCATCACAATGGTGACCGTGCAAACCGAACGGCGGAAGGTCGGATTGATGCCCATCGTGGAAAACGATCTGAAGTCGGCGCTGCGCGTGCAGGTGTTTGTCGCATCGGCCGGCGAGCCGCAGGAAATCGTCGTGCGGGGATACGAAGCGGTTACGCCGTGATCGCGCCCCTCGACCCTTCCCTCTACCGCGACATTGTCCGGCAGGCCATTGACGAGGACGTGGGCGCGGGCGACATCACGACCGACGCCATTGTCGCGCCCACCCAACGCGCCCGCGGCGTGTTTCTGGTCAAGGCGGACTGCGTGATCGCGGGTCTCGATGTGGCCGCCGAGGTGTTCTGGCAGGTGGCAACAAAGGGTTCAGCCCCAAGACCCGTCACCATGGCGCGCAAGCTGGATGGCGACTGGTGCCGCGCGGGAGAGGCGGTCGTCGAGGTCTCGGGGTCGGCTGCCGTGCTGCTGACGGCCGAGCGCACGGCGCTCAATTTCCTGCAGCGGCTCTCCGGCATCGCGACCCTGGCTCGAAGATTTGTCGATGCCGCCGGCGGACGCATCACGGTGCTCGACACGCGCAAGACGACGCCGACGCTGCGGGTGCTCGAGAAGTACGCCGTGCGGGCCGGCGGCGCGACCAACCACCGCGCGGGCCTGTTTGACGCCGTCTTGATCAAGGACAATCACATCCGTCTGGCCGGCGGGGCCGCGGCCGCCGTCGATCGGATGCGACACAAGCGCCCTGGCGTGACCATCGAGATCGAGGCGCAGAGTCTCGCCGAGGTGGACGAAGCCCTCGGCGCCCGCGTGGAGACCATCCTGCTCGACAATCTGGGACTCGACGACATTCGCGAGGCCGTCCGCCGTGCGCGCGGGCGAGCCCGCACGGAAATCTCCGGCGGCGTCACGCTGGAGCACATGGCGGAGCTCGCCGCGACCGGCGCAGACTTCGTGTCTGCCGGCGCGCTCACGCATTCGGCACCGGCCGTCGATATCAGCTTTGAGCTCGAGCGTATTTAGTGACGCACACGCCGCTGCCGGTCGATCTCGCCGGGATGCTGGATCGCGCGCGCCCTCGCCTCGGCCGTCTCGGATCCCGCGTGTTGTACTTTCCGACCATCGGATCCACCAACGACGTCGCGATCGCCCTCGCGGGCCACGGTGACTGTGAGGGCGCGGTGGTGCTGGCCGACGAGCAGACCGCCGGTCGCGGGCGTCGGGGCCGCGTGTGGTTTTCGCCGCCGGGCAGCGGGCTCTACGTGTCTGTCGTGTTGACGCCGGCGCGGGCGCGCACCGACGTCGCGCGCGCGACGCGGCTGCTGACGCTCGCCGCGGGCGTGGCGCTCGCCGAGGGCGTGGAAGTCGCCACGGGCCTCGTGGTGGATCTGAAGTGGCCCAACGACCTGCAGATCGGCGGCCGCAAGCTCGCCGGCATCCTCGCCGAAGGAGTCGGTAACGATCTTCACTCGCAGTGCGTCGTCCTGGGCTTTGGGATCAATATGAGCCCGACCGCCTATCCGCCGGAGCTTGGCGATCGCGCCACGTCACTCGAAGCCGAACTGGGCCGGCCCGTCGATCGCCCGTCTCTGTTGATCGAGGCGTTGGTGGCGTTGGGACGGCGATACGACGACCTGCTCGCCGGTCGGTTCGATGCTATTCTCGACGCGTGGCGCCGGCGTGCGCCCGCAGGCGTCGGCGCGCGGGTGACGTGGACCGGGCCGTCGGGCGTGCGGTCCGGCCTCACCGACGGCATTGACGACCATGGCGCCCTGCTCGTCAGGGTCGGCGAGCGTATCGAACGGATCGAGGCGGGGGAAGTGAACTGGACAACTTCGTGAACCTTGCGAACTCCGAGAACTGAATGCTCCTTGCGATTGACGTCGGCAACTCCAACATCGTCGTGGGTGTGTTTCGCGGCGACTCGCTCGTGGTCAGCTGGCGGCTGCTCACCCTGCGCGAGCGCACGGCCGACGAAGTCGGAGTCATGGTCGCCGGGCTGTTCGCACACGAGCAGATCGATCCGGCGGGCATCGAAGCCGCGGTGATGTCTTCGGTGGTCCCGGTGTTGACGCCCATCATGCGAGGCATGGTCACGCGCTACTTCAAGCGCGACGTCTTCGTGGTCGATCCAGTGACCAACGCCGGCATGCCCATTCTCTACGAGCGCCCCGCGGACGTCGGCGCCGATCGGATTGCCAACAGCGTCGCGGCGTACGAACGATATGGACGCCGGCTTGGCCTGCCGCTCGTCGTGGCGGATCTGGGCACGGCCACGACCTTCGACGCGGTCACGGCGAAGGGCGAATACCTGGGCGGCGTCATCTGCCCCGGGCCGCAGATCGCCGCCGACGCCCTGTTCCAGCGCGCCGCGCGCCTCCCGCGCGTCGAGGTCCGCAAGCCGAACACCGTCATCGGCCACACCACGGTGGGCGCGATCGAGTCGGGTCTCTTCTATGGGTATCTCGCGATGGTCGAAGGCCTGATGAGGCGGATGACCGACGAGCTCGGGGGCCGCGCGACGGGGATTGCGACCGGCGGCCTGGCCTCGCTCATCGTGCCCGAAACGAACGTCTTCGAGGCGGTGGAGCCGGACATCACGCTCCATGGGTTGCGGCTCATCTGGGAACGAAACAAGCGCTGACGTGGCATTGCAGATTGCAGATTGCAGAGTTCAGATTTCAGATTGCAGACTCCTGATTACTGCCGAGAAATCGAAGCCTACCTCTGCCGGAAGAACGACGGTCACCTGATCCGGATCGTCGGGCCTTCGTTCGACCTCGTGTCGAGCTGGGCTGCGCGCGGAGTGCCGCTGCGGATCGCCTGCCGGGGGATTGACCGCTACGTCGAGCGCTATTACGCGAAGGGACCGCGCCGGCGGCCCGTGCGAATCGACTTCTGCGAGGCCGACGTCCTCGAGGCGTTCGATGAGTGGCGCCGCACGACGGGCGTGGCTGCCGGGGTGGAAGCTGGGACATCCCGTGGTGACGCCATGCCGCCGGGCCGTCGTCCCTCAGGCCCCTCGCTGCCGGCGCACCTCGAGCGGGTGCTGCGGCGCCTGACGTCGGCACGGGCTTCGGGCGCGCTCGATGATTCCTTCGATCGCCTGCTCGATGGGGTCTCGCGGGAGCTGGATGTGGCACGGCAGGCCGCGGGCGGCGTGCGCGGCCCGGCCCGACAGGCGCTCGTCGAGCGGCTGGCCGTTCTCGATCGCGAGATGCTTCAGACGGCGCGAGCCACGCTGGACGAAGCGGCCCGTGCCCAATTGACACGGGAAGCCGGCGAAGATCTGGCGGCCTTCAGGGCCGGGATGGCCGCCGACGCGTTCGCGCGCGCACGCGAGGCCGCGGTTGACAGATTGGTGCGCGAGCGATTCGGGCTGCCGACCATCGCCGTTCTGTGAAATCAGCATGATATCCATCGGCGACGTGCTGCCGCTCACCGTCGAGAAACCCGTGGCCGGCGGCCGGATGCTCGCCCGGGTGGTCGGCCGCATCGTGCTCGTGTCGGGTGCGATACCGGGAGAGCGGGTCCAGGCCCGCGTCGAGCGTGTGGCCAAGGGTGTGGTCTATGCGGCGGCCGCCGGGATTGATGAGGCCTCTGCCGACCGGCGGCCGGCCGCAGATCCACTCTGCGGCGGCTGCCTCTATGCGCATATCGCCTATCCGCGCCAGCTCGATCTCAAGGCTCTCGTTGTCGAAGATGCCTTCGCCCGGATCGGGCGCCTGGCACTGCCGGGCCCCGTTCGGGTCGCCGCGTCAATTGAAACAGGCTACCGGATGCGTGCGCGGCTGCATGTGCGCGGCTCGCTGTTCGGGTTCGTCCGGGAAAGCACACACGACATCTGCGATGTTCGGCAGACCGGGCAGCTTCTGGAGCAGACCTGCGACGCACTCGACCGGCTCTGGGCGGCTGTGCGCTCGCTTGGACTCGAGGGAGTCGCCGACATCGAGCTGGCGGAGAATCTTGATGCGTCCGCCCGCGTCGTGCATCTGAACGGGAGGGACCCGATCGATGCGAGACAGCTCGATCGTCTCGGCGCGACCCCGGGGCTGACCGGGTTGTCGGCGGCGACGGGTACCCGCGGCGATGCGTACGTCACCGATGTCTTGACCATCGGCGATGGCCCGCCGGTCGCGCTCCGCCGCCACGTGTTGGCGTTCTTCCAGGGCAACCGGTACCTTCTCGAGCCCCTTGTCTCGCACGTGGTGGCCCAGCTGCCACCCGCGCGTCACATCGTCGATCTGTACGCGGGCGTCGGTGTCTTTGCGATCGCGGCCGCCACGGTTCGCGGGACAACGGTCACGGCGGTCGAAGGCGACATGATCGCGGCCGCGGATCTGACGGCGAACGCCGCCGCTCGAGAGACCGTGGTCGCCGTTCATCAGGCTGTGGAGGACTTTCTGCGCGACGCCTCCGTTCAACCAGACGCCGTCATCGTGGATCCCCCTCGGACCGGTCTGTCACGTGAGGCGATGGACGGCCTCGCGTCGCTTGGTGCGCCCCGAATCGTCTACGTGTCGTGCGATGTCGCCACCCTGGCGCGTGACGCGCGCCGCCTCGTTGACGCCAGCTACAGTCTGGCGCGGGTGGACGCGTTCGACCTGTTTCCGAACACGCCGCACGTCGAGACCGTCGCCGTCTTCGATCGATGATCGTCCGGCTGCCAGCCTTCGCGCGTTCCGCGCTTCGACCTGGCCTCGCCGCAGCCAGCGGCGTAGGCGGGAAGCCGGGACTCTCTAGGTCTGCCTGGTGGCGGCTTGGAGGAAGCCCTCGAACAGCGGACGGAATTCGCCGGTGCGCCAGAAGTTCTCCGGGTGCCACTGGACGCCGAGACAGAAGCGGCAGCTCGAATCCTCGATGGCCTCGACCACGCCGTCCGGAGCGGTGGCGGAAACACGGAACCCGCTGGCGACGTCCTTGACTGCCTGATGATGCCGGCTGTTCACGTCGCAGGCATCGGCATCATTGAGCCGCTCACGCATCAGCTTCGACAGCAGGGAGTCCTTCTCGATCCACACTTCGTGGGCCCGCGCGTACGGCTCGTTGGGCGGCACCTTCAGGCTGTGCGGCACGGCTCCCGCCACCTGAGACGGCACGTCCTGGACGAGCGTGCCTCCGCAGGCGACATTGAGGACCTGAATGCCGCGGCAGATGCCGAAGATGGGCAGGTCGCGCGCGCGCGCGGCGGTGACGAGTCCGATCTCGAATTCGTCGCGCGCCGGATCGAGCTCCTTGACCGCCGGGTGGGGCGCCTCGCCGTACCGCTCCGGCACGACGTCGTTGCCCCCGGTGAGCAGGAGCCCGTCGATCCCCGCCAGCGCGTCTTCAACGCCCATGGCCGGCTCGAGAATCCGCACCTCGCCACCCACGTGCAGGATGGCCTGCCGGTAGTCCTCGAGTCTGTGACACGACGTAATGCCGATCACGGGCATATCAGGACCTACACTCCTACATTCGGACCGGCACTTCAATGCCCATCACGTCCAGGGCGCGCGTCAGCTGTTGCCGGAAGTACACCACCCCCGCCGCCCGCCAGCCTTTCCGGTCCGCCTGTTCTTCGTTGATCACTGGGTAGCGGTGATAGAAGGCATTGAAGAGCTGTGCCAGGCCGAACGCATATTTCGCCAGCACGGAGAACTCCAGGGAACGGACCGCCTGGTCGACGATCTCATCGAGTCGCCCGGCTTCGAGCACCAGAGCCCAGAGATCGCTCGGCTCGCCGTTCAATTCTTCGGCCGGACGCCTGTCGAGATCCCGAGCAAGGTCGGCCTCCGTCAGCCCTTCGCGTTCCCGCAGTTTGTGGAAGATGTTGTTGGCTCGCACCACCGCATATTGGAGGTACGGCCCGGAGTCGCCCTCAAAGCTCAGCGCCTCTTCGATGTCGAACACGATCATCTTGCCCCGCGAGTACTTCAGCATGAAGTACCGGATCGCGGCGACGGCGATTTGAGAGGCGACCGCCCGCCGCTCATCAGGTGTGAAGTCGGCATTCCGCTTGGCGACCTCGGCCGATGCCTTCTCCGTGAGCAGATCGAGCAGGTCGTCGATCTTCACGCCCTGGCCCTTGCGGCCCGAGACCTCGACGAAGGGCTTGCTCGGCTCCTGCGAGCCGGGCGCGAGGTCGTAGCCCAGTTCGCGGGCCGTCGCATGGGACAGGGCCACCATCTCGTACGAAAAGTGGATGGAGTGCTCGGCCTCCCGCGCGTGACCGAGCGCGCGAAGCGCCTGGGCGAGCAGCGCCTGCAGGTACATCTGCCTGGAGTCGATCACGTTGTAAATGCGGACGGCGTGGCCAAAAGGAGGCGCCTTCGGGTCTCCGTCGCCCGAGGTCGTCGACCAGAGGGGCCGCCCGTCCGCCTGCGTGCCGACGGCGCGGTACCTGAAGTCCTTGCCGAGCAGCCCGAACTTCCAGAACTGATTGGCGAGGTCCTTGCCGACATAGGTGACGACGCCGTTTGACCGGACGATGACCTTCTCACGAGCGGCATTTTTACTCCGCTCGATTGACTCGCGGCCAGGCTCGATCGACTCGCCGCCAGGCTCGATTGACTCGCCGCCATCGGCTCCCTGCGCTTCCGCACCCTCCTCGATCCGCATGACCCAGCAGCCGGCCAGCTTGCCCTCGGTCTGGAGAAAGACGGCGCCCTGTGTTTTCAAGATTTCGAAGGCCCGCGCCCAGAACTGCAGCCGGAGTATGTCGCCCTCATGCGTCAGCAGGTCGTAGGACACGTTGAGCCGGCCCATCGTCTTGAGGTGCGCGGCGACGATGCGGTCGACGATGAGCGCGCCAAGGGCGGCCGTGTCGGTGCCGCCCTTTTCGAGCGCGTGCAGCGTCGCCTCGCGTATCGCGAGGCGCGCGCGATCCGCCTCGTACCATTCGGTGACGCGGGCGTACAGGTCCCAGCAGTAATAGTCGAATCGCGTGGTGTCGACGATCGCACGAACCTCGTCGATGGTCCTGTGCTCGAGCTCGGCGAATCCGACGACCACGTCAGCCACCTGCACGCCGGTGTCGTCGATGTAGTTCTGCACTTCGACCGGCGTTCCGCGAAAGCGCAGGGCGCGGGCCAGGGTGTCGCCCAGCGCGGCGTTGCGCAGATGGCCGACGTGCGCCGCCTTGTTCGGATTGATGGCCGTGTGCTCGACCACCGCCTTGTCGGCCGGGGCCGATAAGGGTGCGACCTGGGCGCGCAGCCGCGCCAGCAGGAACGCCGGCCGGTCCAGGAAGATATTCAGATAGCCGTTCTGCGCCGCCACCGCTCGTGTGACCGCAGGGATCGATCCGACCGAGGTCGCCAGTTCCTGGGCAATCGCGCGTGGGGCTTTGCGGAGCTGGCGCGCGAGCTGGAAGGCCACCGTGACGGCGAGATCGCCCATACCCCGATCCGGTGGCACCTCGACGGAAAACACCGGCACCTCACTCAAGCCGTACTGCCGATGAACGGCTTCGACAATCGCATCGTGAACGTGTCGCTGTAGGGAGAGCATCATGTACGGGTGACAGGCCGAAGCGCGGCGGGCCGCTCGGTAACTTCGTGATACGATTACAGTTCTTGACTCTTCAGCGCGAGGCTGTTGTGCAAAGCCGGCGTATTCAGGTTCGCGAGCAGCCGGTGGCGACGACCGAACCTTTCGATTTCCTCTGTCGCTACGACCCGAACGTTGAGGTCGGTGAGCGCCTCCATCATCTTGAGCCGCCCGCTGGCCAGCCGCCCCGCGATGTGTCCCAGACACGCACGCGTGTAAGCGGCACACAGCGGATGATACCCGTGTTCGGTCATTGGGACGACAGCCTCAGCCTCGTCGGCGAGGCGGGCGAGGTGCGCCAGAAGCGGCGCCGTCACGTACGGCATGTCGCACGCGACCACCACGACGACCTCGCAGGCCGCCTCGCTCAATGCGGTGTGCAGGCCGCCCAGCGGGCCGCATCCTGGAACGAAGTCGGACACCACCCGGACGCCGTCGCGGGGTGTTCCGGCTCCGACGATCAGAATCTCGGTCGCCGCGAGGGACAGGGCCGACAACTGGCGTTCGAGGATCGTCTGGCCCTCAACGACGAGCGCGCCCTTGTCCTGGCCGCCGAACCTGGAGGCTTTTCCGCCGGCGAGGATGGCCGCGCTCCACATGACGGCTCGATCTTACCGCACCTCCGCACCCTCGCACCCTCGCACCTCCGCACCTTGATCCACCATGCGTGATCCTGGCGTCGGTCGTGTCCTCGTCGCGAGCCTTCACCAGGCCATCGCGGACGTGCTCCCCACCCGGCTGGGGTTCTACGAGAGTTTCCTGGATGCGGAAGGGATGCGGGAAGGCACCATCGGGCTCGCGCCCCTCAACGCGGTGCTCAGCTTCCTGCGGCAGGAAGGCGAGGTCTACGGCCAGATCACCACGCGAGCCGGTGAATACGCCGCTGAATGGACCGCGCAGTCCATGTCGCCGATGCATCGGTCCCTGGTCAAGGCGGCGCCAGCCTGGCTGCGCGGGCGCCTGCTCTTGCGGCTGGCCGGCCAACTCGTGCGCCGTACCTACCGAGGAAGCCGCGCGGTGTCACGCGTGCGGCGCGGCACCGCCAGCGTCGATCTGCGCGGGTCGATCTTCTGCACCGTCCGCGAACGGGTGCCGCACCCCCTCTGTGGATTCTATGCGGCGGCATTCACACGACTGCTGACGCTCTTCAGTCTCACGGCGCGGGCGGAAGTGGTCGGGTGTCGCGGAACCGGGGAGGCGACGTGCAGGATGACGGTGGCCATGGCCGGGGCGAGCGAGGCGCCGCGGACGCAAGCCGCTTGACCGGCGCCCGATCGATGGACGAAAAGCCGTGGTACAATTGCCGCGATTTTGGCCACCCACACGCAAGACGACGGCTTTCGCGAGATCCAACTGAGCGGCAAACAGTTGGTGTTCGTGTTCATGGCGGTCACCGCCCTGTCGGCGGCGATCTTCCTCTGTGGGGTGTTCGTCGGGCGGGGTGTCCGCGCCGAACGTGGTGAGGCGACCAACGACGCATCCGCGCTGAGCGCAGCCGAGGAAACGACCCCCCGGCCTGCCGACGCCGCTGTGACGCCGGCGCTTGGTTCGGACCCGACCGTCGCTCCGGCCCCGCAGACCGTCGACGATCTCAGCTACTTCAATCGCCTCCAGAAGCCCAACGCGTCGGCCGAGGATCTGAAGACGCCGCCAGTCGTGTCGGCGTCGCCGGCGCCCTCGGCACCGAAAGCGTCGGCTCGTGCCGCCACGCCCGCCGCCGCCACGCCC
>JBAUGX010000251.1:0-23125 GCA_049679965.1 Vicinamibacterales bacterium
GCCGACTGCCTGGCGGCCGCCGCGGCGAGGACGCGGCCGTAGGCCTCAGTCACCGCCAGCGCCAGGTCGTGCTCGACCATCAACCGGCCGGTCGCGGCCATGTCGCGTCCGATTCCCGCCGATCGGACGCTCGCCACGGTGGCGCGGTCAAACAGTGGCTGCTCGACCGTGAACGCGGCTCGAAAGTTGTCTTGGATATCAGGGTGATTGAGCGAGTCGAGCGCGAAATCTGCTGCCGTGAACCGGCGCTGCGCCAGCAGCGAACTGAAAACAAAGACGGGCTGGTTGCCACGCTGCCATGACTCGGCCACGTCCACCTTTGGGAAATAACCGGCACGGGCCTGCGCCGTTCGCCGCGTGGCTTCGCGCTCGGCCGCCGCCGCAACCCCCACGTCAGGGTTCTGCGCGCGGGCTCGCTCAATCGCCGCCGGCAGTGTTAGCGTCGCCTGGGCCCACACCGGGGCAGCCAGCCCGCACGCGAAGAGGGCAATCACAGAGGGGCGTATCATTCCCTGGCAAAGATTCATGAAACACAAAAAGGTGACAACGGCGGACGAGGGTCGGCATGTCACCAAACGCCAGCCGCTGAATCCTGTACGCGGGGGACAGTCTCGGGAGGGTGAGGCCGACGACTACGCGGCGCTCGTCAACGCGGCCGCGACAGGGGATACGGCCGCCCTCGAGCGGCTGCTCATGCGGGCACAGGAAGTGGCGTGGCGGTTCAGCATCGCGGTCTGCGGCCATGCCGACGACGCGGAGGACGCGATGCAGGAGGCGCTCATCAAGACTTATCGCTACGTCGGGCGCATTCGCGAGCCTCAGGCGTTTCGCCCATGGCTCTATCGCACGGTCCGCAACGCGTGTCTGATGGGCCGGCGGAAAAAGGTGGACGAGCCAGTCCGGCTGCAGTCGTTCGACGATGTGCGGCCCGGGCCAGACGGTCCGCTTCAGCTCGATGCGCCCCACCCCGGCCGGAATCCGGAACAGCTGGCCGAGAACGCCGGACTGCGCCGTCGCCTCCGCAAGGCCCTGCGCGTGTTGCCTGGCCCGTATCGAGCGATTGTGTTCTTGCGCGAAATGGAAGGATTGTCGACGCGCGAGGTCGCCACGGTGATGGGGATGTCCGAAGACAACGTCAAGACGCGCCTGCGCCGGGCTCGTGTGGCTTTGCAGAAACAGCTGGAGGGCGACCGTTGAGCGCCCTTCGCCGACCGTCCGCACGCTGCCGCGCATTGTTGCAGGAGTTGTCGCAGTATCTGGACGGCGAGCTGGCGCCCACCCGCTGCCGAGCGATCGAGCGGCACATCAAGACGTGCGCGTGCTGCGGGACGCTGGCCGGACGTTTGCGCCAGACGGTTGCCGTCTGCCGCGCCTTGCAGAAGACATCATTGCCGAGCGACGTGCGGTCACGAGCGGCGGCACGAATCAGGGCACTGCTCGCCGAGACATCTACCAAGGGGGAAGCGTCATGAAGAGGAACTCCCGCAGGTAGGCGTCTCGGGATGCCAGCAGTTCCGCCCCGCTCCCCTCGAAGTAGATCCGGCCATCGTGTAGCACCAGGAACCTGGCGTGCTCTGTACTGGTGGCCAGAATCTGCAGGTGTCCGTTCGTCCTCACCGCTTCGTGCGTGGCCACGTAGAACGCGTCCCGGATTTGGTGCGTCACCAGGATCGACGTGACGTGTTCCAGATCGCGCAGCTTGACGATTTCATCGTCCACTGTTGTCGCGGTGATTGGATCGAGCCCCGTTGTCGGGTCGTCGCACAACAGGAGGGTTGGTTTGGCGGCCATCGCGCGGGCGATGGCGACGCGCCGCCGCTGCCCGCCGGAGAGCTCCGAGGGCATCCGGTCGATGTATTCGCCGAGCCCGATGAACCCGAGGACCTCCGCCACGCGGCTGCGTACCTGGTCCATGGGCAGGTCGGTTTCCTCGTACAAACGGTACCCGACGTTCTCGTTCACCGTCAGCGAATCGAAGAGCGCCGTTTCCTGGAACAGCATGCCGATATCCCCCCGCAGGCGCAGGAGGTCGCGCTCGGCCATGCTGTCGACACGCTGGCCGTGGACGAGAATCGTCCCGGCGTCGGGTCGAAGAAGCCCGAGAATGAGCTTGAGCACGACCGACTTCCCGGCGCCGCTGGCGCCGAGCAGCATGCTCATGCTCCCCTTCGGAATGCTGAAGCTGATGTCGCGAAGGACGACGTGATCGTCGAAGGCGAACGAGACCTTGTCGAACCGAACGGCCAGCGAGGCCGCGTCCTCCCCCGACATCAGCGCACCGATTGGTGCCGTCGCGTCAGGCGAGTTTGACGTTTTCGGCGCGGGGGCCCTTGGGACCCTGGCCGACGTCAAACGTGACCGACTGCCCCTCCCGCAACGAGTCGAATGGCACGCCGGCGCACGCGCTCTGATGGAAGAAGTACTCTTTGCCGTCCGGGCCCGCGATGAATCCGAAGCCCTTGCTCGTCAGTGTCTTGATCGTTCCGGTCGTCATGTCGTCTCCAGTCGTGGTCGGTCGATGAGTCGATGACCCGAGGCCTATTGTCTCACTGTTCCCTCAGGGCAGGCGTGGATTTCGTCGGGTCGCTGATCAAGGCCTTTTCTCGCGCTTCACGAGCCGCGGGAGCCTCGCAGCCGTCGACGCCCGCGCCAGCCCGGGCGCCGGTCCGGGTTCCCGGACCCGTCCCGCGGCCGCATCCCGCGCATGACGCGCCTTCCGCCTGCCCTCAATCGATGCCTGCCGGTGCTCGTCGCTCAGCACGCGGCGCGCCTTCACCTGCGTCGGCGCAACGGGGCGTGTCGCCTCTTCCGCCGCCTCTAGGTCCAGTTCACGAGCGTTCGCTACGGCGATCCCCGGGCTGGTCAGCGCGGCGAGGGCCTTGTCTATGGCATCCAGTTGCTCCAGCAATGCCACGCGCTGCGCGCGCAGCATTCGCACCGGCCGATCGAGATCAACCATAGTCACCGGGTCATTATCCCTCGACGACATCGCAGTACACGTCGATTTCGATGATGTAGTATTCGCCGATCCCCACGATCCATGTCCATTGATGACCCGCCGCCCTTGCGAAAACGGCGGCCCCGCTATTCGGGGAAGAACCCGCGCGCATTCCACGAGAAATACAAAGAACTGAATCCGGAGCGGTACGAGGCCGCCGTTCGAAAGGTCGTCCTGTCGGGCAGGACGCCGGCGGGGATGCACCGCGCGGTCATGATGGCGGAGGTGCTGGAGGCGCTCTTGCCCAAGGCCGGCGACGTGGCGGTGGACTGTACCCTTGGCTTCGGCGGCCATGCCCGCGCGATTCTCGAACGTATTCAGCCTGGCGGACGACTAATCGGCCTTGACGTCGATCCGATCGAGCTGCCGCGCACGGAAGCGCGCCTGCGCGCGGCCGGGTTCGGCGCGGACGTCTTCGTCGTGCGTCGCAGCAACTTCGCCGGGCTGCCGGCCGTGCTGGCCGACGAAGGCCTCGCCGGCGCGGATCTCATCCTCGCGGACCTTGGCGCCTCGTCGATGCAACTGGACAACCCGGCTCGCGGCTTCACGTACAAAGCGCTGGGCCCGCTCGACATGCGCATGAACCCCACGCGCGGGGAGCCCGCCTCGCAGCTGCTCGCGCATATCAGCGAAGCACGGCTCGCGCGCCTGCTCGAAGAGCACGCCGACGAGCCGGACGCGCGAATCATCGCCCGCGCGTTGAGGGCACAGCCAATCGTCACGACCGTCGATCTCTCCACGGCGGTGAGGGCAGCAATCGTGGCCGAGCGGCCAAAGGCGTCCGGGGCGGACGTCGGCAGATCGATCCGGCGGACGTTTCAGGCGCTGCGCATCGCCGTGAACGACGAGTTCTCCGCGCTCGACACCTTCCTGCGCCAGTTACCGGGGTGTCTCGCGCCGGGCGCCCGTGTTGTCGTGCTGACGTTTCACTCCGGAGAAGACCGGCGCGTGAAGAAGGCCTTTGAGGCGGGGCTGGACGAAGGGTCGTACGCGGCCATCGCGGACGAGGTGGTGCGTCCGTCGGCGGGAGAAGTGCGGGCGAATCCGCGCGCTGGATCGGCGAAACTGCGCTGGGCGTTGAAGGCTTTGTCGCAAATTGATTGTTTATAAACTATTCTAGAAAAATTGAATAGGTCGTATGAGGTATTACATTGGTCGAATAACATAAAGACGACTAGCCAGGCCCCCAGGCCAACAAGTTGCCGCGCTGTGTTTCTTGAGCTTTAATACTTTGTTTGTTTCCATCCGAACTCCCGCCCACCGACCGCAGCACTAGGACGACGACCGATCGTCCAAGCCGCCGCTTCATGGAGGAGAGCGACCGGACCCGGCGTCTCCTGGCCCGATTCTTCGCCGTGGTCACCGTCGCGTCCGGCGCCTATTACCTCGTTTGGGCGCTTGGGGCGGTCAACCCGGCGTATCCGTTGATGGCGGGGCTGTTCCTGGCCGCGGAGGTCTGCTGCCTGGGGCTGTTTGTCCTCGCGTCGATTGGCGTCTGGGACCTGCGCTTCAAGCCCGAGATCGGGCTGCCAGCCGACAGGCCCTACAGCGTGGACGTCCTTGTGCCCGTCCTCGGCGAGCCCATCGCCGTGGTCCGACACACGCTCGAGGCCATCAAGGCCGTCCGGTGGCACGGCCAGAAGACGGTCTACGTGCTCGACGATGGTGTGTCGGATCAGGTGCAGGCGCTCACCGGGCAGTTGGGATTCGAGTACCTGTCGCGCGGCAGGGCGGGTGTCCCGCAAGAGGACGCCAAGGCTGGCAACCTGAACTTCGGCCTCGCGCGGAGCACGGGCGAGCTTGTCCTCGTGATGGACGCCGACCAGGCGCCCACGGCCAACATCCTCGAAGCGATGACGGGCTACATGCGCTTCCCCAAGGTGGCCTTCGTCCAGAGCAAGCAGACCTTCTGCGTGTCGGAAGACGACCCCTTCTTCAGCAACGACCGTGTGTTCTACGAGGCGCTGCAGCTGGGACTTGACGCGGGCGACTCGGTCATCTCGTGCGGCTCGGGCGTTCTCTACCGCCGGGCGGCGCTCGAGCCTCTCGGAGGCTTCCAGACCTGGAACCTCGTCGAGGATCTCAGCACGTCCTACGAGCTGCACAGCCACGGGTGGAAGTCGTTCTACTATCCGATGCCGCTGTCGATCGGCCTGGCGCCGCAGGACATCTGGGGCGTGTACCAGCAGCGCGGCCAGTGGTCCTTCGACACGATGCGGATGTTCTTCTGGGACAACCCGATCTTCAAACGCGGCCTCGGCTCGTTTGCGCGGCTCACCTACCTGATCATCGCCCTGTCGTATCTGTGCGCGGGTTTCGTCTTCCCGTTCTTTTTCGTGGTGCCGATCTGGAGCTACCTCACCGGGGGCAACGTGCTCTACCGGCCCGAGATCGAGTTCGCGATCGTCCGAGGTGTGTATTTCGTGTGCATGGCCGTCGCGATGCAGCTGCTCTTCCGCGGCCGGCAGCCCGGCAAACAGTTCCAGATGCTGACGGGGCTATTCCCGGTGTACGCGCTCGGCACGATTCGCGGCTTGCTCTTTCCACGGGGACGAAAGCCTCAGTACCGCGCGAACAACCAGGATCGCGCGCGGACGCGCCGCCCACGCGTTGTCGCGATCCTCCCACAGCTCACCTTGCTCGTCGCCAACGCCGTCCTGCCTTTCTATGCGGCGACGGCAGGCGTGGTGCCCGGCCGGCTGATCGCCGCCAATATCGCCATCTCCGCGCTGGCCATCTGGTCGCTCCTCCCCGTCGTCCTGGCCACGTTCCACGGGCCAGCCGCGGAGCCTGAGCTTCGTTCGGCGGTGCATGGCACGCTTTAGGGTCTCGCGCAGCCGCACGGTGCTCGTCGCCATCTGGCTCGTCTTGGCGATCCAGTTTCTCTGGTGGAAGCAGCCCGGGTTCTGGCGCTCTCCGTACCTCAAGTACGAACAGGCGCGCCAGCTGGCGTCGGAACGCCGCAACCCCGAGGCGATCGCCGAAATGGAACGCGCGATCGCCGAGGACCCGAACAACGGCGGCTACGCCACCTTCAAGGGATACCTTGAGCTCGGCGAAGAGCGCTTCGCCGCGGCTGAGGCGAGCTTCAGCCGTGCCCTGAGCCTCAACGCCGGCGACATCGAGGCGCGGCTTGGACTCGCCGAAGCCCTGGTGCGACAAGGGCGCGCGGACGAAGGCCTGCGCGCGCTCAGCACACTCGACGGCCAGAGGCTCGACGTCGACCAGCGCATGCGTCGGCGCGGGTTGCACGCGCTCGCTGGCGACTTCACCGGCGCGTTGGCCGACCCCGGCCTGCTCGAAACGGAGCTCACCGACTGGATGCGCCTTCGCGACGGGCTTCGGTGGGCCATGGCCGCGGGCGAATGGGAACGCGCCTTGGTTTTGGCCGATCGCGTGCTCGGCGTAACCGACAACCCCGGCGCCCGGGGCGACGCGATGAACGAGAAAGCCGTGGCGCTCAGAGCGCTCGCGCGCCCCGACGAGGCGCTCGCGCTCTTCGAACAGGCGCCGACACCGGAGAACCTGGCCGCCCGCGCCGAGCTCAGCCTCGAGCTGAGGCGCTATCGACAGGCCGCGCGTTTGTTCGACCAGCGCGTGGACCAGGAGCCGTCGAAGGGCGACCTGCTCCGTCAGCAGGCATATGCGCTCGAGCAGTCGGGCCAGCCCGAGGCCGCGGTGGCCGCCTACCGATCGGCGCTCGACATCGATGACCGGCAGGCCACCAGGATCCAGCTCGTCGCCTTGCTCAACACGCTGATGCGTTACGCCGACGCGTGGGACACCCTGTCGCCGCTTCCACGGCCGTCAGCCGATGCCGACCTGCTCAGGCTGCAGGCCACGACGGCGTTCTGGTCGGGGCACCTCCAAGAAGCCGAGGAGCTCTTTGCCCGGCTGCGCTCCTCGGCGCCTGCCGATCGCAGGATCGAGAACGACCTCGGGTACGCGCTGGCGCAGAGTGGCGACACGGCGCGCGCCGAACAGGTGTACCGCAGGCTTCTCGCCGAGGGAGACGACCCAGTCGCGCGACTAAGGTTGACCGATCTCCTCAACAGCCAGCGGCGCTACGGGGACGCGTGGGCGGTCGCTCGCCTGCTCGACGCCGAACGCCTCGGGAACGCTGGCGGTAACGACGCAACAGTCCGTCTCCAGGCGAACACGGCGTTCTGGGCTGGCGAGCATGGCGAGGCGATCCCTCGATTCCGGGCGTACTTGACTCGCAATCCACGCGATGTCGAGGCGTGGCGCGATCTTGCCGAGGCCGCCCGGCAGGCCCGCGACGTGCCAACCGAGGAAGCGGCGCTCGCGGAGTACATTTCCCTGCAACCGGCCGATGTAACTGCGCGCGAGCGGCACGCGGGGCTCCTCGAATCCCAAGGGCGCCTTGACGCGGCCATGAGCGAGTATCGGGCCGCCCTCGATCTGCAACCGCGCGCCGGCACCGCCCGGACCCTCGCGTATCTCGAAGAACGTCAGGGCCTGACGGCTGAGTCGATTCGTCACTACACACAAGCGTGGGATCTTGCGCCTGTGAAGGATCCCGACGTTGCGCTGTCGATTGCGCGCCTGCACCGCTCCGCCGGTCGTCCGATCGAGGCCCTCGTGTGGCACGAGCGATACCGGCAGAATACGGACCCCGCTCGACGTCGCGCGACGGCGGCCGAAGCCGCGTGGGTCGCGCTCGAGGCGGGCAACCCGCCGGGGGCGCTGGCCTTCGTCGAAGAGTTCGCCAGGACGGACACGGCAACCGACGCAGAGCTCATCGTCGCCGCCCGAGCGGCGGGAGACGCTGGGGACCCCATGGCCGGCGCCCGGTATCTCGAGCGTCTCAGCCAAAGGCGCCCGCTCGAAGCTTCCGAGCAGCTGTGGCTGGCGGGGCTCCACCGCGAGGCCGGCGATCCACGCTCGGCGCTGCAGCAGATCGAAGCGCTTGCCGCCCGGCCCGGCAGCGCGCCGAGTCTGCGCGAGGCGATTGGCGATCTCCGCTGGGAGCTCAAGAACTTCAGCGGCGCCATGGAGGCCTACGCGATGGCCCGGGCGGCCGCGCCCTCGCCAGGATTGACGCTGAAGATCGCCAGGCTGGAGGCGGCACAGGGCCGGTACGCCGCGTCTCTTCGCGAGTACGAGACGTACCTGAAGACCGAAAGTGCCGACGGATTGCGCGTCGAGATCGCGCGCGTCAGCCTCGGGGCCGGCGCGTGGACCGACGCCGAGCGATGGGCCCGCGAGGCCTCCGCCTCCGAGCGCGGGTACGCGGCCGACATGACGCTCGCCGAAGCACTGCACCTCCAGGGCAGGCCAGTCGAGAGCATGGAGGTGTTCGGCGAACTCCCCGCTGACCTCCGGGGCGACACCCGGGCGCTCGAGATGTACGGCCAGCTGTCTGCGGCGCGCAATCAGCATCTCCGCGGCGTCCGCACGTTCCAGCAAGCCATCGATCTCGGCAGCTCCAAGCCGGGCGAACTGTGGTTCTGGACCGGCGTGTCCGCGCTCGAGCGAGAGGACTTCGCGAGCGCGGCGACGGCCCTCGACCGTGCGCGGGCGAGCGGCGAGCTGCCTGCGCTCGTCGAGGATGCGCGCGATCGGCTCGACCGCCAGTCATCGCCGATCGTCAGCGTGCCCGGCCGGATCTTCGGCGACTCGAATAACCTGTCGTTGCGGGAAACAGGCGTCCGCGGCAAGCTCTGGCCGTCGCTGCGCGTGCCGATCGTTGGGGAGGTCGTCGCGGGCGAGGTGTCGCAAAACGATGCCCGCTTCACTCGGCAGCGCGCCGTGGCGGGCGTTGGCGATGTGTTTGTCACTCCGGCCCTGACCCTCGCCACGGAAGCCGGCGCTGAACGCTACGAGCGCGGGTCTCTGTTTGTCGGGCGAGGCACCGTCACGTTTCTACGTGAAGACACCTCGTTTGTCAGCCTCGACGCGCACCGCGAAACATTCTGGACCGCGCACGACGCCCGCAATCCGCGCGAGTTCAACCGGGTGATCGACCTTGCAGGACTCGGTTCGGACATGCCCGTCACCGGCTTCAAGGGCACGGCCAACACCGTGCTCGCGCCGAACCGCCGACTGCTGGTCGAGGGCGGCGCCGACCGCTACGGAGACGACAACACGCGCGGGTTTGCCTACGGCCACTACGAGCTGGTGACGATGGCTCGCCAGGACAGGTGGATGGCCTTCGCGCCGAATCTCTACTGGGAATCCTACCGGCGCGAGTCGCCGTTCTATTTCAGCCCTTCGAGCTATGTCGCCCTGGGCGGACTCCTGCACACGATCCGATCGACCCCCGCGTGGCGCGTCGAGTTGGAGGCCAACCCGGCAGCCACGTGGTACCGATCGGACCTCGGGTTCGCCGCCCATGGGGTGGTCGACGTCGCGCGCACCTGGGGCCGGGCGACGCTCGGCGGCGGCGTGTTCTTTTTCTATGACCAGCGAGCGCGGTACGGGTCGTATCGAATCGTCGCGCAGTTCGATTGGCGCCTTGGCCGGTAGCGACGCCACCCGCGCCGCGTGCCGGGCCATCGGGCTCGCCATTCTGCTCGCCTCGGCCTCCGCGCTGGCTGGCTGCCAGTCCGCGCAGCCTGGCGCCGACCTCAGGTATCTCGCCGTGGCCTGGGACGCGTATCGGTCCGCCTATATCCAGCCTGAAGGCTACGTCCTTGATCGCACACGCAACGGCGGCGAGGTCACGTCCGAAGGCCAGTCGTACGCGCTTCTGCGCGCCGCGTGGATCGGCGACCAGCCGACATTCGACCGCGTCCTGGCGTGGACGACGGCGACCCTCCAGCGGCCCGACGGCCTTTTCTCGTGGCAATGGTCGCCGCGCGACGGCGGACGGGTGCTCGATGCGAACTCGGCGACCGATGCGGATCAGGACATCGCGTTCGCGCTGCTCGTCGCATCAAAGAGATTCAGCCGCCCCGAATACGTCGACCGCGCACGGCTCCTGCTGCGCGCCATTCGCGCGCACGAAGGCATCGACGTCGCCGGCGGCTGGTTTCCCGCGGCGGGCAACTGGGCGCCCCCCGAACGCATCGTTAACCTGTCGTACTTCTCGCCCTACGCCTATCCGTACTTTGATCGCGTGGATCCCGAAGGGCGATGGATGGAGGCCGTGCGCGTCGGTTACGCCCTGTTGCAGCAGGCGGTTGGCCAGGCGCGAACCCGGCTGCCACCAGATTTCCTGACCGTCGGGCCCGACGGGACACTGGGGCCACTTCCCGAGGCCAGCACCCTGGGGCGATCTTTTTCATTCGATGGCATCCGCATTCCGTGGCGGGTCGCGCTCGACTGCCAACTCCACGGTCGCGCCGAGGCGTGCGTCGCGGGCGGCGCTGTTCCCGCATTGCTCGGCGCACTTCGGTCGTCGGGGCGCCTCGTGTCTGCGTACGACACTACGGGAGCGCCGATCACGACCGACCAGTCGCCGTCTGTCTACGCCTGCCTGCTGCCGGTGTTGGTCGCGGACGATCCCGCCCTCGCCGGCGATGTCCGCCGAGCGCACCTGTCGCTCGACACGCTGATGGCCATCGTGGGCGACCAGAACCGCTACTACGACCTCAACTGGACCTGGTTCGGGATCGCCAGCGCGTCGGGCCTGATTGCGGAGCACACGCCCCCGGTCAGCGCGTTCTAGAAGCTGCGAGACCACTCTCAAGGGGCGCGGGTACGATTGACTCTGGTAAGCTCGCCGCAACCGCAGAGGGCCCCATGACACTCATCACGTTGCCGGTCGATCGTCCCATCTGGGACCGATTCTTCGGTGTATACCCACTCGTCGTCGTCGGCAGCAAGGAGCCGGACGGGACGTTCGACCTTGCGCCCAAGCATATGGCCATGCCGCTCGGCTGGCAGAACTACTACGCGTTCGTCTGCAGCCCGCGGCATGCCACGTACCGGAACATCCAGCGGGAAGGACAATTCACCGTCAGCTTTCCTCGGCCGACGCAGGTGGTGATCAGCAGTCTGGCCGCGAGCCCTCGCTGCGAGGACGACAGCAAGCCGGCGCTCTCGTCGCTGGCGACGCGGCCAGCCTCGCACGTGGACGGCGTGCTGGTCGGCGACTGTTATCTCTATCTCGAGTGCCGGCTGCACAGCTGCGTGGACGGCTTTGGCGCCAACAGCCTGATCGTCGGCAGCGTCGTGGCGGCCTCGGCCGATGAGGACTACCTGCGCATGGCCGACCGCGACGAAGGCGAGCAACTGGTCGGCGCGCCGCTGCTCGCCTACATCAGCCCGGGCCGCTACACCGAGATTCGGCAGACGGCGCAGTTCCCCCTGCCGAAGGGCTTCTCGCGATGACCGACGCGATTCTCGGCTACCTGGCCGGACAGCAATCGGCCATGGTGGCGCTGCTTACGGATCTGGCCGCCATGGAGTCGCCCACCGACGATCCGCCGTCCATCGCGCCGGTGCTCGATCGCCTGTCGAAGGAATTCGGCCTCTCGGGGATGTTGGTTCGGCGCATTCCGGGCCGACAGACAGCAGGCCTGCTGGTCGCGCGACCCGCAACGCGGACCAGGCGCATGCCGATTCAGCTGCTGGTCGGCCACTGCGACACGGTCTGGCCCGTTGGCACCCGTGCGTCCATGCCGGTCGAAGTGGTTGACGAGCAGATTCGCGGCCCAGGGGTCTTCGACATGAAGGGCGGCCTCGTGCAGATGGTCTTCGCGCTCCGGGCGCTCGGCGCGGTGGGCTGCGAACTGCCGGCGACGCCGGTGGCGATTGTCACGTCGGACGAGGAAACGGGAAGCCCGGAATCGAAGGTGACGACCGTACGCCTGGCCAGACGCGCCATCAGGGCGTTCGTGTTGGAGCCGGCCTTCGGATCGAGCGGCAAGCTGAAGACCTCGCGCAAGGGCGTCGGCGAATTCGAGATCATCATTCGCGGCCGCGCGGCCCACGCGGGCCTCAATCCCGGAGAAGGCGCGAGCGCCGTGCTGGAGCTCTCGCACCAGATTCAGCGTCTGTTCGCGCTGAACGATCCGGCGCGCGGCGTCAGCGTGAACGTCGGCACGATTGACGGGGGGCTGCGCTCCAACGTCGTGGCCCCGGAGGTGCGCGCGAAGGTCGATATCCGGGTGCCGGCGCGGGCGGACATGGAGCGCCTGGAGGCCGCGATTCGCAGCCTCACTCCGGTGAATCCCGAAACGACCATCCATGTCTCGGGCAGCTTCGGCCACGCCCCGCTCGAGCCGGCGCCGCGAAACCGTCAACTCTGGCAGCTGGCGCGGTCGCTCGGCCGGACAATCGGCATCGACCTCGAGGAGGCTGCCGTCGGCGGCGCCTCCGACGGCAACACGATCAGCCAATACACGGCCACGCTCGACGGCCTGGGCGCGGTCGGAGACGGGGCCCACGCATTGCATGAGCACGTGCTGGCCTCGAAGCTGGCCGAGCGGGCGGCCCTCGTCGCGCTGCTGCTGGCCGCTCCGTTGGCCGAGGACGGGCGCGCGGCCCGCCCGCGAGACGACCGAATCCACGAGGTCCCGCGATGATCAACGTCCGTGAGGCCCAGGTGCGCGATGTCGGTGCCATCCGCGACATCTTCCGTGCCTGCTACGGGGACGACTACCCGTACCTCCAGTTCTACGATCCCGAGCGCCTCACGAGGATCGTCTACAACGACAGTCAGTTGTTGCTGGTCGCGGAAGACACCGAGACCGGGCGCACCGTGGGTACGGCTTCGGTCATGCTGGAGATCGGGGCGTTCTCGGATCTGGTCGGGGAGTTCGGCCGGCTCGCGGTGTTTCCCGACGCGCGTCAGGCGGGCATCGGCCGGCAGTTGATGGCCGCGCGGCTCGAGCGGGTCCGGCATCGCCTCCACGTCGGCCTCGTGGACGCGCGAATCGCCCATCCGTTCAGTTGCCGGATCGCCGAAGCGCACGGGTTCGCGCCTGTCGGGCTGCTGCCGCTCAAGATGCGGATTGGCGAGCGGGAGAGCACGTGCCTGCTGGCGCAGTATTTCGGCGAGGCGCTGTCGCTGCGGCGCAACCATCCGCGTGTGATTCCCGAGGTGTACCCGCTGGCCCAGTTGGCCCTCGAGCACTGTGGCTTGCGCTGCGATACGGTCGTCGACGAGGACTCGTCCGCGTACCACGGCGGCGACGGCCTCGCCGCGCACGAAATGACCACCGACGGCTACGCGACGCTGCTGCGCATCGAGCGCGGGCGGGTCCGTCATCGCGAGATCTTCGGGCCCCTGCGGCTCCACTACGGACTCTTCAAGCTGCACGCCGAGCACTCCCATTACCTGCTGGCGACCGATCACGACCGTATCGTGGGCGCCGTGGGCTGGCACGAGGACACGATGGATCGGACCATCAGGATCTTCGAGCTGATTGCGCTCGCAGACGGAGTCGCGCGGTTTCTCCTGACGGCCCTCGAGAAGAAGTGCCGCGATGACGGGCAGGTGTCGGTCGCGGAGGTCGACGTCAGCGCGTATGCGCCGCAGATGCAGCGCACGCTGCTCGAGCTTGGTTTCCTGCCCGCGGCGTATGTGCCCGCGATGGTCTTCTCCGAGGTCGAGCGCCTGGACATCGTCAAGATGATCAAACTGTTCGTGCCACCGCAGTTTGCATCGGTCGAACTGAGCCCCCGTGCGCAGGCCGTGGCCGACCTGGTGCTCAAGCCGTTCCAGAGCCAGCGAGTGCTGCCTGAAATCGAACGGGCGATGGGCGATCTGCCTCTCTTCAGCGGACTCGATCCAGAGCAGGTGCGCCGGGTGGCCGGCGCCTGCCAGGTGGCCGCCTTTGAGGCCGGCCAGCGGATCCTCGAGGAGGGCGCGATCGACTCGACGTTCTACATCGTGCTCCGGGGCGAAGTGGAGATCCGGCGCCGCGGGTCCTCCCATGCGGTCGGTGTCGTCCGGGCTGGCGAGTGCCTCGGCGAGATCTCGCTGTTGACGGCCCACGCGCACACCGCGTCGGCCGTCACGACCCAGCCCACTCAGGCGGCCGTACTGAGCCACGGCGAACTGACCGATCTGATTCGCTTCCGCCCCGATATCGGGCTGACGATCTACCGCAACCTGGCCATCGGTCTGGGCGCCAAGCTGAGCCGCGTCCCCATCGACTGAGCCGGCCGCACTGCCGGAAATCCGGCACCCTCCTGACGCCCCCCGAATTCATGGGATAGAATCCGCCGGTACAGGGAATGCTGCCGCTTGCCATTCACCAAGAGAAACGCGACGCCGCAGGGTTGGCGCCCCGCCGCGAGCCGAACACCACCAGTGGAGGTTTGTCATGGCGACAATAACTGTCTCGAGTGAGATTGCGGCGCCCGTCGATCGAGTCTTCGAGTTGTTCACGGACATCGAGCACGGAGCCGAGCACGTGTCGGGCATCAAGGAGATTGAACTGCTGACCCCGGACAAGAAGTTCCACCTGGGAACGAGGTGGCGCGAAACGCGGGAGGTGCTCGGACGGCTCGACGATGCCGAGATGGAAGTCACCGCATTTGACCGCAATCGCACGTACACCATCACGCATCACAAGGCCGGAGTACGAATCGACACGGTGTTCCACTTCGAGCCGTCAGGTAAAGGCACGAAGGTCAGCGTCGAGTTCACGCTGGACAATCAGGGTCTGCCACCAGGGCTGCTTTCTCCTCTCAGTTGGGCCATCTCAGGGAAGGTGCGAGACGTGCTGACCCACGACCTGACCGACCTCAAGGAGTCTGTAGAAAAGCACATCCGCCGATGACCACGCACTAGGCACATGGACCACATCCCCTCGATCCGTTCTGTGATGACGCCTTTTCCCTATTTCGTGGAAGTGGGAGAGAGTCTGCTCGCCGCACGGACCCTCATGGTGGGCCACGAGGTCAGACATCTGCCGGTCAAGGACAAAGACAAGCTCGTGGGCGTGTTGACGGACCGGGATCTGAAGCGGGCGCTCGACCCCGATCTGGGGCTGCCGCCGAAAGACGAGCTCTTTGTCCGCGATGTGTTCGTGCCGGATGCCTACACGGTCGACACGAGCGAGCCGCTCGACCGCGTGCTCGAAGAAATGGCCAACCGGCACCTGGGAAGCGTCCTTGTCACCAGCCATGGCCGGCTCGCCGGGATCTTCACGACGACAGACGCCTGCCGGATCCTGTGCAGGCACCTGCGCGCGATCGCGCCTCCCCGCCCGGCCGACGACGCCGCTTGACAGGGGGCGTGGTTGGCTGAGCCTCGCCTAGAGGCGGTTGAACAGGCTGCGCAGCCGCAGCTTCCACACCATGAACACCGCTTCGTACACGATCTGCCTGGACATCTTGGAGGCTCCCGAGCGGCGCTCGAGAAAGGTAATCGGGACCTCCGCCAGCTTGAATCCCTTCCTCCACGCTTTGTAGACCATTTCGATCTGGAATGCGTACCCGTTGGATTTCATCCCGTCGAGATCGATACCTTCCAGCACAGCTCGTCGATAGCATTTGAAGCCGCTTGTGGCATCGCACACGGGAAGTCCGGTGACGAAGCGTGAGTAGAGATTGCCCGAATAGCTCAACAACAGCCGGCTCATGGGCCAGTTGAGGATCCGCACGCCATCGACATATCTCGAACCGATGACCAGATCGCATCCCTGGATCTTCTCGAGGAAGTTCGGAATCTCGGCCGGATCGTGGGAGAAATCAGCATCCATGCAGACGACGTAGTCGAATGCATTCGCGATCGCATACCGAAACCCGGCCACGTAGGCCGTGCCCAACCCCATCTTCGCCGCCCGCTCGATGAGGTGGATGCGCGGGTCGGCAGCCATCAGATCTTTGACAAGTGTGGCTGTGCCGTCGGGGGAATGGTCGTCGACGACCAACACGTCGGTATTGGGCGCCTGCGCGACGACCATCGGAAGAAGTCGCAGGATATTCTCCGCCTCGTTGTAGGCAGGGATGACGACGAGGGTCTTTGCCACGGCTACTCCACCCTCATTCGCGGGTGAATACCCGAACCTTCCCCCAAGCCCATGTCCCGCGGATCGACCACGTGGCGGGTTCGGGATACGCTTTGTCCAGGCCGGCGAACACGGGATCTCTCCAGGTCGTGGCCACGACCGAGGCGAAGCGCCTCGCCTCGATGGCCTCGGTCAGCGCCACCCGGAGAGGCGAGTCGGGCGTGAAATCATTGATTTGCCCGAAGGTCGCCGCCGGCTCGAGGCCCAGAAGCGCCGACTCGTACGGGTACATCGGATTGAACAGCGGGCGCGGCATGGCCTCGAGCTTTGCCATCAGTTCCTCGTAGGCCTGCACGTCGGCGGCGGCGGGCGTGTTCACGATCGGACGATGCGGAAGAACCGCCACCTGCCACACGATGGGGTAGAAGAGCAGGTGGCGCGGAGACAAAGCCGGAACGAAGGTCGTCCAATACTGGCCGATCGCGACCGACGCCAGGGGCACGACGACCGCCCACACGTTGTCGCCGCCTCCCACTTTCGCGTTCGAGAAAATGGCGCCCACCACGCTCAGCATCAGCGCCGCCTCCCACACGGACAGCTTCCAGGATGGCCCGGCGTGCCGCCAGAAACGCGTCATCACCACGCAGCAGACCGCGAGCGCGGCCGGGAAGAAAAATCCGAGCCGCCCGACCGACATCACGAGATCGCGCCCGTACATGGGCTGGCCGCCAGGCATCTCGATGAAGTAGAACGTCGACCAGCCGTCACTGGCGACGTGCAAGGCGATTCCACACGCCGCCACCAGGCCGCCCACGAGCACGCCAAGCCGAACGGCGCTGCGGGTCTGGCCGGTCGTCAGGAGCGCGAGGCAGGCGCCGACCGGGACGGTCAGGGCCGTCTGCTTGGTCAGGATCGCGGCCGCGAGCGCGAAGGCCCCGATCGTCGTCCATCGCCACTCGGCAGCGCCCGGCCGCGTCCCCCGCTCGACCGCGGCAAGGCCGAGCACGGCAAACAGCATCTCCGGCGCGTCGACGCGCGCGATGTCCAGAATTTCGCCGAGCCTGGTGTGAGCCGCCAGGAGCATCGCCGCGCAGACGGCGGCAATCGACCGGGACGCCTGAGCGCGCCGCAGGACAACGTAGACGATCGCCACCGTGCCGAAGGTCGACAGGATCGACAACACGCGCAGCACCGGCAGGCTCATCCCGAAGAGCCGGGCCAGGGCCGCATCGATGAGGAACGAGAGGGGCGGATAGAAGGGGCCGACGTACTCCCAGGTTGGCTGTGCGTAGAGCGGAAGCCCGTCGAGCAGCCGCTTTGTCGTCAGCGGCTGCGCCGCCTCGACAATCGTGAGCTCGTAGGGGAACGCAAACCGTCTGCTGATGGCGAAGACGAACAAGGCCGCAGACAGTCCCGCGAGGGCCAGGAGCAGGGCGCGGGTCCATCGCGTCATCTGGACCGGCAGCTTACACACGGTCCTCTCGAAAGACAAGAACCGTCACCGTCTCGTGAGAATGACGAACGGCTTGCGGACCGCATGCACGTCGTAGCCCGACGCGACAAGCTCCGCCATCTCCCGATGACCGCTCCAGCCGGCCCAGTACTGCTCCTTGTATTCAGCGAACCCGGCATCGCCGTCGTTCATGTCGTGGGGGAACTCGTCGGCGCCGCGAAAGATGACGACGTCGAAATCCCGCCGGCGCATGCGCGCCTCGAAATCCCGGCCGGCCGGCGCGCCCCGTCTCATGGACAGCTCCATGGCGAAGTCGTCGAGCAGCACGGTCCGCTCGTTGGCGAGTATCGAAATGATGGGATCGTTGGTGATGTAGCGGGTGCCTGGCGGCGTGAACTCGGCGTGCAGCGCCTCGACGGCCGCGCGGGTGTGCGGGCCCCGCTCCCTGAGCGTGCCGATCACCGACGGGAGACCGGGCACCGGCACGGAAATGGCGACCATCGCGACGGCGAGCACGGCGTAGATGGGCGCAACCGCGCGCGACGACACCGCTCGGGCCGTCAGCGCGGCGCCGATCACGAGCGCACTCGCCACGTGCAGCTCGACAAGCTGATTGGCGACGGTTCCCGGTGAGGCGAAAATGACGGCCGTGACGAGCGCCGTGGTGGCGAGTAGCAGAGGCGCCAGGGAGACGCGCCGACGGCAGGCGCCCACGCTGCACCAGACAGCGAGCGCGAAGGGCGCGGCGATGAACGGATCCGACACCGCCTCGCGCGCAAAGTGCGGCAGCGCACCCCAGGCATCGGCGGCGGTCGTGCCCCCCGACGCAGTGCTGACCAGGTTCTCGACCAGACGTCCCTGTGACGCGCGATTCACGAGCCCCACCGTCGCGGCCCACAGCAGCGTCGTGCCTGCCGCGAACCGCCAGGCGACGCCGCGCGCCCCCGCCAGCCACAGCCACGCCACGATCGGGGCCACGACGGCGATCGAGGTCACCTTCGTCAGTCCGGCCACGACGCATGCCGCCGCGGCGCCGGCGAGCCACCACGATGCGCGCGTGGACGCCGCGCTGCGAGCCGCCAGCCCAATCGCCAGCATGACGAACGCCGCGGCCAGGTAGTCCGCCCGTATGTCAGTGCAGTACTGCTGGAAGATGACCGTGCACCACACCGTTCCGGAGAGCGGCGCGGCGAGCCGTGCAGGCGCACCGCCGGCCCGCAGCGCGAAGTACAACGCGCCGGCGACCGCGAGCACGCTGGTCTGCATCAGCAGGATGCCGCTGTAAATCGGATCCATGCCGGCGCGCATGAGGAGGCCGTGCCCTACAAACAGCAGCGGCATGTAGCGCGTGCCGCCGTACCCGTCGGCCGAGAGCAGCGGCCGATAGAATTCGCCGTGCGCGAAGTCCCAGGCGAGGGCGGTCCAGATGTCGCTCGTCGACCCGACGAAGACCCTGCCGGGCCAGTACCACCACATCAGGCGCGCGCCGCCGACAAGGCCGGCGGCCGCGGCCAGCCAGATCGCGGCGACAAGCGCCCGATCGCTGGCGAGCGTCCGTCCGGCTTTCGACATTGGCGCTATTCTACTGGCTCATGGCTCAAGGCTCAGGGCTCAGGATGGCTCGAGCTTGAGCGTGAGTCTGAGCCTTGAGCCTCCCAGAGCTTCCCCCAGCATGCGAGGTCGCCGTCGTCGGCGCCGGAGCCGCCGGCCTCGCGACGGCCATCTTCACGCGACGCCTCAATCCGGCGCGGTCCGTGGTCCTTCTCGAGGGCGCGAAGCGGCCCGGCGCCAAGATTCTCGTGAGCGGCGGCAGCCGCTGCAACGTCACCAACGCCAGCGTCACCGACCGCGATTTCTGGGGCGGGCGATCGACCATCGTCCGGTCCGTGCTGCGAGGATTTCCCGTCGCAGACACCGTTGCCTTCTTCCGCGACATCGGCGTCAGCCTTCATGAAGAGGTCGACGGGAAGCTGTTTCCCGACACGAATCGCTCTCGTGACGTCCTCGACGCCTTACTCCGCGAGACTGACCGCGTGGGCGCGACACTCGTCCCGGGTTGCCGGGTCCTCGATGTCACACGTGTGGACGGCGGATTCCTCGTCACGACGTCTCGAGGCGAGCTGCGGGCCGGCGCGGTCGTCCTCGCCACCGGCGGTCAGTCGCTTCCGAAGACGGGAAGCGACGGTGCGGGGTTCAATATCGCCGTTCACCTTGGTCACGCCCTCGTCGCACCCACGCCGGGGCTCGTGCCCTTGCTGCTCGATCGCGACGCCGGGATTCACCACCGCCTCTCGGGCGTCTCGCAGGACGTCGAGCTGGCGATCTGGATCGACGGCGCCATCGGCACTCGGCTGACCGGCACCCTGCTCTGGACGCATTTCGGTGTCAGCGGCCCGGTCGTCCTCAACGCGTCGCGCCACTGGCTGCGGGCCGCCGACGAGGGACGCACGGTCGCGCTGACGGTCAACTTCTGTCCAGGTCGATCGTTCGAGCAGGTGGATGCGGGATGGACGGCGCTCGCGAACGAGCGGCCCAAGGCATCGGTCCAGACGACGCTGGCGACCATGGTGCCCGCGTCGGTCGCCGAGGCTCTGCTGACCGCGCTGCACATCGACGGCACCCGCGGGCTCGCGCACTTCACCCGCGAGGATCGCCGGCGCCTGGCGCACGGTCTGCTGGCGTGGCCGCTGCCGGTCGTGGGCACGCGCGGGTACAACTTCGCGGAGGTCACGGCCGGCGGCGTGGCGTTGACCGAGATCAATCCGGCGACGATGGAGTCTCGGGTCTGTCCCGGGCTCTATCTGGTTGGCGAAGTGCTCGACGTGGACGGGCGCATCGGCGGCTTCAACTTCCAGTGGGCCTGGTCGAGCGGGCACGTCGCCGGCACGGCGCTCGCGCGTCGCCGGAGCCCGGCCGTGGGATACTCCGGGAGCTGGCCGCCTCCGGTGGACCACATCTCGATCCCGAGACGCTCGGAATGATGAACGCCGTGTGCGGCACCGTGCGCGGCGTGGTGAGGACGAAAGCCATGCGAACACAACTACTGGTCGCCTTCGCGCTCGGCGCCTGCGCGGCCTGCAACCGGCCGCAACCCTCCGGCGCCCTGCGCGTGTCGGGCCACGTCGAAGCCACCGAGGTGCAGGTCTCGGCCGAGGTGGGCGGACGGATCGTGGAGCGCCGCGTGGCGGAGGGCGATCGCGTCGCCCGCGGCGATCTCGTCGCCACGCTCGACACCCGCGACACCGACCTGCGGATCCAGATCGCCCGGGCAGATCGGGCCGTGGCCGACGCGCAGCTCCGCCTGCTGCAGGCCGGGTCGCGCGTCGAGGATGTGCGTCAGGCCGAGGCCCAGGTGCGCGCCGCGGAGCCGGACGCCATGGCGATCGAAGCCGAGCTGAAGGCAGCCGAGATCGAGCTCGCCCGATTCGAGCGGCTGCTCGATGCCAATGCGGGCACCGAGAAGCAACGCGACGATGCCAAGGCCAGGGCTGATGTGGCGCGCGAGCGATTGCTGGCAGCGCGCGAACGGGTCCGCGTCTCAGAGGAGGCGCTCGCGCGGCTGCGCGCCGGCGCCCGACGCGAGGAGATCGACGTCGCCCGCGCCCGAGTCGCAGCGGCCGATGCGCAAATCGCGATGCTCCAGAAGAACCGCACCGACGCCGCGGTGCTCGCGCCTCTCTCGGGCATCGTCACGCAAACCCTCGCCAACGGCGGCGAGATCGTGGCGCCGAGAACGCCGCTCGTCATCATCAGCGATCTCGATCACGCCTGGGCCAACGTGTTCGTGCCCGAACCCATGCTGCCGCGCGTCAAGATCGGGCAGCACGCGACGGTGTTCACCGATGCCGGCGGGCCAGGCCTCCCCGGCACGGTCACCTACGTCTCGCCGAAGGCCGAATTCACGCCGCGCAACGTGCAGACGGCCGACGAGCGGTCGAGGCTCGTCTACCGCATCAAGGTCCTCGTCGACAACAGCGCTGGAATCCTCAAGCAGGGCATGCCGGTCGACGCGGAGCTGACCGTCCAGTGACCGACGCCATTCGCCTGACCGGGGTGGTCAAGCGGTACGGCGCCACGCAGGCGCTCGCCGGCCTCGCGCTCGACGTGCAGCCTGGCGAGATGTTCGGGTTGATCGGGCCCGATGGCGCCGGCAAGACGACCGCGATCCGGCTCATGTGCGGACTGCTCCACCCGGACGCGGGCGAGGTTCGCGTCCTCGGGCACGACCCGATTGCGGCGCACCGCCGCATCTCCGAAGAGGTCGGCTATCTGTCGCAGCGATTCAGCCTGTATGGTGATTTGACCATCGACGAGAACATCGCGTTCTTCGCCGAGATTCACGGCATGCGCCGGTACCACGACCGGCGCGACCAGCTGCTCGAGATGACGCAGCTCACCCCCTTCCGGACGAGGCTCGCCGACAGGCTGTCGGGCGGCATGAAGCAGAAGCTGGCGCTGGCCTGCACGCTGGTCCACGAGCCGCGGCTGCTGCTGCTCGACGAGCCCACGACGGGTGTCGATCCGGTGTCGAGGCGCGAGTTCTGGAAGCTGCTGTCGGAATTCCTGTCGCGGGGCATCACGATCCTCATGTCCACGCCGTACCTGGACGAGGCGGAGCGGTGCACGCGGGTGGCGCTCGTCCACGAAGGGCACGTGCTCGCCGTCGACGAGCCGTCGAAATTGCGCGCGTTGCTCCCGGGCCGCGTGCTGGAGGTTGCCGATGCGGCCGACGAGCAATCGGTTGCCGAGATTCAACGACTGCCCGGCGTTGTCGACGTCCAGGTGTTTGGAGAGCGTCTGCACGTCAGGCTCGCGGACGAAGACGAAGGGGCCGCCAGCCGCTTCGTCTCCGCGCTCGGAGTGACGCCGCTCGCCAGAGCTGCGGTTCGCGTCGTGCCGCCGTCGCTCGAGGACGTGTACATCGCAAAGGTCGCTGGGAAGGACGTGCGGTCATGAGACTGGATCCACTTCGTCGTGCACTCGGCGGCCTCACGCTTGCGGCGGTGATGGCCTCCCCCGCTTTCGCGCAGGAACCGGCACCACAGCGGCTCGCACTCGAAGAAGCCCAGACGCGAGCCCTGCAGGCGAGCCACCGTGTGGCCGAAGTCAGGGCGCGCGAGGCGGCCGCCCAGGGTGCGGTGGACGTTCGGGCCACGGCCGCCCGCCCGCTGGTGTCGGCCCTCGCCGGATACACCCGAACGAATCATGTGCTCGAGTTCACCGTCCCCGGGCCGACCGGTGCGCCGCGGGTTCTCTATCCGGACGTGCCTGACAACTACCGCGCCCGGCTCGATCTCCAGTGGCCCATCTATAGCGGCGGCCGGACCGACGCCCTCGAGCGTGCCGCCCGCGCGGAGGCCTCGGCGGTGGCCGCAGAGCTGACCGTCACACAGGCCGACCTGCGGCTCGAAGTCGCGCGCGCGTTCTGGGCGCTCGTCACGGCCAACTCGGCCGTCGGCGTGATCGGCGACGGCTTGACGCGCTCCCGCGCGCACCTCGAGGCGGCGCGTCAACGCCTGGCTGCGGGCCTGGTCCCTCCAAATGAGGTGTCTTCCGCCGAGGCAGAGGAATCGCGCCAGCGGCTGTTGCTCATCGAGGCCCGCAATCAGCGCGACGTGACGATGGCCGCACTCGCCCGCCTGACGGGCTTCGACGTCTTGCAGCCGGTCGAACCGGTCGCGACGCTCGAGGCGCCCGCCGGCACCGAACCGCGTCTGGAAGCGCTCGTGGCCGAAGCCCGCGGCCTCAGAATGGAGCGGCAGGCGATGCAGCGGCGTATCGAGGGGGCCGACGATCTGCGCG
>JBAUGX010000252.1:0-6614 GCA_049679965.1 Vicinamibacterales bacterium
GGCCTGGGCCGGGCGGCGTCCGCGCGGGCGCGAACCGCCCGCGTGAGCGTCGCCACCTTGAGGAGGGCCATCCGGTTGCTGGGATCGTACTCGGAAGCCAGCCGGTATTCACCGACCGCCGCCTCCAGCTGATCCTGGGTCTCGAATTGTTGGGCGCGGGCCAGATGGGCGCGCGATGCCGCCAGCATCGATCGCTGCAGTGCCAAGCGGTATTCGGCGTTGTCGGGTTCGGTTTGCACAGCCCGGCGATAGGCCACGACCGCTTCGTCCAGATTGCCGGCCCGCGCTGCGGTGTCGCCCTGTTTGACGGCCCCACCGGCGCCGGTCATGCAGCCGCCCGCGACGATGGCCACCAGGAACAGGAGCCCCGGCTTCTTGAACCGTCTGATCACTGGAACCTCAAGTCTGAAGTCTGCATTCTGAAATCCACAATCAACAATCAGCAATTCTCAAGAGCCCGAGAGCCGTATCGTCTGCCGGCCGCGTCCGTCCAGATACGCCATCTCAATCGAATCTGGGCCGATGCGCAGAATCCGATACCGGCCTTCGATGACATCACCCACGCCGCCGTGAAAAACATGCCCCGCGCCATCGCTCAGCACCGCGATCGTCAACGAGCGAACCGGCGCCTCCGCGATACCCATGAACCGGTACGCGATTGGCGGCAGCCGAGGCGGCAGCGGCGCGGCCAATGCCGGCGATGGATCAATCGGTGCTCTCGCAGCGGGGAGCGGCAGTGGGGGTGGCGCTTTGGGTCTGAAGCGAAACAGATTGCGGTCCCGAGCGAGCGGATTGGGCCGGGCGGACTCAAGGGCCTGCAGATGCACGGTGGGTGCTCCCGTGCCGGCCGGCACCGCCTGCTCAGTTTGCCTCGCCGCCGGTCGCCCGGTGGCGGTGGAGGCGGGCACCGCCGCGATTCGTGGCCAGACCTGATAGGCCACCAGGGCGGCCGCTCCGAGCAACACTCCGAGGAGGATCTGTTGATTTCTGCTAGCCACCGTTTGCACCCAACCGGTAGTACGTGGATAGTTCGAGCGTCAACGTGAGCGGTTCCGCAGGGTCGGTCTGTGCAAGCGTCATGTCATCGATGATGACAAACGAGGGCGACGCCTCGAGCTCGTAGATGAAGCGCCGGATGCCCTCCCACTCGCCCTGCATGGCCATCGTGATCTGAAGGTGCCCGAACCGCTGGCCCTTGAGCGCGGTATCGATCTTCGTCGTACTGCCCAGGTACGCCACATTGGCCCGTTGTGCCAGCGCCGGCAGTATCCGGGTCAATCCGCGCGCGCCAGGCAGGTTCGCAGGGATCACCTTGGCGTAGAAGGTCGAGAGATCTTGGTCTGCGTGCGCTTTGCCCTCGACCAGGGCGTTGGCGCCCGCCAGGTCGCGCTCGGCCGCACGGAGCGCCACCATCGCCGCGTCGGCCCTTCGGGCCGCGCCGGTCGACCGTACGCCCAACGGACGGACGACAAATCCGTACATCGCGGCATTGAGGGCCATCGCCAGCCCGAGCCCGACGACGAGCGGACGCTTCTCGATCAGGATCCGTGTGAGCAGCGTCATGGCCGCGTGCCCTTCCCGCTGCCAGCCGCCGCGGACGGCACGTAGGTCGTGACAATCGACGCCTGAATCAACCCCTCTTCGTCAGGGCGTTCGTCGGTCGACAGCACGTCGACAAACACGCCCGTGCCATCGAGTCGCCGCATGAACTGATCGACGTCCTCGATAGTCTTCGCGACGACGCTGATCGTGAGGAGGATGTTGCGCTTGGCGTCCAGCCTGGGCCGCACGGCTGTAATCCGCACGTCGTCGGGCAGCGTCGCCTGGAATTGATTGAACAGCCCGGTCCACGAGAAGGTGCGCCGGTCGATCAAGTCGTTGGCCAGTTGCGCCTCGGTCGACGAGTACTCGAGTTGACGCGGATCCACGCTCGCGAGCAGACGCGCGGTCCTGGCGCGCGCCGCGGCTGCGCCTGCCTCGTCGCGCGAGGCCCGGGCGGCCAGGTCCGTGTCGCTGCGGGTGTAGCGCACGACCCACACCACGTTGAACACCGTGGCGGCTGCCACTGCGAGCCCGATGGCGAACAGCCACGCGTGAAGCGCGCGTTCGTTGTAGAAAGGTCGCGTGGCCAGATTGTTTCGAATCATGCGGCCTTCACCTGCCCCCGCACCAGAAGCCCGACGAGTGGAGTGAGCGTGTCGAGAAGCGCGGACCCCACCGAGATGCGGTCCGTCAGGGCCGCCGCGGTGCGGGGATCGACCGTCTGGACCGTCGTAGCCAGCCGTTGCTCGAGACTGCGCCGGACATGGTCCATTGCATCCATCGGATCGACGGGGCGGCCAGAACCGGCGTCCCGGCCGCTGGAGCCGCCACACAGAATCACGCGGGCGAAGCCGTCGCCCTTCAGGCGATCCTCATAATACATTGCGGTCTGGTGCACGAGGTCGCCGAGTGTGCCCTCGGTGTCGGCCGCCCGATTGCGGAAGAACATCAGATGCGGGCCGCGGAGAATGACGATGGTCGCGTACTCTGGCGTCACGTTGACGAGGAGCCAATCCGCCGTGGACGCGGGCGAGCCGGCGAGCACGGCATTGATGACGTTGAAGGTCGTCAGATCGATGATGCCGGCGTGCGCCCCCGCGTCGGCGGCCAGTCGCTCGTACTCCTCAACGATATCGCGGCGAGCCAGCGACACGATGAACTCCTGCCCGTCGGGGGCGCGCTGGCCGGCGACGTAACCCACCTGCGCCTCCTCGATCGCAAATGGCGCCGACTTGCGCACCTGCCACCGGACGAGCTCGTCGAGTTCGTTCGCCCGCGCCGGCACCTGCTCAAACTTGACGATCGACACTTTGGCGACCAGGTCGGGCACGATGAGGCCAATGCGACGGGGGCGGCCGAGTCGGGCGAGCACCCGGCGGAGCGCGCCCGCCACAGCGGGACGATCGTGGAGATTGGCCGTCGTCAGCGACGACACGAGGACCCCGGGCGGAAGGGGCTCGATGGCGTGCGCCGAGACGACCGGCTCCCGCCCGCGCCAGTCCAGCACGGCGCCAGAGACGTGGGTGGCGGCGATCTCGACCGCCACGTTGGGCTGGGGCCCTTGTCGGAGTGAAGACAGCAGGCTCATTCGACGAACGTCACCTTGTTGATTTCGCGCAGTGTCGTCACCCCCTGCATCACCCGCTCGACGGCCGATTCGCGGAGGAAGCGCATGCCTTCCTCGCGTGCGGCCTTCTTGATCTCGGAGGTTGACCGCTTGTCGAGAATCATCTCGCGGATGCGGTCGCTCAGGTCGAGCAATTCGCAGATGGCCGTGCGTCCCTTGTAGCCGGTACTGCCGCACTCGATGCAGCCGACGCCCTCGTAGAACGTGTGTGTTTGCCCGAGGGCGGGGTCGAGGCCCGATTCCTCGAGCAGCGCGCGCGACACCTTCGTCGGCCGCCGGCAGTGATGGCAGATCGTGCGCACGAGCCGCTGCGCGAGGACGCAGTTGAGGGCCGACACGAACTGGTAGGCCTCCACGCCCATGTTGAGGAACCGCCCGAGGACGTCCAGCACGTTGTTGGCGTGGACCGTCGTGAACACCAGATGGCCGGTCAGCGCCGAGTTGATCGCGATTTGCGCCGTCTCGGCGTCGCGAATCTCGCCGACCATGATCTTGTCCGGGTCGTGCCGGAGAATCGAGCGCAGGCCCCGCGCGAACGTCAGGCCCTTCTTCTCGTTGATCGGAATCTGGGTAATCCCGGCGAGCTGGTACTCGACCGGGTCCTCGATCGTGATGATCTTGTCCTCGATCGATTTGATCTCCGACAGCGCCGCGTAGAGCGTCGTCGTCTTGCCGCTGCCGGTCGGCCCCGTCACCAGGACCATGCCGTACGGCTCGGCGATGTACTTCCGGAAGCGCTTCAGCTCGGCGTCGGGGAATCCGAGGATATCCAGCCGGAGCTCGGTGAACTGTTCGCTGATCGATTCCTTGTCGAGAATGCGGATCACGGCGTCCTCGCCGTGCACGCTCGGCATGATCGAGACGCGGAAGTCGATGGTTTTGCCCGGCATGCGCAGCTTGAATCGGCCGTCCTGCGGGACGCGCTTCTCCGCGATGTCCAGCTCGGCCATGACCTTGATGCGCGAGACGATGGAGCTGTGGAACTGCTTGGCGATCGGCCGCATCGCCTCCTGCAGCACGCCGTCGATGCGGTATTTCACGTGTACGGCATCGTCCTGGGTCTCGATGTGGATGTCGCTCGCGCGCCGCTGAATCGCCGTGTAGATGGTTGAATCGACCAGCCGGATGACCGGGCTGATGTCGCTCGTCAGCTTCGCGACCGTCAGACTCTCGTCGCCGTTGTCCTCTTCCTTCAGCAGCTGCAAGTGGAAGCCCTCGGTCGCCTCCTCGAGCACACGCTGACTGCTTTCGCTCTTCTTGAGAATCGACTCGATCGCCGAGCGCGGGCCCACCGCGACCTTGATGGGCGCCGAGAGCAGGACGGCCAACTCGTCGATCATCGGCAGATCGGTCGGGTCGGACACGACGATCTCGAGCGTCTGGCCGTCGCGGCGGTACGGCACGAAGCCGTAGCGCAGCATCAAGTCTGCCGGAATGGATCGGAAGAGCTCTTGATCAATCCGGAACGTGTCCATGTCGACGAACTCTATGTGGTACCGCTCGGCGAGGCGCTGGGCCTGCTCGATTTCGGCGCGGCGCTCGGCATCACTGACCGCGCGAATCTCGTGCGCGTCGATGTGCAGGTCGGCGGCGCTGGCGCTGTTGACGTTGACGTTCATAGGGCTACCGAGAGAGCACCGAGCTCAACTGGAACAGCGGCAGGTAGAGCGCGAGCAGTAACCCCGCGACGACCAGGCCCGTGGCGACGAGGAGCGCCGGCTCGATCAGGGTGATGAACCGCTCCATACTGGTCGCGATCTCCTCGTCGTAGAAGTCGGCCACGGTGTTGAGCATGTCCTGCAGCGCGCCCGTCGACTCGCCCACCTCGGCCATCTTCACCGCGACGTCCGGGAACACACCGCGCGCTTCGAGCGCGGCGGCGAACGAGCTGCCCTCTCGCACGCGCGTGCCCACGATGTCGAGCTGGCCCGCCATGTACTGGTTGCCGATCGACTTGGCGGCGATGTCGAGCGCGTTGACGAGTGGCAGACCGCCGCCCAGCAGCGTGGCCAGCGTGCGCGCCATCTGTGACGTGGAGAACTTTCGCGCAACCTGGCCCAGCACGGGCACGCGGAGGATCAGCTGATCGAAGCGCGCCCGCTGTCCGGCGCGCCCTCCCCACATGAAGACGGCGGCGGCCACTCCGGCGAGCGCCACCATGATGATCAGAAACTGGTTCCGGATGAACGTCGACAGATTCACGATGACACGGGTGACGACCGGCAGGTCAGCGCCGAAACTGCCGTAGAAGTCCGAGAAAGCGGGCACCACTGTGAGCACAATGATCGAGACCAGGGCGAGCGCCAGCGCGAGCAGAATCGCCGGATAAATGAGCGCCGACACCATCTTGCGTTTGACCGTGGCGATGACCTTCGCGTACTCGACGTACCGTCGCAGCATGGCGTCAAGGTTACCGCTCCGTTCCCCTGCCAACAGCGACGCCGTGTAAACACGCGGAAACAATTCTCCGTGTGAGGCAAAGGCGTCTGAGAGTGCCGTGCCCGATCGGACCTGCTCGTGCACGGCCTCGAGCACCGATCGGAATCGCGGTGACGTGACGCGCCGTTTCAGCAGATCGAGCGATTGCACGAGCGGCATCCCCGCTTTGAGCAGGGTCGCCATTTCCTGGTTGAACACCAGGAACTCCGGCGTGCTGACGCGGCTGGACCGAGGCGGCCGAATCGACAAGCCGGCAATCGCGCCTTTGGGCTGCAGCGCCAGGACCAGCAGGTCCTTGTCCTCCAGCTCGCGACGCAGCGCCGCTTCGGACTCGGCCGCGTAGACGGCTTCGACGATTTCGCCGCGGGGTGACGCCAGGCGGCAACGGAATTCCACGTTCAAACGTCCATCAATGGCTACCGAGAGTGCCTGCAAGGGATTGTCAGTATGGACATTATCGACGTTCGATTATAGCAACTTTACTCTCGATGCCCGGAACCGTTAGACCGTGAGGCGCCAGAACGGCGAAGCGTTCACCCACCAGAAACCTGACGGGAGTCTTTTCGCGCAACGTCGCGCAATCTGTTACAGTTCGACGCGTCGGCGCGCACGCGAGGGTCGATCGGGGCTCGGGGCCTCGAGAGCAGCACAACACAAGATGTCACAAGAAGCTCTGGGACTCGTAGAAACCAAAGGACTCATCGGGTCGATCGAGGCGGCCGACGCGATGGTCAAGGCCGCCAACGTCACGCTGATCGGCAAGGAGTACATCGGGGCCGGCTACGTCACGGTGATGGTCCGCGGCGATGTCGGTGCCGTCAAAGCCGCCACCGACGCCGGCGCGGCGGCCGCGCGCCGCGTGGGCGAGCTCGTGTCCGTCCACGTCATCCCGCGCCCGCACGCGAACCTCGAAGACGTGCTGCCGATTGGAAAGGCGTCGAAGAGCTAGGTTCTCGGGTGCTCAGGTTCTCGGGTGCTCGGGTTCTTCGGGTTCGGTGCGCTAGAC
>JBAUGX010000253.1:0-11601 GCA_049679965.1 Vicinamibacterales bacterium
TTCGCGTAATCCACGATAACAACGTGAGGCAGGTCTCTCGATTTACGATCTGACAGCCATACTGTCTAGGCAGCCACGATAGGCATTGTTCTTCAGTTCAGAAATCTGGATAGCGATTGAGCGGCGGTCGTTGGGCCGTTCTGGTGCCAGTTAGCGCATTGGCAAGTGAAGGAGGCGGCCATGTTTCTCAGCGTCGCACGACCCCTCACTTGGCTTGTTTTGATCGTCACGTTGGGCCCCCCGAACGTGACGGCGCAGACTACCGGTTCGGAAAAGAAGCGGCTGCTGCTGTCTGGCGCAGCGATAGTCGGAGGAGGAATCGGGCTTGCGGCTCTTGGCTTCGGGGAGGAATGCACCACCAAACAAGCTTCTACGACGTGCGAAGCGCGATCGGCGGCCACGGGCGTTGGCGGTCTGATGGTCGCGACAGTCGGATCGGTCTTGCTCGCGAAGGGCGTTCTGAGGAGTACGACTCTGTTTGCGGACCTCTCGAGCCGCATCAAGGTGGACGATGCTGTTTCCATCCTGGGAACGGACGGTCGCCGTACTAGGGGGAAGGTCGCGGAATTGACACCGTCCTCTCTCACCCTCCTCGTGAATGGCAGTGAGAGACAGACGTTCCCTGAGGCAACCGTACGGAGGATCGTGGTCAGAGACTCGGTGTGGGACGGCCTGCGGAACGGCGCCAGTCTCGGCCTCCTCGCAGGCGGTATCACGGGAGCCGTACTTGGGGGGCCGCTGGTGGTGGGGTTGTGTGAGCTCAACGAGCGACCGGGCCATACGTGCCCTAATTCTGTCGCAGGGGCACTCTTGTTCGGCGCACTAGGTGCAGGCGCCGGGGCGGGTATCGGAGCGGGCATCGGAGTGGCCATCGATGCAAGCGTCAGCAGGACCATCGACATGTCGCGGGTTCAGGGCGCGCACTTGACGGTGTCTCCAGTCATCAGTACCGATCGCTGGGCTGTGCTCGCGTCCATTCGGTTTTGAGCGACCGACAAGGGGACGGCTTGTCGAAGGCGAGTGCCAGCGCTACCATGGCCGACATCTACACACACCGGATCAAGTGAAGAACATGCAAAGCGGCGTGGTGGAATTCCTCGAGAGAACTTCCCTATAGGGCTGCCTAACATGCGCTGCACCAGACCGTCGCTGTTGGCATCGAGAGCGCCGGCGGGTGAGCGCTCACGTTAGGCAGCCCATCAACTCCATCAAGGAGGCGTACATGCTCCTGATTCGATCAACCGCCGTCGCATACGTTCTTGTATTTTCGGTCGCTCCTACAGTGGGCGCCCAGAACGCGACAGATGGGAGCACTCAGCGCCTCATCAGTCAACTCACTCAGAAGGATGAACAAGTGGTCATAGCGGCAGTGGCCGCGCTGGTGAAGCAGGGGCCTCAAGTCGTGCCTGCGTTGATCGAGGCGCTCGACAAGCGTAAGGAATGCCAGATGCAGTTTGTGGCATCTGCCGTTCTGCGAAGAATCGAACCCGCGCACGACCGCATCGAGACCACGCTGGCGCGCATGGAGCGGAATGAATGTTCGGGCGGCTCACAACAGGACTTCGTGATGAAACAGGACGCCGCCTTCGCCCTCAGCTACAGCGTTTCAGGCCTATCGTTGCTCGTTGAGATGGTTACGCACAGGGACTTGCGCACTCGTCGACGTGTCGCGTTTGCCTTTGAAGACCTGACTGAGAAGCTGGACTCATCGATCGAGGAGTTCCGGGCGCCCGCCGTCCTCGTCGAGCCCACCGCTCAGGCGTTACCAAAACTTGCGCCGTTCCTCCTTGATCGCGACGAGATCTTGCGCTGCGTGACACTTGAAGCGATGGAGCAAGCGAGTGCGTCGAGCCATGAGGCAATCAGCGCTGCCGGAACAGCGGCTCTGGCTGGCAAGCAAGTGAACTGCAGTCGCTAGCGCGAAGTCGACCTGTCTTCTTTCGCGGGGGCTGTTTGAGTTCAAGTTTGGACCGCAACAGTGATCAGGCTTCATTGAAGCACTCCTCTTGGGTGCGATAGCCCAGACGTTTCCTGGGCCGTGTATTGAGCCGGTGCGCGAGGACGTCACACTGGCCTTGGGTCAGGCCGGCCAGGCTGATCCGTTTCGGCAGGCACTGGCGGAGCAGGTCGTTGAGATTCTCGTTACTGCCGCGCTCCCAGGCGTGGTACGCCGAAGGCGGCGGTTCCCACGCGAGTGGTCCAGGGGCCGTGGACGTCTAGCTGCGGGCGACGACGGGCCGGAGCCGCCGGTCAGGTCTTCTCGAATAACGCCAGAAGAGCCGCCTTGTTGACCTTGCCCATGGCATTGCGCGGGAGCGCCGCGACGACTTCGAGCGCTCTCGGGACCTTGTAGGGCGCGAGCTCGGCTTTCGCCCAGCGCTGCAGATCGTCGAGCGAAAGGTGCTGGCCTTCGACCAGCTCCAGCGCCACGGATACGCGCTCGCCCCACTCAGGATCCGCGACGCCGACGACCGCGCAATCAGCAATCGCCGGATGCCGCCGCAGCACCTCTTCGATCTCGAGCGCCGACACCTTGTAGCCGCCGGTCTTGATGATGTCCACGCTGGTGCGCCCCAGGATCCGATAGGCGCCGCGCTCGACGACGGCCGTGTCCCCGGTGCGGAACCAGCCGTCCGCAAAGGCCGCGCGCGTCTCCTCGGGGCGCTGCCAGTATTCGAGAAAGATCGACGGACCGCGCACCTGAATCTCCCCGCCGGTGCTGCCTGCCACCGGCGTCCCTTTTTCGTTGACGAGCCGCACCTCGACCCCGGGCAGTGGAACGCCCACGAACCCGGCACGCCTTTCTCCATGCAGCGAGTTCGACAGGGCCATGCCGATCTCCGTCATGCCGTAGCGCTCGAGCAGGGTGTGGCCGGTAATCTCACGCCAGCGCTCCAGCATCCGGGCAGGAAGAGCGGCAGAGCCTGACATCATCAGCCGCAACGCTCGCGCTCCCTCCGATCGCCGCCGTCGCTCACCCGGATCCGCTTCTTCCCAGGACCCAATCAGCCGCCGATACATCGTCGGCACGGCCGTGAAGATCGTGATGTCGCCCGAGGCGAGCCGGTCCCACACCACGTCGGGATCGAAACGCTTCAGCATCTCGCAGGTGGCGCCGGCCGCCAGCGCGCAGCCGAGGCCGTTGATGATGCCGTGGACGTGATGCAGCGGAAGGGCCAGCAGCAGCCGATCGTCGGCGTTCCACTCCCAGGCCGTCACGAGTGTATCGATCTGCGCCTTGATGTTGGCATGCGTGGTGACGACGCCCTTGGGGCGGCCCGTGGTGCCGCTCGTGTAGACAATCATGGCCCGCCGCGAGGAGCCGATCGCCGGCAGGGGCGCGCGCTCCCGATCGGGCGCCTCGCGTTTGAGCATGCACGCCGCAGAAACGAGATCCTCGGCGACCAGCCGCGCGCCGGAATCGCGGAGCAGGTAGTCGATCTCCGTCTGTGGATAGCCGACCGCCAGCGGGACGGCCACGCCTCCGGCACGCCAGATGCCGGACTGTACCGCCGCGTAGGCGAAGGAGGGCACGGCCGAAAAGGCGACGCGTTCTTCCTCGAGATCGCGGCGCCCCCCGAGCAGCGCGCTCGCGACCTGTCGTGACGCCTGATCGAGATCGCCGTAGGTGAAGGGGCCGTCGCAGGCGATGGCGACGCGATGCTCAGAAGCCAAGTCGCTCGTCGACATCGGCCATCGCCTGCTCGAACTGAACGCGGGCGATGTCGCGCGCGCGCTCGAGCCGCACGCGGTCGCACATCCACCTCAGCTTGTCGCGCCCCTTCTCGAGGCTGCACTCGTGGCCCGCGACCCACCGGGCGACCAGCACTCGATTGGTTTCAAGAAACGAGATGGAATCGGCCGCCTGCATCAAGTCGCCCTCTGGCGATCCTCCGAACTCGTGCTCGAGGATCGGCTGGTGAATGCCGCGGACGAACCGGTCGGAGGCGCCCTGCGCAACCAACCACGTGGTCACCACCTCGGCCGATCGCGTGCAGTGGGCGGTGTTGTACACCGGGTCGTCCCAGGCGGTGTTGACCTTGTCGAGCAGCGGCCCGCCCGGCACGGTGCGCTCCATGTCGTGCGTGAGCGCCGCAATCACGAGGGGTTCGGCCGCCTCGGGGTCGAGCGCGAGCAGCCAGTCGCCGGTGCGCCTCAGATGGTCCACGTCGTAGTACGCATGGATCCAGTCGAGCGCCAGCTCCCGCAGGCGAAGGAACTCCCGGCTGAAGCCTCTCCCATCCGGCAGCGCGGCCGGCCCGGGAACCGCAATCACGGGGCTGCTCACGACAACCTCCGCCTTCGGAAAATGAACTCACCCGTTCGCGGCATGATTGGTGATGTTGACGGCCGGCCGGCTGAGATGTCAAGGCGGGGCGCCCTTCCCGTCCATAATGGAAGCGTGCAGCGCGCCTACCAAGAGTTCCTGAAGACGTATCCACAGTACGAGCGCACGAGTCTTCTGGATGAGTTGCGGACATCGGAGTACGGACGCGTCGATGAGCAGCGCCAGGTGTACCTCGACTACACGGGCGGCAGTTTGCATGCCGCGTCGCAGATCCGCGAGCACACGGCGCTGCTGAACGCCCGGGTCTTCAGCAACCCGCATTCGGCCAGCCCGACGTCCTCGGACGTGACGGCCCTGATCGAGCAGACACGGCGCGCCGTGCTGGCGTGGTTCAACGCCGACGGCGAGTACACGGCGATCTTCACCCACAACGCCACCGCCGCTCTCAAGATTGTCGGCGAGTCGTATCCCTTTGCGCCGAGCGCGCAGTTCCTGCTCAGTGTCGACAACCACAATTCCGTGAACGGCATTCGAGAATTTGCGTCGCGGAGAGGCGCCACGGTGACCTACGCGCCGATCACGACGCCGGAGCTGCGCATCGATCGCCCGAGGCTGGACGAGCTGCTGGATCGGCCGGGGCGGCACAAGTTGTTCGCATTTCCCGCGCAGTCGAACTTCTCGGGCGTGAAGCATCCACTCGACCTCGTCGACCAGGCCCATGAGCGCGGCTGGGACGTGCTGCTGGATGCGGCCGCCTTCGTCCCCACCAATCGTCTGGACCTGGGCGCGGTAAAGCCTGAGTTCGTCACGGTCTCGTTCTACAAGATGTTCGGCTATCCCACGGGCGTGGGGTGTCTGCTGGCGCGCCGCGCGGCGCTTCGCACGCTGCGGCGTCCGTGGTTCGCCGGCGGCACGGTCAACTTCGCGACCGTCGCGGGTCGGCGTCACATCCTCGCGCCCGGCGAGGCGGGCTTCGAGGATGGCACGCTCAACTATCTGGCGATTCCCGCCGTCGAGATCGGGCTCCGGCATCTCCGCGCCGTGGGGATCGAGACGATACAGACGCGCGTCGGCTGTCTCACCGCCTGGCTGCTCGAGCGGCTCGTGGAACTGCGGCACGGCAACGGGCGCCCGATGGTGCGCATCTACGGACCGCTGACCACCTCGGCGCGAGGCGGCATCGTGACGATGAACTTCTACGATCCGGAGGGGCATCTGGTGGACTACCGGCGCGTGGAGGAGCTGGCCGGCGGGGAGCGCATCTCGCTCAGAACCGGGTGCTTCTGTAATCCGGGCGCCGGCGAGGCTGCCGAAGGTCTGACCGAAGACGACGTCGCCGCGGCGTTGGAGCAGAGCCCGGAGATGACCCTGCCGCGCTTCCTCCAGGCCATCACCCACCGAGGCGGAAAGAGCGCCGGCGCCATTCGCGCATCGCTCGGCCTGGCCAGCAACTTCGCCGACGTGTACCGGTTTCTGCGATTTGCCGCCGGCCTCCGCGATCAGACGCGTCTGACGCTGGGCGAGGTGACCTTCGACATCGAGTCGTGCCGCGTGATTCGCGACGGCAGCTGACGTGGCCTGCCGCGGCGGGCCGGCGGGCTATGCGTTCTTCGCTTCGTAGATGGAGAGGTGATACCCATCCGGATCGTCCACCGCGAGGCTGCGTACACCCCAGGGCTGATCCTTCGGCTCTTCGGCGAGAACACCGCCCGCCGCCTTGATCCTGGCAGCCAGGCCGTCGACGCCTTGCGCGGTCCTGCACCACAGCCGCACGCCTTCGCCCCGCTTGCGGTCGCGCCCTTTGGACCAGTCGTCCTGCGACAACATCAGATCGCACGCGCCTGCCTTCAGGCTCACGCCGCGCAAGACGCCGGCGTCGGTCCATCGATCGCCCACGATGAAGCCCAGGACGTCGGAATAGAAGCGGACGCTCCGAGCCAGATCGCTCACCGTCAAGGCAGGTTCGAAGGCGCGGAGGCGCAAGGTTTCGGGCGAACGTCGAGCTTTGACCGACCGAACAGCCGCGCGGCGCGGGGTCTGTTTCCGGCGGGCCGACTTCGGTCGGCGAGTGGGTGCCGCGCGGCGGGATTTCTTGACAGCCATCTAAGCCCCTTTCATCGAGCGATTGTAGCCGACTGTCCTCCCGCAGGCGACCGATGTCCGGTACAGCGGCGCGCCTAGGTCGTTTGGGCCGGCCAGGCTTCAAGCCCCGCGTGAACATCGGCCAGGCCGATACGCTGAATGCGCTCGTGGCGTTCGGCCCCGACGACGTCCCGGTCGGGAAACACGTACCCCCAGTCCGCGAGGTACAGCCGCGCGGCCGACAAATCCGTGGCCCGCTCGTGCAGGCCACGCAGCGTCTCGAACCGATCCTCGACGAACCACAGGCCCTCGCCCGTCGGGGGGAGGCCGTGACGTGCGGCCAGCTCGCGCAGCACTTCCCACTTTTCGCGCTTGGGCCACTGCTTGCCGATGACGCGCGCGCGCGCGATGGGCACCTGCTGCCACTTGAGCAGCTCGACGTTGAAGCGCGCTTCTTTGGTGGTGACGACGTACCAGACTTGACCGCTGTCGCAGAGGTGGCGGAGCCACGCGGTCATGCCTGGGAAAAACGTGTGCTTCGCGAGCCAGCCCTGGAGATCCTCCCGCACCCACGCGTCCCGTACCGCGTCGAGCGCGTCGGCGAGCCTCTTGGGCTCGATCGCCTTCCTGCCGACCCAGGCGTCGCGGACAGCCGCCCAACGTTCTTTCAGCTCGCGGTCGCCAGACGGGTCGCGCTCGGCGAGCATGTCGACGAGCACGATCATCTCCCAGCCGGTCTCGACCGCGGGTCGCAGCGGCGCAAACCGCGCGAACAGCTCGTCCCGCCGCGCGGGGTCGGGGCTTTGGGCGAACGACGCTCTATGTGCCCTGAGCGAGCTCTCGAAATATTCGGACATGCCGTCGCAGATCACGCCGTCGAAGTCGAGCGCAAGAACCTGGGGCAAGACACTCATGACGATAGAACCTCTACTGTTCGGACATCGGTCTCAGCACGGCGTCCACGAACGCGCGGCGCACCGCCTCGGCCGAGGGCGGGAGCTGGCCGCGCCCGAACCGAAACACGCAGGCCTGTGACTGGGGCTCGGCATTCGCGCACCGCTCTTCCTCCACGGCGATCGATGAGTTCGTCGCGAGCGAGATGCTCATGGCCACGAAGTCGGCCGCGATGGCGTGCCCGGTGGTCTGCAGCTTCGGCGTGCGCCACACACTGTACGGCTCGAACTGCATCGCATTGACGCGTTTGACAAGCATGCTGAACGAAAACGCGTCTCGCCCAGCCTCGGCGCCGTCATGGTCGGACGGACCTGACGGGAGGCACAGCGACAATCCAGACGCGGCCAGGCCGGGCAGCCGAGCAAGCCTGCGCAGCGGATCCCGCGAGTCTCTGACGAAGGTCTCTGCGGACAGCCAGCGCGCGAACGCTCGCGCCCGCCAATCGTCTGGCGCGGGCGTGGCCGCGAACCGCCGAAACCAGAAGAAGACATCCGGCCGCGCCAGCGAGTACGCGGCCAGCTGCGCCCAGTAGAGGCTTTCGGAATCGATCTCAAACGACGCATGAAACGACCAGGGCTCGGTGAGGCTCGGGTCTTCCTTCGGGTCGAGCTTTCCACACGCAATCAGGTTGTGGCGGTCGGGCGATCCGGGGACGGCATAGTACGGGTTGGCGAAATAGGCGATCCCGCGGCGTCGGAGCCGCACGATGTCCATCGCGAAGTCGCCGAGCGTCTGCCCCGGCAGCCCGATGATCAACGACGCGTTGGCGACGATGCGCTTGTCCTTCTTGCGGAAGGCGGCCACCCGGCTCGTCACCGTGTCGAGCGACGTGAAGCCCTTTTTGATCCGCACGAGCGTCTTCTGGTCGGTGGTCTCGAGCCCGATGAAGAGGCCCCGAAACCCCGCGTCGATCATCTCGCCGATCACATCGTCCTCGAGCTTGATCGCGGTGATGCCGTTCGGCAGCCAGAGCTCGACCTTCTTCAGGTTTCTGGCTCTCACCGCGCGGCAGATTCGCCGAACGCGGTCGATATCCCACGTGAAGTTGTCGTCCTCGACATTGAACCGCCAGATCCCGTGGGCGCGGACGAAGTGCTCGATTTCGTCGGCGACGTTTTCCGCCGAGCGCGAGCGAAACGCCTTCCCCACCATGTCGTGCACCGAGCAGAACGTGCAGGCGAGCGGGCATCCCCGGCTGGTGATGAGCACGGACATCTGCGCATAGCTCGCCCAGCTCAGATTCCCCGGATCGGGGAACGGGACACGGTCGAGGTCTGTGTTCCAGGGCGACCGGGGATTCAGATGCGGCTCCGCGCGCTTGAGCGTGCACGAGCAGAAGCCCGTGCCGCATCGGTACCCGACTCCGGGCAGCGCGCCGAGCGCCCGCCGGTCGCCGGCGTGCGCGAGAAAATCACTGATCGACGTCTCGGCCTCGCCTACGAGGATGCAGTCGGTGTGCGGGCTCTCGAGCGCCGAATGCGGCAGGCTCGTCGCGTGCTGGCCGCCGAGAACGACGAGCGAGTCGGCGGACGCCGCCTTGACGATCTCGGCGACCTTCCGCGCCGACAGATGGTAGCTGGAGAACATGCACGAGATTCCGACAACGTCCGGCTTTCGAGCACGCACCGCGTCGGCAATCCGTTCCCACGACGCGCCGACATGGAACAGCCTCTTGCCGGGCCGCGGAAAGCGGCGGAGTTTTTCTTCTTCGAACGGCGAGATGAACGAGCCGCCGATGACGTGGCTGTCTTCGGCGAAGGCCAGGCAGTCAACGATTTCAGACTCGTGTCCGGCCTGCCCGGCGACGGCGTTGAGGTAAGCCAAGCCGACAGGAAAGTTCCTGGCCGGCCCTCCGGTGTTGGTGGTCGGAAACAGCCCTCGGAGCGGCGGCCGGATCCAGAGGACTCGAGCCATACGAGCCGGGCCAGTATACCCGGCGGCGGAGATTCACTGAAGGAGAGGATTCTTGGTCTTCAGATCCGGAAAGCGGCTGAAGTCTCTATCAGCCGACAGCAGTGTCTTCACGCCGTGGCGCAGACATAAGGCAGCGATGCGAGCGTCATGCACCGCTCCGCCCGACACATTCGCCTTCTTGAGGACTTCGTCGAAGGTGTTCCAGAAGCCGTCACCCTCGGATAGAAGGACCAGGCTTGGCGATTCCAGCCAGTTGCCAATCTGGGCCCGCGCGTCGGCCGGCGGCGTGGGCGGGCTGTAGATGCGGGGGTGCGTGGCAATGGCGTAGAACTCGAACAGACACGGCCAGGGAATGGCCCACGGCGCCCTGCCCTCCGCCAGATCCGCCACGACCTGATCGGCGCGCGTGTGCCACTGCGAATCTGCCCGATGCGCGTAGACCAGGATGTTCGTGTCGACGGCCACCACAGCGCTAGCCCAGACGGTAGATGAGATCGCGGATCGCGTCCCACTGTCCTTCGACGATCGCCCTCTGCACACCCTTGCCGGCGAACGGATGGCGCTTCAGCCGAAACGGCTCGGCAGGCTTCGCCGCGAGCTGGCGACGGAGGGCCTGCTCCACAACCTGGCGGAGTGTCTTCCCTTCCCGCCGAGCCTGCCGCCGGGCTTTCTCGAACAAATCGTCGGCAATCTCAATTGTTGTCTTCATATGGGCGCCCATATTATACAGAATGGCCGCCCGTCTCTCAACCAGGCTATGGCGCTCCGGATACCAGAGGGTTCGTTATAGAATCCCATGCGATCCAGGATCGCAGTTCAGTGCGGAGGGACGATGACCGAGTGGGAATTGCACGGCATGGAGTTCGGCAACTGCAACTGCTCCTATGCGTGCCCATGCCAGTTCAACGCCTTGCCAACCCACGGCGACTGCAAGGCGATCGGATTCTTCAGGATCGACCGGGGGCACTTCGGTGGCACGAAGCTCGACGGCCTCAACATGGTGATGGCCGTCTCCTGGCCGGGGCCGGTCCACGAAGGCAAGGGCGTCATGCAGCCGATTCTCGACGCGCGGGCCGACGCCGCGCAGCGCAAGGGGCTCCTCAGCATCCTGACCGGCAAGGACACCGATCCGATGGCCACCTTCTGGGCCGTCTTCGCCGCCATGTGCGACACGATCCACGATCCCATCTACACCGCCGTGACCATCGACCTTGACATGAACGCGCGGCGGGCGCAGTGCAAAGCGGACGGCGTGGTGACGGGCCGCGGCGAGCCGATCATCAACCAGGTCACCGGCCAGGAGCACCGCGTCGGCATCGTCCTGCCGAACGGCTTCGAGTACGGCCAGAACGAAGTGGGCCGCGGCTGGTCGACCTCGACCAGGGGCGTGCCATTGAAGCTCGAAGACAGCTACGCGCAGTGGTGCGAGCTGCATTTCAACCAGCACGGCCGCATCAAGTAGTCGGCGCCGACCTGGGTCGCCTGGCTGAGCATTCATGAGCGGGACTGCTCTCGAGGCCGTGCTGCGGCGCGAGCGTGCCATCCTCGCGGCCGCGCTCGTGGCTGTGACGACGCTCGCCTGGATCTACATCCTGCAACTCGCGCGCAGCATGGAAATGGCCGGCATGGACATGACCGGCTTCCGCATGGTCTCGAACGGCTTCGCCATGGCGATGGCGCCGGCGCAGGCGCCGTGGAGCGGTGGCGACTTCGTCCTGATGTTCGCCATGTGGGACGTGATGATGGTCGGGATGATGACGCCCTCGGCCGCGCCGATGCTGCTCATCTACGCGCGCGCCGGCCGCCAGGCGGCGTCCACCGCCCGGCCGTTGGCCGCCACGGGATGGTTCCTCGCGGGTTATCTGGTGATGTGGACGAGCTTCGCGTTGGCCGCGACGACCGCGCAGTGGGGGCTCGAGCGGTTCGGGCTGCTCGATCCGATGATGGCCGGTACGAGCCGCGTTCTCGGGGGCGCCGTGCTGATCGCGGCCGGCATTTTCCAGTGGACGCCGCTCAAGCATGCCTGCCTCGCGCAGTGCCAGACGCCGCTGTGGTTCATCCAGCGCCACGGAGGATTCCGGCATGACGCGCCCGGCGCCCTGCGGCTCGGCGCCGAGCACGGGCTCTACTGCGTCGGTTGTTGCTGGGCGCTGATGGCGCTGCTCTTCGTCGGCGGCGTGATGAACGTGCTGTGGATCGCGGCGCTGACCATCTTCGCGCTGGCGGAGCGGCTCGTCCCCGGCGGCCGCCTGCTCTCGCGCGTGGCGGGGGCGGGCCTCGTCGCTGCGGGCCTACCGCTGCTCTTGGGGTAATCGGGGTTATGCCGTCGCGAAAGTCGAGGGGATGCCGGCCCACGGTCCAAC
>JBAUGX010000254.1:0-7522 GCA_049679965.1 Vicinamibacterales bacterium
TCTGTGGGGTCCGCCTTCAGGCGGACCAATCCGGCTGAAGCCGGATCCCACGCCTGAAAGCAGTCGTAAGAGCGTTCGAACTCTCTCGGCGTCCTGCGCACTCCTCGTGCTGGCTGGAGCCCCTCAGGCGCAGGTGCCGACGCCAGTTGACCGCGTCACGTTTCAGCAGGCGATCGATCGCGCGACGCAGAACAATCCGTCGGTCGCCGTCGCGGCGGCCGCGATTCTGCGCGCCGAGGGCCTGCTCGGCCAGGCGCGTGCGGGCACGCGGCTGGTGGTGACCGGCAACGTCACGACGACGACGCTCAATACGGGGACGGAGTTTCAGGGATCGACGGTGACGCCGCAGAATCAGGTCACCGCGTCTGTGACGGCGACCATGCCGATCGTGGCGGCGGCGGCCTGGGCGCGCCGCGCGCAGGCCGAAGACACGCGTCAGGTAGCGACGCTCGGCGCAGCCGAGACGCGGCGGCAGGTCGCGCTGGCGACGGCGGACGCCTATCTGACCGTCATCGCCCGGCGGCGCCTCATCGAAGGCAACACCCGTGCGCGCGACACGGCACAGGCACACTACGATCTCGCCAGCCAGCTCGAGCAGCAGGGCACGGGCAGCCGTCTGAACACGCTCCGCGCGCAGCAGCAATGGTCGACCGACGAAGGCCTGCTCGAATCGGCGACGCTCGCCGTCTATCGCGCGCAGGAGGCGCTCGGCGTGCTCCTCGTCGCCAATGGGCCGGTCGATGCGATCGACGAGCCGTCGTTCCAGTTGCCGCCAGACGCGGCCGGCGTGGCGGCGCAGCCGGGGAATCTTGCGCCCTCACTGATGGCGTTCCGGACGGATCTCAAGTTGCTGACCGGACAGAAACAAGCGGCGGAACGCGTGCTCGGAGACAGCTCGAAGGACCTGTGGCCCACCCTCGACGCGGTCTTTCTGCCGCAGACGATCTACCCGACGCCGTTCTTCTCGTCGGCGAACAGCTGGCGGTTCCTGCTGCAGGGGAGCGTTCCGGTGTTCAGCGGCGGTCTGCAAACCAGCGTGAAGGTGCAACGACAGGCTGCCGTGGATGCCGCAGACGCGAACCTGACCGGTGCGCTCTCGCAGGCGGCGTCCCAGGTACGGGCCGCGCGCACGGCGGTGGCGAGCGGCGAGCGCAGCCTCGTGAGCATCCGCGCCGCGGCCGATCAGGCCCAGCAGGTCGTCACCATCGTCAACGTCAGCTTCAGGGCCGGCGCGGCGACGAACATCGAGGTCATCGACGCCGAGCGCAGCGCCCGCGACGCAGACACAGCCGCGGCGACCGCGGAAGACACGCTGCGGCGGGCTCGCTTCGATCTGCTGTTGGCGTCGGGACGGTTTCCTTAGTGTGGGGCGGGTTATGCAGCTGATTTTCGAGCAGATTCGAACCGGCGGCGATCGGAACTTCGGCTACTTGCTCGCGGACCGCGACGCCGGAGAGGCCGTGCTGATCGATCCGTCGTACACGCCAGAGGTGCTCGTCGATCGCGCGACTGAGCAGCACCTCAAGGTCACCTATATCATCAACACGCACGGGCATAGGGACCATGTCAACGGCAACGACAAAGCGGCCGAGCTGACCGGGGCGCCAATTGCCGGGCATCCCGCCTTACCCACGCCGCCAGACATTTCGCTTCGCGACGGGCAGGAGCTGGCGGTCGGCGCCTTGCGACTTCGCTTCATGCATGTGCCAGGGCACGCCGCCGACCACCTGACCGTCTACGAACCGTCGCACGAGATTCTGATGACGGGCGATCTCCTGTTTGTCGGAAAGATTGGCGGCACGAAGACCGAGGCTGACGCCCGTACCGAGTGGGACAGCCTCCAGCGCCTGCTCCAGGCCGTTCCCGATACAGCCACCGTCTGGCCTGGCCACGACTACGGGGTGCGCCCGAGCTCGACCATCGGGCTCGAGCGGAAAACCAACCCATTTCTGCACTGTCCGGACGCGGACGCGCTGGTTCGACTGAAGGCGGAATGGCCGGACTTCAAGAAACGGCATGGCCTGAAGTAGAGTGGATCACCCCTTATGAGCTTTGAGAAACAGGCGCGCCGCCAGGCGCAGATTCTCGTTGAGGCCCTCGCAGAAGCGGCGCAAGCCGAGATCAAGGCCCTCCGGTCCGCGGTAGACGCGCGAGCCGGTGCCCTGCAGAAGGTCCTCTCTCATCCCGAGCAGGCCCAGGTGCTCGATCATCTCGTCCAGGAACTGTCGAGCGCCGCCAAGGAAGAGGCCGAAGCCCGGGTCGGCCAGGTGCGGGCGGAAGTCCAGAAGCAGGCCGAAGCCGCGCTGGCGGCGGCGCGGCGCGAGATCGAACAGACTCGCCAGGAGCTGGAAGAGCGCCTCGCCGAGGCCCAGCAGGTACAGGCCGCTCAGGCCACTGCGCTCTCTGATGCGCAGAAACATGCCACGACGGCCCGGGCGGAACGCGATGCCCAGACAGCCAGCTTCAAGGAGGCCCAGGACCGGCTCCGTTCGGTGGACCAGGAGCACAAGAAGCTCATGGCGGCTCGAGACGAGGCGAACAAGCTCGTCGAACGCGAGACGAAGCGGGCCGAATCGGTCAAGGTGGAGGTTGATGGGCTGCGCCAGGATCTGAAACACCGGGACGATCGGATTCGCTCGCTCGAAGAGACCCGCAAACAACTCGAGGCCGACGCAAAGGCGCGGGGGCGTACCGACCAGGATGGAGACGCCGCAGGCGTCCTGCTGCTCGAACGGGTCGGCATGGCGCTCAATGCGATCAGTACCGCGACCACGGCGGCCGACGTCTTCGAGGCCCTGAACGAGCACCTCAGTAAGTACTTCAGCAAGACGGTCGTGTTCCAGGTCGGTGCCAACGGGTTCAAGGGCTGGCTCGGCCGCGGGTTCGGCAAGACGACCGATATCAGCAAGCTGGCCATCCCGTCCCATGTCGATGCGCTGCTGAAACGCACGTTGACGGACCGGAAACTGGTCGCCGTCACTCGCGGAGGGGGCGATTCGCCCGTCGGGTTGTCGAACACCCCGATCGGCGGCGCCGTCGCCTTGCCCGTCATCACGAGCGACAAGGTCATCGCCGTCGCGTACGCTGAGGCCGCGGACGGAACTTCCGCCTCAGGTGTTGCGTCCAGGCTCGCCGAGATTCTGATCGATCACATCAGCCGGCGCCTCACCACCAAGGGCAAAACGTCGGCACAAGCCTCGAGCTAGGCGGCGCCACAGATTCTGATGGCCATCGTGCCGTTCTCCCAGTCGAAACCCTCTCGCAAGTCTGCGGTCTACGAGGGGATCTTCGGCGACGTGTCGATCCTCGACCGTCTCGACGATTTCAGAAAGCGGATCGTCCGTTCCTGCATCGCGATTGCCATCGGCGTCATCGTCGGGTTTTCGTCTGTCAAGCAGGTCGTAGACTTCGTGCTGCAGCCGACCCGGAACGCCCTTCCGGCCGGCAGCACGCTCATCTATACGCAGCCCGGCGAAGCCTTCTCCCTGTATATCCAGATTGCCCTCATCGTGGGCACGGTGCTGGCGATGCCCTTCGTCATGTACCAGTTGTGGCGGCTGATCGCGCCCCTCCTGCCGGCGAGCGCGCGGCGGTTCGCCATCCCGTTCGCGTTCTTCACGACGCTCGGCTTTGTCGCAGGCGCTGCTTTCACCCACTACATCGCGTTCGGGTACATGATGGTGTTCTTCGCGAGCTTCAACACGCCCGATCTGGTGTTCCTGCCTCGGCTGGGGGACGTCTTCGATCTCTACACGAAAATGCTGCTCGGGATGGGCGCGGTCTTCCAGATGCCGACCGTGGTCTTCTTCCTCTCGAAGGCGGGACTGGTGACGGCCCGATTCCTGTGGCGCAGCTTCCGTTACGCCTTCCTCATCATCTTTGTCGCCGCCGCCGTGATTACGCCGTCGGGGGACATGGTGACGCAGGCGATCTTTGCCACGCCGATGGTCCTCTTGTACCTCCTCAGCATTCTCGTGGCTTGGATCTTCGGCAAGGCCAGGCCAAAGCCCGCCGCCGAGTGAGTCTGCGGATCGACCTGGCGCGACTCCACGCCATGCCCTCGGTCAGCGAGCGAAGAAGAAGGAGGCTCGGTGACAGTCAAGGTTCGACGCTCCACCGGTAACGTGTTCCGCGACCTCGGGTTCTCGAAAGAGGAGGCTGAAAACCTGAAGATCCGGACCGATCTGATGATTCGACTCAGCAAGTTGATTGAGACCAGGCGGCTCACCCAAGCTCAGGCCGCGAGCCTGTTTTGTGTAACCCAGCCCCGAATCAGCGACCTTGTCCGAGGAAAGATCGACCGATTTAGTATTGATACCCTGGTCGCCATGCTTGGCCATGCCGGTGTTCCAGTGCATGTTGTCGTCGGTCGTAGATCGAAAGTTGCCTAACGTTGGCGCTGAGCCGCGCGCCTCGGTGACACCGTAGCACAGACTTCGCGCGTCGGCTCCAGCGCATGTTGGGCTGCTCAGTTAGAGATCCGAGGGAAATCTTTGAGATCCGTGATGGACCGTGAGGACGTGAACCTGGTCCTGACCCACGAGCCGATAGACGATTCGGTATGGGCGGTGAACAACCTCACGAACGTGCGGGTCGTCGAATTCCGGAACCGCCCGGCCAGACTCAGGAAACGGGATTAGCCGATCAGTCGCCGCAATCAGCTGGGCCACTACGACTGATGCGTAATGAGGAGAGTCTTGACTGATGAAGGCGCGAATAGCAGCGAGATCGGAACGGGCCTGAAGGGTCCAGAGAACAACTCTCACGGCAAGAACTGCTTCTTGACCTCGTCATGAGACACGAGCTGACCAGCCTCGGATTGCCGAAGGCCCTCTTCGATCTTCGCGATGAAGCACAGGCGTTCGATAGCGTCCCCGATCGTGGCCCGCTCGGGTAAAGTCTTGAGCGCCTCGATGGCGCGCTGCTTCTCGGTGGTGTCCATGTTCAGAATTCTACCATCGTCGGCGTGATCGTTCTGTCGTTGTCAGCCCAACGAATAGGGTTTCATCCGCACTGCCACGATGATCGACGTGCGTACCTGGCGCGGGCTCAGTGCGGATAAACCCTGTTGGACTAAGCCGCGTGGCGGCGACGGCGCAACGCTATGGGGATTGTAGAGCGGTGCGGGCGTGGCGTGGTGCGACTTTTGACGGATGCGCGCGGGCGTGCAGGAGCGCCGGGGCGAGCGGGACGTTGGGGGGCGAGCCGCCGCCCCGACGTCGATCGTGGCCAACGCGCGAGCGAGACAGAGCTCGTCCGCCCGGACGCCTGTGCCCAGTGATCGGTCGTCGGAGGGCGAGACGCCAGTGGCATCATGACGTATCTGGCGGCAGCGTCCCGGACTCGACGAGGGCGGTGATCTGCATCCGGCCTTCGCCGCACACCGGACAGCGCGCCAGGTCGATGCCCGTGAGTCGCTGCATCAGGCTGACGACCGATTCCGGCTCGGCGGCTTCTGGCGGGGGTTGGCCGAGCAGGGCCCGGCATCGAGTCACCGAGCCTCGACGCGTGCGATGGGCGAGCAGGCCGAAGTGGCGAATGCGCATGAAACCGCGCGGCACGACGTGGAGCAGAAAGCGGCGCAGGAATTCGTCGGCGGTGAGCGTCATCACCTTCACGCGGTCGTGGTCCGCGTAGTCCTTCCACCGAAACCGGACACGGCCCTCGCGGTGATCGACGAGCCGATCGTTCGACAGCGCGACCCGGTGGGTGTACCGACCGAGATAGCTGAGCACCGGCTCGGGACCGGCGAAGGGCCGCTTCGTATACACGATCCAGTCGACGGCCCGGAGCTGCCCGAGGAAGGCCGTGAAGGCGTGGGGATCGGCCAGATCGGCGGTGCCACCCGCAAAGGTCAATGCGCCCGCGTCGAAGGCGCGGTGCAAGCCGGCGAGATACTTCGCACGAAAGACGGTGGACAGCGCGCGAACGGGAAACAAGAACGCCGATCGACCGGCGAGCCACCGCGAGCGGTCGGCGGCCAAGGCGCCGCCGGTGACGAGGCAATGAAGATGGAGGTGTTGCGTCAGGGCTTGGCCCCAGGTGTGGAGGATCGCGGTGACGCCGATCGTGCCACCGAGGTGACGCGGATCGCGGCCGAAGGCGAGCAACGTGTCGGCCGCCGCGCGGAAGAGGAGCGCGTAGATCACGCGGGGATTGCCCTGCGCGAGGGCATTGAGGGCATGTGGGAGGGTGAAGACGACGTGGAAATACGGAATGGGCAGGAGGTCGGCCCGTCGCGCGGCGAGCCACCGTTCCTTGGTGAGCGTTTGGCACTTCGGGCAATGGCGATTGCGACAGGAGTTGTAGGTGATCCGCACGGCCCCGCACCGGTCACACGTCTCCCGATGCCCGCCCAGCGTGGCGGTGCGGCAGGTCTCGATCGCGTGGAGCGCCCGACGTTGGACGGGGGCGAGGCGGTGCGAGCGACGATACGCGGTGCCCTCCGCGCGCACGATGTCCGCGAGCTCCAGTCGAGGACGGACGGTCGAGACCGCCGTGTCCCGAGGGGACACGACGCACACGGGTCAGGCGCTCGGCGGGATCGGCGGCGGGCCGTCGAGCAGCTCGAGTCGGACGGCCTGGGTCCTCAGCGACGCGTGGGTGAGATGCCAGTACCGCGTCGTCGTCGTGATCGAGCGGTGCCCGAGCAAGCGCTGAATCGTGTGCAGGTCGACCCCCGCTTCCAGCAGGTGGGTGGCGAAGGCGTGCCGCAACGCGTGGATGCCCCCCGGTTTGGTAATCCCCGCACGACGCTTCGCGATCGTGTACGCGCGCTGGAGCCCGGACGGATCCCGCGGCCGGGTGACGTCCTTGCCCGGAAATAACCACGTCGTCGGACGGGCGACGCGCCAGTAGGCGCGGAGGGCGTCGAGCAGCCGCGCCGAGAGCACCGTGTAGCGGTCCTGACCACCCTTGCCCTGCTGGACGCGGATCGTCATCCGCGCGGAATCAATATCGTGCACGCGGAGATGGAGCACTTCATTCAGCCGCAAGCCGGCCGCGTAGGTCGTCATCAGCATCGTGCGATGCGTCTGATGGCCGGCCTGCGCGATCAGCCGCTGGACCTCGTCGCGACTCAAGAGCGCCGGCAGCTTCCCCGACTGGCGCGGGGACGGGATACAGAACGTCGTGCGCTCACGCTTCAACGTCGTGTGATACAGAAACCGCAGGGCATTGACGGTGATGTTGCAGGTACTCCACGACCGCTGCCGATCGCGAATGAGATACAGCAAGTAGCCCTGCACCTCCTCGTCGGAGATCTGATCGGGGGATCGCTGGTAGTGCCGGGCCAGTCCCGTCACGGCGGCCAGGTACGTCTCGCGCGTCCGGTCCGCCATCCCGCGCACCACCATGTCGTCATCCATCTGTCGTCGGAGCACCGTCATCACACACCTCCGTCGTGAACGGCGCGAGCACTCCGCGCTCGTCCGTATCGATCGACGGATTGTGTGATGGTGGACGACGAACAGAAGGAGGCGAAAAGAACGGGAACCTACCGCGATCAGCGGTTTAGTTCAAC
>JBAUGX010000255.1:0-36275 GCA_049679965.1 Vicinamibacterales bacterium
AGGCGCCGCCGCGCGCAATCGAGGCGGGCCGCCGGCTTGCCGATCCGCGGACCGTGGCGGTGGTGACCGGACAGCAAGCGGGCCTGTTTGGCGGCCCGCTCTATACGCTGCTCAAGGCGCTCACGGCCATCAAGCTGGCCGAACAGGTGTCGCACGACCAGCGCGTGCCGGCCGTCGCGGTCTTCTGGGTTGACGCCGAGGATCACGACTGGGACGAAGTCCGCTCGTGTACCGTGTTGGACGACGCGATGACGCCGAGAACGGTGTCACTGCCAATCGACGAAGCTGCAGAAGGGGCCCCGGTCGCCGCCGTCCGGCTCACCCGCGCGATCAGTTCGACGCTCGACGAGCTCGAGGGCGCGTTGCCGGCCACCGAGTTCCGACCAGCGCTCATGGCCGGACTCAGACGCGCGTATGCCGAAGGCGCTGGTATGGCCGATGCGTTCGGCCGCTGGATCGAGAACGTGCTCGGCGATCGCGGACTCATCGTCTACGATTCTGCGGATCCGGCCAGCAAGCCGCTGGCGTCAGGCATTTTCGTCCGCGAGCTGTCGGCGCCAGGCCGCACCACGTCGCTCGCGGGAGCCGCCGGCGCGGACCTGGTGGCCCTCGGCTACCACGCGCAAGTCCAGACGCCCGACGGCCCCGCCCTCTTCCACCTGGCGGCCGAGGGCCGCGAACAGAGCGCCGGACGGCGCCGCGCTATCCGGCAACAGGGCGGACACTTTCTCGTCGACGGCACGCGCTACGAGACGGCCCAGTTGGTCCGCGAGGCAGGAGGCCGCCCCGACGGCTTCAGTCCGAACGTCCTGTTGCGACCGGTCGTGCAGGACGCGATCTTCCCAACCATCTGCTACGTCGCCGGCCCAAGCGAGCTCGCCTACCTCGGCCAGCTTCGCCACGTCTACGATCATTTCGGTGTGCCGATGCCCCTCATGTACCCGCGGGCGTCGGCGACGCTCATCGACTCGGCCGTCCTGCGGTTCCTGACGAAGTACGGGCTGTCGCTTGAAGCCCTCGAGCGACAGGACGATGGGGCCCTCAACGAGCTCGTGGCCAGGCAGATCCCTCCGGAGATCGAAGCGTCGATCGCCGATGCCGCGCGCGCCATTGACAACCGGATGGCTAGAATCATCGAGACCATGCCCGCGCTCGATCCGACGCTCGAAGGAGCCGCGCGCACAACGTTGAGCCGGATGCAGCACGATCTCGAGACCCTGCAGGGCAAGATGATCCAGGCCGCCAAGAAACGCAGCGAGACGCTCAGGCGCCAGTTCGCGAGGGCGCGGGCCCTCGCGTTCCCCGGCGGCCAATCCCAGGAACGGACCATCGCCTTTGTGTCCTTCCTGAATCAGTACGGTCCGGCCCTGATCGAACGGCTGGAAGACGAGTTGCCGCTCGACATGGGGCGGCACTGGATAGTCACGGTATGACGACGACCAGACCCAAGACCGGGAGCGCGAAGCCTTCGAAGGGCCTGCGGCTGAGGCTGCCGATGGCCGCCTGGTGGCGCAAGCGCTGGGTGCGCCGAACGGCGGCCGTGCTCGCGATTCCCTTCGTGGTGGGCTGCTTTGCGGCCGGGTACTTCTACGTCAACGTGACGGACCTCATCGACGCGCGGCTGCGCGGCGAGCGCGACACGGTCTTTCCGCGCGTCTTCGCTCGTCCCCTCGAGCTGCGGCTCGGCCAGTCGCTGACCGAGCGGCAGCTCGTCGATCGGCTCAACGACCTCGGCTACGCCGAGCGGCCGAAGGTCGAGCAGCCCGGCGAATTCACCATCCTCGGCGGGACGGTCGCGATCAAGCCGCGGGGCCCCGAGTTCAAGGGCCAGGTCGTCCGCGTCACGTTTCAACGGCCGGGCTCGCGCCGGGCGCCGACCGCGCGCCCGCCCGATCGCGTCCTGGCTCTCGAGCTGGGCACGCGCGCGCGCGAGACCGTCACGCTCGACGCGTCGGTCCTGACGTCACTCATCAATGGCGAGCGGGAGAAGCGCCGGCCGGTGGCGCTGTCGGTCATTCCGCCGCACATGGTGCAAGCCGTGCTCGCCATCGAGGATCGCCGGTTCTACGAGCATCCCGGCATCGATCCAATCGGCATGGGCGGCGCCGTGTTCTCGTACGCGGTCGGCCGGCGCGACTACCTCGCGGGCGGCAGCACGATTACCCAGCAGCTGGTCCGCAACGTCTTCCTGCCGAACTATCGCGGCATGACGCTGCAGTCGGCTCGCGCGCGCTCGGTCCGCCGAAAGCTCCTGGAGGTGGTCGTCTCGGTCGTCCTCACCTTCCGCGCCTCGAAGGACGAGATCCTGGAGATGTACCTGAACGGCATCCCGCTCGGCCAGCGCGGATCGTTTGCCGTCGTCGGCGTCGCCGAGGCCTCGCGCCTCTTCTTCGGGAAGGACGTGAGCAACGTCTCGCTCGCCGAGGCCGCGACAATCGCGGCCGTCATCCAGCAGCCGTCGGCGCTGTCGCCGTTCAATAATCCGACCGGATCCAAAGCCCGCCGAAACGTCGTCCTCCAGGCGATGGCCGATGCCGGCTACGTCAAGGCGGATGAGGCGGAGCGGGCCTCCCGCGAGCCGCTCACGCTGGTGGCGCGCGCGCTCGAGGCCGAAGCGCCGCATTTTGTCGACTTCGTCGACCAGACACTCGATGAGCAGTACCCCGGGTTGACGACGACCACCACCCAGGCCGTGGACGTCTACACCACGCTCGACCTCCACCTGCAGCGGCTCGCCCAGGACGCGGTCCGAACCGGACTGACGCGGGTCGACCAGCTGCTCTCCCGGCGTCGGCGCAACGGCCGGGCCGAGGCGGCGCTCATCGCCGTCGATCCGAAAACCGGCGAGATTCTCGCGCTGGTCGGCGGACGCTCCTACAACCAGTCTCAGTACAACCGCGCGATCGTGTCGCGGCGCCAGCCTGGCTCGGTGTTCAAGCCCTTCGTCTATCTGACCGCGTTCGAGCAGGCGGCCGCCCTCGGGTTGGCTAACGTCACGCCGTCCACCATCGTCAGCGACGAGCCGGAGACCTTCGAGTTCGACAACAAGACCTGGACGCCGGAGAACTACGAAAAGACCTACGACGGCCCGATCACCTTCCGCCAGGCTCTCGCCCGTTCGCGCAATCTCGCGACCATCCACGTGGCCCAGATGGCCGGCTACGAGAACGTCGCCGACTTGTGGAAGCGGCTTGGCGTCGGCACGCCGCCCAGGCCGTTTCCCTCGATCGCGCTCGGAGTCTTCGAGGCGACGCCGTACGAGATCGCCACGGCGTACACGCTGTTCCCGAATCTCGGCACGATCCGGCCCCTCAAGCACATCCTCAGGATCGCGCGTGGCGGCCACGACGTGACGAAAGCCGCGGCCGCCGTGCCGCGGGCCGTCGCGCGCCCCGACACGACGTTTCTCGTCACCGACATGATGCGGGCGGTCGTCAACGAAGGGACGGGCGCGGGCATACGGGGGGCGGGGTTCACGCTCGATGCGGCGGGCAAGACGGGCACGACCAACGACCTGCGCGACGCGTGGTTCGTCGGGTTCACGCCCGAGATCCTCACGGTCGTGTGGGTGGGGTTCGACGACAACCAGCCGCTCGGCCTGAGCGGCGCGCAAGTGGCGCTTCCCATCTGGACCGAGTTCATGAAGGGCGCGCTCGCCGGCCACGCGAGCCAGCCGTTTGACCCGCCGCCAGGCGTGCGGTTCGTCAACATCGACCCGCAAACCGGCCAGCTCGCCTCGCCCGAGTGCCCTCGCATCGTGTCGGTGGCGTTCCTCGTTGGGACCGAACCGACCGAGGTCTGCCCGCTCCACAAGCCATAAACCACGAAGACACGAAGACGTATGAACCGGGAAGTCTTTGCCGCGGTGAACGATGCGCTCGAGCGAGGCGAGCCCGCCGCGCTCGTCACGATCGTTTCGACGCGCGGCTCCACGCCCCAGCGCATCGGCGCCAAGATGCTCGTCTTCGCCGACGGCCGCAGCGTGGGGACCATTGGCGGCGGCTGCTACGAGAACGACGCATCCGGCAAGGCGCGCCTGGCCATCGCGGAGCGAAAACCGCAACTCGTGCACTACGAGCTCGATGACGACTTCGCGCAGGAAACGGGGCTTGCCTGCGGCGGCCAGATGGACGTCTACATCGAGCCCATCGAGCCCTCGCCCGAGCTCTATATCATCGGCGCCGGCCACGTCGGCTTTTGCCTGGCACGGCTCGCGCACGAAGTCGGCTTCGCGGTCCACGTCGTCGACGATCGCGAGAAGTTCGCCAACGCGGATCGGTTTCCGCACGCCGAGGAAGTCGTGGTCGACGACATCCCGGCCTGGGTCGCGCGGACGCATCTGCCGCCGCAGGCCTACGCTGTGATCGTCACGCGCGGCCACACCAGCGACCTGGAGGCGCTGCGGGCGCTGGCGCCGCGCGAGCTGCGCTACCTCGGCCTCATCGGCAGCCGAGCGAAGGTCGCCCGCATCTACGACGCGCTCAGCGCCGACCGGACGGCCCCCGAGCACCTGGCGCGCGTCCACGCGCCGATCGGACTCGACATCGGTGCGGTGACGCCGCAGGAAATCGCCGTCAGCATCCTCGCCGAACTCATCGCCGTCAAACACGGCAAGGTCGGGACGCGCGACGCGGCCGAGCGGTCGATGCGGTGGAACAACCTCAAGGGTGACAGGTCCGGCTGAAGCCGGACCTCCGCCACCGCGTTGTATAATCAATGACGCTGATGGACGACAACCAACGATCCAAGCGCGTGCTGGCCGCCCTGGTGCGGGAATACATCGCCTCGGGCGAGCCGGTCGCTTCGTCGCTGCTCGTCACGGCGGCCGGCCTCGGCATTTCGTCGGCGACCGTGCGGAACATCCTGGCACGCCTGGAAGACGAAGGCTTCGTTCAGCAGCCGCATACCTCGGCCGGTCGCGTGCCGACCTCACAGGGCTATCGGTTCTACGTCGACCTGCTGCTCGGACAGCGACGCTCGCTCCGAACGGCCGACGTCCTCGAGGCGCGCCTGCGGCGCGACGGGTCGGGCCCCGCCATAGACACGCTGCTGCCACAGGTGTCGCACGTCCTCTCGCAGGCGTCGCATGGGGTCGGCTTCGCCCTGCGCTCGGCGCACGAAGCGGCCGTATTCGAAAGGGTCGAATTCGTCCCGCTCGCGGCGACTCGCGTGCTCGTCGTCATCGTGGCCCAGGGCGGGCACGTGATTCAGAAGGTCATCGAACTCGGCGAGCCCATCGGCGCCGACGACCTGCGGCAGGCGGCCAACTATCTCAACGAAGAATTCTCTGGTCTGCCGCTCCATCGTGCGCGCGAGGCCGTGCTCGAACGGATCAGCGAGGAGCGGCTCCTGTACGACGCCCTGGTCGCGCGAGCCATGCGACTGGCGAACTCGACGTTCGCCGATCTGCCTGATGAGCGCGCGATCTACGTCGAAGGCACCGCGTCTCTGCTCGACGCGGCGCCTGATCTGGCGGTCGACACGCTGCAGGCGCTGATTCTGCTGATCGAGGAAAAACAGAAGCTCGTCCATCTGCTCAACGAATATATCGACGGTCCCGGCCTGACCATCGTCATCGGCGCCGAACATCTGGATCCGCATCTGCGGCCCTTCAGCCTCATTGCCTCGACCTACGACGATGGGAACGGCGTGGGCACGGTTGGCGTCATCGGCCCGACGCGCATGCGGTATCCGCGGGCCATTGCGGCCGTCGACGGCGCGGCTCAGGCCGTGTCGCGGGTCCTGCGCAACCACAATTAGACGCCATGGCTGACAAGCACGGGGCCGAGCCGGCCGCAGAGGCGCCGGAGGCAGGCGACCCTCGCGCGACAAGGGAGCAGGCCGACGCGACCGGCGCCGCGAGTCCCCTTGTGGATCTGCAACGCGAGCGCGACGACCTGTACGACCGCTTGCTGCGCAAGTCCGCCGAGTTCGACAACTACCGCAAACGGATCGAGCGCGAGCGCCGCGAGCAGGCCGACCAGGCGGTGACAGACCTGCTGCTCGAGCTGCTGAGCGCGGTCGACGACTTCGACCGCGCCCTGACGGTTGACGCCGGTCCCGGCGCCGCTGCCTACCGGAAGGGCATCGAGCTGATTCACGCCAAGCTCCACGACCTGCTCCGCAAGTACGACGTCCGGCCAATCGACGCGCTCGGCACCGACTTCGATCCCAACCTGCATCAGGCCGTGATGCACGAGGCCAGCCCCGACCACCGCGAAGGCAAAGTGATCGGCGAGCTGCAGCGTGGATACCTCATCCACGGCCGGCTGCTGCGGCCCGCGATGGTCAAGGTGGCCAAGGCATGAGCAAGCGGGACTACTACGAGGTCCTGGGCGTCCCGCGAACCGCGAGCGACAGCGACATCAAGAGCGCGTACCGCAAGCTCGCGATGAAGCACCACCCCGATCGCAACCCGGGCGACAAGGCCGCCGAAGAGAAATTCAAGGAAGCGGCCGAATCCTATGCCGTACTGGCCGACGCGGACAAACGCAGCCTGTACGATCGGTTCGGTCATTCCGGCGTCGGCTCTGCCGCCGGCGGCGGCGGATTCGACCCGACGATCTTCTCGGAGTTCGGCGGCGACTTCTCCGACATCCTCGGCAGCATGTTCGGGTTTGGTGGCGGCCGCCGCGGCGGCCCCCAACGCGGCGCCGACCTGCGGTACGACCTCGAGATCACATTCGAGGAGGCGGCCCGCGGCACCGAAACGGCGATCCAGATTCCAAGGCGCGAGCACTGCGAGACGTGCCACGGATCGGGCGCCGCCGCCGGCTCCTCGCCCGCCGCCTGCCCGCAATGCCGAGGCCAGGGACAGATCCGCTTTCAGCAGGGCTTCTTCACCGTCGCCCGCACATGCCCGCAGTGCCGCGGCGCCGGACAGATCATCTCCAAGCCCTGCCACACGTGCCGCGGCTCAGGACACGTGAGCCACGAGCGCAAGATCACGGTCAAGATTCCGGCGGGCATTGCGACCGGCCAGCAGCTCCGGCTGGCTGGCGAGGGCGAGGCCGGGGGCGCCGGCGGACCATCCGGCCACCTCTACGTCGTCATCCACGTGCAAGAGCACGAGTTCTTCCGCCGCGACGGCTTGAACCTGTTCTGCGAGATTCCGGTGAACTTCACCACTCTCGCGCTCGGCGGCGAGATTCAGGTGCCCACACTCGACGGCCCCGAGACGATCAAGGTGCCCGAAGGGACGCACACCGGCACGACGCTCAGGCTGCGCGGCAAGGGGATGCCTGAGGTTGGCGGCCGCGGCAAAGGCGATCTGTTCGCGACCGTTCAGGTGAAGACGCCGAAGAAGCTCACGAAAGAACAGCGGCACCTGCTTGACCAGCTGGCCAAGGTGCTGCCGCCGGAAAAGTTCGAACCCCGCCCCCGCGAAGACGAAGTCCAGGACGAGCGGAACCTGTTCGATCGCGTCAAAGACATGTTCGGGTAGAGGTTATGAAGGCGCTCAAGGAGAGTTTCAGCGGCTCGTCGGCACCTTCTGCCTGAGCTCCTCGAACCAGTTCTGCACGACGACGATGGTCGGCGCGGAGGATGGGTCCGGTGTAACGTCCTTGATCATCAGGAAGCGGCGCCCGTCGCGCGAGATGTCATACCCGCGGCCAAACGCCTCCCCCGCGCCGAAGAAGTACTGTCCGGCCGCGAACATCCTCGTTGGGGTGGTCGCAGCCCAGCCAGGCCCGCGCTCAATCCCGACCCGCATGACCGCGGCGGTCGAATCGCGGTAGAACAGTTCCCGGCCGTCCGGCCCCCACAGCGGTTGAAAGCCCCCACCAGGGGAGACCTGCCAGCGACCGCCGTTCACGTCGGGAAATGGACGCACCCAAATCTCCGCGCGCCCGGAGTCGTTGGATTGGTACGCGAGCCACCGGCCGTCAGGTGAGACCTCGCCGTTCTGTTCGCTGAAGGCCGTGTGCACGAGCGGTTCAACGCGATGGTCGTTCGAAAGCGAGAGGCGGGTGACATCGAATCCTTGCGCGGCCCCATCTCGCAAGATCACCCACGCCCCGTCGGGCGACACGCCTGTGGGAACGGTGTCGCCGGCGGATTTGTTCTGCGTCAGCTGTTCCGGAGTCCCCGTCCCGTCGCTCGCCTGCGAAAACACATTCCGCGTGCCGGTGCGACTCGATGTGAAGAGCACGCGTCGGCCGTCGGCCGTCCAGACGGGAAAGCGGTCTGGTGCTGCATCGAACGTGAATCGTGTCAATGTCCGACGTGCAAATTCCCAGAGCCAGATGTCGCTCTCCTGATCGCGGACGTCAATCGCCACGCGCGTGCCATCGGGCGAGAGCCTCAGATACTGGTACGCGCGGGCAGGCATCTGGATCGCCTCTTCCCGGCCCTGACGATCGACCCACACCAGCGTCCGCGGCGATGCCTGAAGGCCGCCTCGCACATAGACGAGCGTGCCGTCGGATGTTAGGTCGAATTCAGCGGAGCCCGTTGGCATCGTAAGAACCTGTGGCACGACCGGAACAGCAGTCCCGAGGACCTCCAGCCGCTCCAGGTCGAACGCAACCGCGCGAAGCGTTCCAGCTGCGCCGTACACGAGATGGCCACTCGGCACGTAGCGGGCCGCGCTGCCGCCTCGGAAGAGGATCTTCTGCGCGCCAGTCTTCAAGTCGAGAACGGCGACCTGCGCGTTGTCGATGCCGCCGGCATCGAGGATCGTGAACAGGACCGCCTCGCCCCCCGGCAGAAACTCCGGCCAGACGTGGTCGACTTCGCCGCGATCCAGGTTGGGGTGCGTCAGTACGGTCGTCGCCTCAGCGCCCTCGGATAGTTGTTCGAGACCTGTCGAGAGTTCATCGGTGGCGAAGATGATGGTGCCGTTCTCGCCCCACGTGGCTCCGCGTATGGTTCGCGCCCCGAGCTTCGAGAGACTCTGGACAGCCCCACCGTTGATTGCGGCCTTCTTCAGCAGGAACTCTCCGACGAAGCCGATCCATTTCCCGTCGTATGAGAAGAACAGGCCCAGCGGAAAATCCGCTCCCACAAGCGGCACTGGGTCGAGTTGGTCCAAGGTTCGCACGAACAGCCGCCTGCCGTTGTCTCCCACGTAGACGATGTGTGCGCCATCCGGAGAGATTGCGACGTCGCGGCCAGGAAATCCGGTGACGGACAGGGCCGATGTCCCGGAGGCCGCGATCGGCAGGCGGGCGACGCGGCGAGGGGCCGGGCGCGTCTCGAACCAGACAGCCGCGGCTCCGCCGACGGCGGCTGCGAGGACCGCGACGACAACCGCGACACGCAGCCACACGCCGCTCCCCCGCACCGGCGCGATCGCCACCGCCGGATCGGCGGCCGGCGCAGCCATCGCCGGCTCGTTCATGAGGAAGATCGCCGTCGAGATGTCTCCGATCCGCCGTTGGGGGTCCTTTTCCAGGCACCGCTGGACGAGCAGGCGGAGGGCCGCAGGCAGGTGTGGTCCGAGCATCGTCCAATCGGGTTCACGGCCCAGGACGGCCGCCAAGGTATCGGCCACGTTGTCCTTCGCGAACGCGGCCTGGCCGGTCAACATCTCGTAGAGTACGCAGCCGAACGCCCAAATGTCCGTCCTCCGATCGGTTTCCCGGCCCTTTGCCTGCTCCGGCGACATGTAGGCCGCCGTCCCCAGAATCGTCCCCGGCATCGACATTACGGTCAGCATGGTTGGCGCGTTCGACAGCGCCGCACTGCCGGCGTCTCCCAGGCGAATCTTTGCCAGCCCGAAGTCGAGCACCTTCACCATGCCCGCTGGTGTGATCTTCACATTGGCCGGTTTCAGGTCCCGATGCGTGATGCCCTTCTCGTGCGCCGCTCCGAGCGCGTCGGCGATCTGACGAGCGATGGAGAGGACCTCGTCCAGCGGCAGGCCCTTCGACGGACCAGATAGGGTCCGCCCTACATCCTTCAGGCGATCCCCCAGCGTCGGACCGTCGACCAACTCCAGCACCAGCGCGCGCACGCCACCTGATTCTTCGAGTCCGTAGATCGCGGCGATGTTGGGATGATTGAGCGAAGCCAGCACCTGGGCTTCGCGCCCAAAGCGTGCGATCCGATCCGGTTCCTGCGCATAGAGATCCGGTAGGATCTTCAGCGCCACGTCGCGGCCGAGTTTCGTGTCCCGCGCGCGATACACCTCGCCCATGCCACCGCTGCCAATCAGCGCGACGACTTCGTACGGGCCGAGACGAGTGCCAATTACATGCGGCATGGGATCGAGATCAACATTTCCTCAACAGGCGCCTGGGCCCAGTGGCAGGACCAGTCAAATGACTTGCCGTCGTTGGTCGAGAGGGAGGCGCTCATTGTAATGGGTGGTCAGTCCTCTGACTCGTGAAAAGCGTAACTGGCCCGCGCTCGACGTGCGGTGTGCCGGCGATCCCGACCTGACACTGGCCACCGCCGACGACTTCGGTCCGACGGGGGTCGAACAGCGCGGCGACACACTGCGGCTGTTCTTCGCGACGGCTTCGGCACGCGACGCCGCAGGTGTCGTACTGGCTGCAGGCGGCCACAGTGTCGAGCTCGTCGAGGTGGACGACGAAGACTGGGCCCGGCGATCTCAAGAAGCGCTCGGACCGATCACAGTTGGCCGGATCAACGTGACACCACCGTGGTCACGCCAGCCACCAGTCACCAGCCACCAGCCGCCAATCACAATCGTGATTGCCCCGTCGATGGGGTTCGGGACGGGCCACCACGCGACGACGCGGCTGTGTCTGGCCGCTCTGCAGACGATTGATTTGTCGAATCGATTCGTCCTGGATGTCGGCACCGGGTCTGGCGTGCTGGCGATCGCCGCCGTGCAACTCGATGCGGCCCGGGCCCTGGGCATCGACAACGACCCGGATGCCATTCAGGCCGCGACCGAGAACCTCGCGCTCAATCCCCGGTTCGATCGGGTCGAGTTCCGCGTCACTGACCTGACGTCGGCGTCGCTACCCGCCGCCGATGTCGTCACCGCGAACCTCACGGGTGCACTTCTCGTTCGCGCCGCGGGATCGCTGCTGGCCGGCGTCCGGCCTGGCGGCACCCTCATCGTCAGCGGCCTTCTTACCGAGGAAGAAGCCGCCGTCCGCGCCGCACTTCCGCCTGATGTCATCTGGAAGAGCGAAGAAGATGGCTGGGTCGCCCTCGCGTTCCAATTACCCAGCCACTAGCCACCAGCCACCAGAATGTCACTTCACCTCAGGCCCGCTCGTGCGGTCTAATAGAGGCGCTATGCACCGATCCATCCGGCTCTGCACGCTGCTCCTGGCCACCGCGCTCGTTAGCGTCGGCGCCGCCCAGCAGCGCCAGGGAGGCGCCGGGCAGCCTGGGCAGCAACCGGCCCGCGACACGCCCGCGCAGACACAGGACACGCCGCCATCTCCCAAGGGACTTGTCAGCGGTCGCGTGTTGGCGTCGGATAACGGCCGACCAGTCAAGCGCGCGCGCGTCTTCGTCACCGCCGCCGAACTGCCAGGCGGCCGCGGCGTGCTCACCGACGATGAGGGGCGCTTTCAGCTGACGGAGCTGCCTGCCGGGCGCTACACCTTGACCGTCCAGAAGTCGGGATTCGTCTCGTTGGCCTTCGGCCAGCGGCGGCCGCTCCAGGCCGGGACGCCCCTGCAACTGGCAGATGGCCAGGAAATCAAGGGCATCGAATTCCGGCTGCCGCGCGGCAGCGTGATCGCCGGCCACGTGTTCGACGAGGACGGCGACCCGATGCCCGGCGTAGTGGTTCGCGTCCTGCGTTACCAGTATCAGCAAGGCGACCGCCGGCTGGTGTCGGCCGGCACGTCGCAAACCGACGACCGGGGACAATTCCGCGTGTGGGGCTTGATGCCCGGCGACTATTACGTCGACGCCCAGACACGAATTAACGTGGCCGGCCTCGGCCCCGCGGGTGGGCCCGGCGGGGGCGGGCGCGGTGGACGCGGCGGGCCACCTGCGGGCGGTGGCCTCGCCGGCCAGATCGCCGGCGCGGTAGGCGCGATTGCCGGGGCCAACATCGCGGCGTTGTTCGGACCGGTCGACGAGAGCCAGAAGGCATACGCGCCGACCTACTTCCCTGGCGTCACGGCGATCGATGAAGCGCGGCCCATCACGCTCGGGCTCAGCCAGGAATCGGAGAATGTCGATTTCAGCCTGCAGCTGGTCCACGTCGCCCGCGTCAGCGGCCGCGTCAGCAATGCCGACGGGACCGCGGCGACGGCCGGCAACGTGAACCTGACGTCTGAGACCAACGGCGGCGGGCGCGGCAACCAGCTGGGCGTCAACTACGGCAGCCGGATCGACTGGGATGGGTCGTTCTCGATGGGCAACGTGCCTCCGGGTCGGTACATCCTGCGCGCGCGCAGCGATGACACGGGCCAGCCGGAGTTTGCGAGCCAGCCCCTGACGGTGGGCGGCGGTGGCGACGACATCAACAACGTCAGCGTGATCCTGGCCAATGGCGGCAGCATCAGCGGCACGATTTCGTTTCCGGCGACGCAGTCGCAGCGGCCCGACCTGACGCAGCTGCGTATCGCCGCGCCGTCGCTCGAGCCGACGGTCGGCAACCAGTCGCAGGCGCGCGTCGACAAGGACGGCAATTTCACGATCGACGGCATCCCCGCCGGCCCGCACCTGATTCGGCCGAACGGCCCGCTTCGTGGCTGGACGCTCAAAGCGGTGCTCGTCAACGGCCGCGACGTGACCGACACGCCCATCGATCTGCGCAGCGGTCAGCGGGTGGCCGACGTGTCGATTACCTTCACCGACAAGGTCAACGAGATCAACGGCACGATCACCAACGAGCAGGGTGCGCCGATCACCGAGTACACCGTGCTCGCCTTCTCCACCGATCCGTCGTACTGGCAGGTGCAGTCGCGCCACATTGCCACGGCCCGACCCGACCAGACCGGCAAGTTCAGAATCCGAGGTCTGCCGACGGGCACGTACTATCTGGCCACGGTCGACCCGGCCCAGCAGGGCGAGTGGTTCAACCCCACATATCTCGAAGAGCACCGCATCGGCGCCTCGAGGGTGAGCCTGGCCGAAGGCGACACGAAGACGCAAGACTTCAAACTCAAAAGTCAAAACTAAGAACTTAAAACTTGAGACCTCACCGCACGCCACGCTGGATCACGGCTCTTAGCGTCGAACTCTTCAGTTTTAACTTTTGAGTTTTAACTTTTGACTTTCAGAAGTCTCCCCAGAGAAATTGCAGCACGCTAATCGCCGCGACCGGTACGGCGTCGGCGCGAAGCGTGCGGCTCCCGAGCGTCATCAGTCGGATGCCACGCGCGTGCGCGGCTTGCCACTCCCCTTCGGTCCATCCGCCTTCCGGCCCCACGACCACCACGGCTTCCGACGGTGTCGGCTGGCCGCGAAGGACGGACAGCGACTCTGTATCGGCCGACGCGCCGGGCTCGACGAGCATCAGGGCCACCGGGGCCAGGGGCTCGCCCAGCCAGACATCGAGAGTCAGCGGCATTCGCACCTCCGGCACAGTGGCCCGCCGGGACTGCTTCACTGACGCCAGCGCCACGCGCCGCCAGCGATCGACGCGGTTGCCTCGCTGCAACGCGGCAACCGTCACTTCGGCACGCGTTGTGACGATGGGCTGAATCGCCGATACGCCCAGCATCACCGCGTCGCGGACCACATCGTCCATCTTGTCGCCCTTGAGCACGGCCTGCACGAGCGTGATGGCCACGACCGGCTCGGCGATCGGATCGACGCGCGACACCAACAGCGCGCGCACGTCGCGCGGGCCGGCGGCGACGACCCGCGCGAGAAACTCCAGGCCACGTCCATTGAACACCGCGATCGTGTCGCCCACGCCCAGCCGCAGCACGCGCACGAGGTGCTCGCCTTCCTCGCGCGGCAGGACGACGGTGTCGTCGCCGGGGTCGAGGGAGGGTGCGAAGAAGCGGTGCACGGACGAATTATAGGTGCGGGCGTGCGGGGGTGCGACGGTGCGGAGGGTGCGGGCGTGCGGCGGTGCGGAGGGTGCGACGGTGCGACGGTGCGACGGTGCGACGGTCAGGTACGGATCGTGCCTGCTCAATGTGGCATGGTCGCGACACACTACCGAGAACTCGTTTGTTGGCAGCTCGCGCACGAGTTGAAATGCGAAGTGTACGCATTTACCGACCAGGCCCCGGTCAACCGGCATAGAGATTTCTGCGATGACATCCGTGCATCGAGTCGGTCCGCGCCTTCAAACATCGCCGAGGGCTTCGGACGCCAGACGCATCGGGAGTTTGCACGCTTCCTGTCAATCGCTCGCGGGTCGCTGGGCGAGACCGACAACCACCTTCAGGACGCGTTCGATTGCCGTTACCTGACGGCTTCGGAGTTCGCTCGGCTATCCGCACTCGCCCGCCGCGCGCTGGTCACAACGACACGGCTGCAGTCATACCTCCTCCGCACTCCGGATCGCGTTCCTCCGAGCCAGCGACCACCGACCAGGCACCGACACGACTAGGCCATTTCGCGCCTTGCACCTTGCACTTTGCACCTCGCACGTCCGCACCCTCGCACCCTCGCACCCTCGCACCCTCGCACAATATTGGTATACTCCCCGCGTGTTTTTCCGCGGACAGATCGTCGGCAAATACAAGATCCTCTCGACGATCGGCAGCGGGGGCTTCGGCAGCGTCTACCTCGCGCAGGACACGTGGATCGACAAGAAGGTCGCCCTCAAGGTTCCGCACAAGCAGACGGTCGACTTCGGCGAGCTGCTGCGCGAGCCCAGGCTGCTCGCGACCCTGAATCACCCCAACATCGTCACCATCCTGACGGCGGAGAAGCAGGAGAACATCTTCTTCATCGTGATGGAGTTCGTGGCCGGCGAGACGATCGAGTCCATCATCGCGCGGCAGGGTGCTCTTGACGTGGGGCTTGCGCTCGACTACACGTGCCAGATCTGCAACGCCGTCGATCACGCACACCGCCACGGTGTGATCCATCGCGATCTGCGCCCGTCAAACGTGCTGGTCGCGGCAAACGGCCTGGTCAAGGTGGCCGATTTCGGCACGTCGCGGTTTCTCGAGATCGCCGCCCACGGCAACACCATCATCGGCAGCCCACCGTACATGGCGCCCGAGCAGTTTCACGGGAAGGCCGTGTTGGCCTCAGACCTCTATTCCCTTGGCGTCACGATGTACCAGATGCTGACGGGCGTCCTGCCGTATGCCACGCCGGCGCCCGCCGACATCGAGCGGCTGATGCGCGGCGAACTGCTGTCCGCGCCGCGAACGAAGAACCCCAAGATTCCCAGAGCCATCAGCGACATCGTCGTCAAGGCGATGGCGCCCGAGGTCGGCGCGCGCTATCAGCGCGCCGCCGATCTGCTCGACGACATCCTCGCGGCCCGTCAGGGCGGCACGAAGCCCGCGCCGCGCCCGACGCCGGCCATCGTCGAGACCCCGACGCCCACCGTCGAGGACATGCAGGAGATCCACACGCGTCTCAAGGCGCGCGAAGTGCCGCAGCCCCGCTTCTGCTGGCAGTGCCGGAAGCCCCTCCACGCGCGATCAGATCGCTGCCCGTTCTGCGGCGAAGCCCAAGAGCGTCGATAGATACGATAGAATCACCCGAGGAGCGCGGTATGGCTTTTGCGGGGACCGGTAAGATCTGGATGAACGGCAGGCTCGTGGACTGGAAGGATGCGACGATTCACATCGCGTCCCATGTCATCCACTACGGGAGCGGTGTGTTCGAGGGCGCGCGGTGTTATGAAACGCCGAAAGGATCGGCGTGCTTCCGCCTGGATGCCCACATGCTGCGCCTGCAGCAGTCGGCCAAGATCTATCGGATGGAGTACCCGCTCGATCTGGCCGGGTGGATGAAGGCCGTGCTCGAGACGATCCGCGCCAATCAGATGAAGGCCTGCTACATCCGCCCGCTCGTCTACCGCGGGTACGAATCGCTCGGCGTCAACCCGGTCAACAACCCCGTCGATGCGGCCATCATGGTGTGGGACTGGGGCGCCTACCTCGGCAAAGACGCGATCGAGGAGGGTGTCGACGTCAAGATCAGCAGTTGGACGCGCATGGCCCCGAACACGCTGCCGGCGATGGCGAAGAGCACGGCGAACTACGCCAATTCCGCGCTCGTCAAGATGGAGGCCCTCGCCGACGGATACTCCGAAGGCATCGTGCTCGACGTGGCCGGCCATGTCAGCGAGGGCAGCGGCCAGAACATCTTTGTCGTACGTGATGGCGCGCTCTACACGCCGCCGCTCGGCTCCTCGATTCTCGGCGGTATCACCCGCGATACAGTGATGACGCTGGCCCGCGGCCTGGGATTCTCGGTGACCGAGACCGTCATGCCGCGCGAGTCGTTGTACATCGCCGACGAGGTGTTTTTCGTCGGCACGGCGGCCGAAGTCACGCCCATCCGGTCGATCGACAAGATCAAGGTCGGGAGCGGCCGGCGCGGCCCGCTGACCGAGGCGATTCAACGCGCCTTTTTCGACGTCGTCCACGGCGAGACGCCGGATACGCACGGCTGGCTGACCTACGTCTATCCCGAGGAGGCCGCCCTCCGAGCACCCCTCAAAGCCGCAGCCGTAAAGAGCCGATAAGACCTCGGGGTGGCCGGGGGAGCCCCCCGCCACCAGTTATGCATGTCAACGATCTGCTCAAAATTGCAGTCGAGGCCGGCGCGTCGGACCTCCATTTAAAGGTCGGCTGCTATCCGATGATGCGGCTGCGGGGCGTGCTCGTCCCGGCCAGCGAAGACAAGAAGCTCGACCATGCCGACGTCGGCGAGATCAGCCTCGCCGTCCTGCCCGAATCGCTGCGCCAGAAGTTCAAGGAGGTCCAGGAGGTCGACCTGGCCTACAGCGTGCCGGGGCTCGGCCGCTTCCGATGCAACGTCTTCCAGCAGCGCGGCACGATCGGGCTGGTGCTGCGCGTCATTCCCGTCAACATCCGCACCATCGACGAGCTGGGCCTCCCGCAAGTGCTCAAGCAGATTTCGATGGAAGAGCGCGGTCTGGTCCTCGTGACCGGCACAACGGGCAGCGGCAAGAGCACCTCGCTCGCGGCCATGATCGATCACATCAACCAGAACCGGGCGGCGCACGTGATGACGGTCGAGGATCCGATCGAGTTCCTGCACCGCGACGTCAAGGCGATGGTCAACCAGCGCGAGGTCTCGGTCGATACGAGGTCGTTCGCGCACGCCCTCCGCAGCGCGCTGCGACAGGACCCGGACGTCATTCTGGTCGGCGAGATGCGCGACTTCGAAACGATCGAGACGGGCCTGCTCGCGGCCGAGACCGGGCATCTGGTCTTCTCCACGCTGCACACCCTGGACGCGACGGAAACCGTCAACCGAATCATCTCGGTCTTTCCGCCGCACCAGCAGAAGCAGATCCGCCTCCAGCTCGGCGCCGTGCTCAAGGCCGTCGTCTCGCAGCGCCTCATTCCGCGGTCCGACGGGCTGGGCCGCGCGCCGGCCGTCGAGATCATGATCAGCACGCCGTTCATCCGCGACTGCATCGCCGACAAGGAAAAGACGCACCTCATCCGGGGCGCCATTGCGGCCGGCACCTCGCAGTACGGGATGCAGTCCTTCGATCAGTCGATCTTCGGGCTCTTCCAGCAGGAGCTGATCTCGTTTGAAGAGGCCCTGCGCTGGGCGAGCAACGTCGACGAATTCAAGCTGCGGGTGCAAGGCATCTCGACGACCGCCGACATGAGCCGCGACGAGATGGCCAGCAGCGTCGTCGGCAATCAAGACATCACGCGGTTTGGATCCTCATAGGCCTTAGGCTTTGGGCTTTGGCTATGGCTCGTTCCACAGCGCCGCGATCAGCTTCTGTAACCCCTTCATCAGTTCGGTGTAGCGCTCTGCGAGTGGTGCCTGCGCCGATTCCTGCAGCAGGCCCAGGCGATACGCCACGTCCAGTAGCGCGAGTCGTGCGGCGTGCAGATCCTTCAACAATGTTCGCCGCCGCTGATACGGCTGCCCGCCTGAGCTGAGCCTGTAGCCCGCCGCGTTCCTCCGCAGGGAACGCGGCTGTTACGCGGTAAACTTCGAGAACCAGCGCATCGGCGCGCTGGAACACACGGAGCTTCCGAGGATCCCAAGCCATTGACCATCGGTGGACGTAGCAAGAGCCGCTCCTGGCCCGAACGGGAATCTGCGGGTCAAAGCTCGGAGCCCAAAGCCCAAAGCCCAAAGCCCAGAGCCAGCGCCTATATGGATGGACTGCGCATGCTCGCCCGGCGCGAGCTCTCGGAAGCCCAGGTCCTCCAGCGACTGACGCGCAAGGGACACGAGACAGAGGCCATCGAGGCTGCCGTGGCGAAGCTTCGCGAGACGCGCGCGATCGACGATGCGCGCGTGGCCGAAGCGATCGCGCACACGGAACTGTCGGTCAAGCGGCGTGGCCGGCTGCGGATTCGACGGCAGATCGAACAGGCTGGCATCGCGCCCGCGACGGCTCGCCGGGCGATCGATGCCGCGTTCGAGTCGATTGACGATGAGGAGCTGCTCCAGGCGTCGCTCGCCAAACGCCTGCGCGGCCGCGCGCGGCTGGCCGATCGGGCAGAATTCGAGCGGCTCTACCGCTACCTCATCGGCCAGGGTTTCGAGTCCGATCGGGTCGTGGGCGCGCTCAAAGCCCGCAGCCGCGACTGAGCGTCGCCGCCCCCTCGAGCTACCGAGCGGCCGCGCTGATCTTCCAGATGCGGTTGCCGCCGTCATCCGACACGAGCAGCCCGCCATCGCGAGCCACGGTGATGCCGACCGGCCGTCCCCATCGCGCGATGTCGGCGCCGCTCGATCCATCGCTCGTCACAAAGCCGGTGACGAAGTCTTCGAGCGGGCCGGGCCGGCCGCCCGTCATCGGGAAGAATGCCACCTTGTAGCCGGCGGCCACGGATCGGTTCCACGAACCGTGCAGCGCCACGAACCCACCGTTGCGATACCGCTGCGGGAACTGCGTCCCGGTGTAGAAGGCCAGGCCGAGCGGCGCCGAATGCGACGGGATCAGCACGTCGGGGACGATGGCCCGCTTCACGAGATCGGGGAACGCTCCGACGTACCGCGGATCGTAGTTCTGACCAATGTAGGAATACGGCCAGCCGTAGAATCCGCCATCTTTGAGCGATGTCGCATAGTCGGGGACGAGGTCGTCACCGAGATTGTCGCGCTCGTTGACCGCCACCCATGGGATATCGGTGCCCGGCTGCAGCGTCAGGCCCACGGGATTGCGGAGGCCGGAGGCAAAGATGCGATAGCCCGATCCGTCCGGATTGAACTCGAGGACAGCGGCGCGCCGGCAGTCCTCGCCGGCGTTGTTATTCGAGCTCGAACCGACGGCCAGATACATCTTGGTGCCCGCGCGATTGAACACGATGTTGCGTGTGGAGTGTCCGCCGACGGGCAGGTCGAGCAGCTTCTCAGGCGCGCCCTGCGCCTGCAGATCGCCGTTGGTGTACTTGTAGCGCACAAGCGACCCGGTGTTCCCCACGTAGAGATAGCCGTTCTGGAACGCCATGCCAAACGGCGCATCCACCGTGCCCGGGCCGGGCGCGTTGAAGACCGGCGGCGCGACGCACGCCGGCGCGCTGGCGCCGAGAATCGGGCCGTTGATCTCGGGATTCACCACGCCTCGCGCGGGAGGTGCAGGCGGCGGCCCGCCGCGGCGCGCCCCTCCTCCGCCGCCGCGCGCGGGGACCTCGGCTGTCGCAAAGACGCCGCGCGACTCGAACACACCGTCGTTGTTCGCATCACGCAACACGGTGATGGTGTTGGTGGTCGGCGAGCTGACGAACAGATCGCCGTTTGGCGCGTAGACCATCAGGCGCGGCGCCTGAATCTCGGCGTAGACGCTCACGGTGAATCCGGCGGGCACCACGGGCATCGTGCCTTCCGGCTTCGGGATGAGCGTGCCTCTGCCAGGCGTCGCCGGGCCGACCGGCGGCAGGCTGTCCGCGCGAGGCTGCGGTTGGATGGCGTTCCGCTGCGCGAACACCATGGTGCCGCAGAACACAGTGGTCACGGCGAGAAGGGCAGGCATTCTCCAAGTCTTCATACGCTCACTCCTGTCGAAAATTAAGGGTCGACAATGATAACCCGCCTTTGTGTCCTTCGTGCCCTTCGTGGTTGAATTGGCGCAATGACCGCGAACGAGATCCGGGCTTCATTCCTCGCATTCTTCGAGCAGAACGGCCACCGCATCGTCTCCAGTTCGCCGCTCGTGCCCGGCGACGACCCGACACTGCTCTTCACCAACGCGGGCATGAACCAGTTCAAGGACGCGTTCCTCGGGCGCGAGAAGCGTGAGTACGCCCGTGCGACGACGTCGCAGAAGTGCATGCGCGTGAGCGGCAAGCACAACGATCTCGACAACGTCGGACCATCGCTGCGCCACCACACGTTCTTCGAGATGCTCGGGAACTTCTCCTTCGGCGATTACTTCAAGAAGGATGCGATCGCCTTCGCCTGGACGCTCCTGACCGATGTCTGGCGGATGCCGAAGGACCGGATGGTCGTGTCCATCTTCAAGGGCGAGAACGGCATCCCGCGCGACGCGGAGGCCTATGACCTCTGGCGCCAGTTCGTGCCGGCGGACCGCATTCTGGAGCTGGGCGCGGCGGACAATTTCTGGCAGATGGGCGACACCGGGCCCTGCGGCCGGTGCTCGGAGATCTATTACGTCCGCGGCACCGGCAGCGATCCGGAGATCGAGATCTGGAACAACGTGTTCATGGAGTTCAGCCGGAGCGCCGACGGCACGTTGACGCCGCTGCCGGCGCCGTCAATCGACACCGGCATGGGCCTCGAGCGCATCACGGCGGTGCTCCAACACAAGGAATCGAACTACGACACGGACCTGTTCACGCCGCTGCTGACCGCGATTGGCGACATGGCCGTCAACACGTATGCGGCGACCAACACACCGTTTGACGTCTCGATGCGCGTGGTCGCCGACCACGCCCGCGCGATGACGTTTCTCATTGCCGATGGCGTCATGCCGTCGAATGAATTCCGCGGCTACGTCCTGCGCAAGATCATGCGTCGAGCCATGCGGCACGGGAAGCATCTCCGGATGAACGAGCCGTTCCTGGGCACGCTCGTCGGCGTCATCGCACGGGAAATGGGCGACGCCTACCCGGAACTGCGTGCGAACCGCGACATGATCGAGCGGACGATTCTCGCCGAGGAGAAACGATTCGATGCCGTGCTGGTCGGCGGCCTTCCGCGGCTCGAGGCCGAGATCGCGCAAGCCCTGGAAGCGCCGAGTCATGTGCTGCCGGGCGAGGTGGCGTTCCGCCTCTACGACACCTTCGGCCTGCCCTACGACTTCATCGAGGACACGGCGGCCACGAGCGGTGTGACGATTGACCGGGCCGGGTATGAGAAGGCCATGGAAGGCCAGCGCGACCAGGCGCGCGCGAAGAGCGCGTTCGGCGGCGGCAAGAAGGCCGAGCCGTTCGCGATCCTGCCTGACGCCGCGGACGAGCTCAAGCAGGCCGGCGACCAGTTCGAGGGCTACACGAGCACGCATGTGACCGGCGTGCCAATCGTCGCCCTCTTCGACGAGGGCCAGCAGCCGGTCGCCGCACTCGGCCCGGGCGCGACAGGATTCGTGGCCCTCTTCCGGACACCCTTCTACGTTGAAGCCGGCGGCCAGGTATCGGATTCGGGCCGCATTTTCAACGACGCGAGCGGCGCCGCTGCGGCGGTCGAGGGGCTGGCTCGCATTGGTCCAGGACTTCCCCGCGCGCATCGCGTGCGGGTGTCGGCCGGCACGCTGCGCGTCCGAGACCTCGTTACGGCCGAGGTCGACGCCGAGGCTCGCGACGCGACGCGACGAAACCATACGGCGACGCACCTGCTCCACGCGGCGCTTCGCCGGATCCTCGGTACGCACGTCAAGCAGGCCGGGTCGCTCGTCACGCCCGAGCGCCTGCGCTTTGACTTTGTCCACATGCAGGCCGTGACGCGCGACGAATTGGACCGGATCGAGCGCATCGTGAACGAGCAAATCTGCCGGAACACGACAGTCACGACCGAGGTTAAACCGACGCAGGAGGCGATTGCAGCCGGCGCGATGGCGCTCTTCGGCGAAAAGTACGGCGACACGGTCCGCGTAGTGAGCGTCCCTGGCGTTAGCGTCGAGCTGTGCGGGGGCACACACGTCCGGGCGACCGGCGACATCGGGTTTTTTGCGATCGTGGCAGAAAGTGGCGTGGCGGCCGGCGTCCGCCGGATCGAAGCGGTCACCGGGGCCGGCGCGGTCGAGCGGGCCCAACAGCAGCGCGCCGCGCTCGACCGGATTGTCGATGCCCTTCAGGTCGGTGCCGACCAGGCGCTCGAGGCGATCGAGCGGCTGCAGGCCGACACCAAGAGGCTTGCGCGGGAGGCCACGCAGCTCAAGACGAAACTCGCCATGGGCGGCGGGGCGAGCAGCGGCGCCGACGACACGGTCGAAGTGGCCGGCGTCAAGCTCGCACGGCGCAAGGTGGCCGATTTGGACAAGAACGCGCTGCGGGGCCTGGCCGATTCGCTCAAGGACAAGATCAAGAGCGGCGTCATCGTCCTGGCGTCAGAGAGTGACGGCAAGGTGCAGATTGTCGTCGCCGTCACGTCTGATCTGACCAGTCGCATCAAGGCCGGTCAGATCGTCAAAGAGATCGCGCCCATCGTGGGCGGCGGCGGTGGCGGGCGGCCGGATTTCGCCGAAGCCGGCGGCAAGCAGCCCGACAAGATCGACGAGATGCTCGAGAAAAGCCGCGCGGTTCTCGAAGCGATGCTGAAGGGCTAGTCGATGATGTCGTCGAAGGTGCGAATCACCGGGTGCGCGATGGCGGGCACCTCGGCGTCCGATCGCACGCACAGCGCTGTCCGCATGTCAGCGGCACGGGCCGCGTCCAACTCCGCTGGAACGTCCGACACGAACAGCATCTCAGAAGGCGGGACGCCAACTCCTTCGGCGATGCGACGGTAGCTATCCGCAGAGGTCTTAGGACCGATCTCCGTGTCGAAATACCCGCGCAGGTACTTCGTCAAGTCGCCGGCACCGGTCGAGCCAAAGATCAGTTGCTGGGCGAGGACGCTCCCCGACGAATAGATGTAGGTGCCCAGGCCGCGCGACTGCCAGCGCGCGAGTGCAGGGGGCACGTCGGGATAGACCTGGCCGTGCAGTTCACCGCTTCGATATCCGTCCTGCCAGACGAGCCCCTGCAGGGCCTTCAGGCCGCGCGACTTTCGGTCGCGATCCATCAGCCAGTACACATAGTCAACGACGGAAGCAGGTGTCAGGTCCCGTGCCAGGTCCGGCTGAAGCCGGACCCCACGTACGCCATCGCGACGCATGTTCTGCGCCTCGAATACACCTGCGCGCAGGAACTCGGTGTCAATCGCCTGTTCGGCCATGAGCAAGGCCACGGTTTCCCGGCACGCAGCCGAGTTCCACTCGCGCTGCAGGAAGCTGGCGACGTGCGCGCGCGCAAACGGAAACAGCACCTGATACACGAAGTCGATGGGTGTCGTCGTCCCTTCGATGTCCAGGACGATGGCGCGCGTGTGGGCCGCCGAGAGGCTGACGGTCACGCGGGCCGGGTTGCCCCCCGCGGGACGTACGCCTCCCCGAAGCACACGGGCTGGAAGTTGGCGTCGATGCCGCTGTCGGTGTAGTGCGGCGTCCAACCGGAGGCATCCTGGAACAGACGAATGGCGCGAATGCGGCGATCCGCGCACAGGTCGAACCAGTGGAGCGTGCCGCGCGGGACGCTGATGAGATCGCCGGCCTCGACCTCAATCGCGAACACCGGCCCACCCGGCGGGCTGACATGAAACAGCCCTCGGCCCTCGACGATGAAGCGGACTTCGTCTTCGTCGTGCCAGTGCTCGCGGCTGAACTTGGCGAGCATCGCGTCCAGGTTCGGCGTCGAGGCCGTCACGTCGATGACGTCGGCCGTCACGTACCCGCCGCGCCGCTTGAGCTCCTCAATCTTGTCGGCGTACGCGCTCAGGACGACGTCGGCCGGAGCGCCGGCCGGCACGTCCCGCTTCGAGCGCCATTGCTCGTACGTGATGCCGAAGGGCGCGAGGAACTTCTCGATGTCTGGAAGGTCGATGAGTGTCCGCTTCTGCTCTGGAATCTTGACGCATGCCATAAGTGCCTCTTACGCCGAACTCACAAGGTCCGGCCTACTTCTGCATTCTCCCGATGGTTTCGAGGAGGAACTCGAAAATTTCCACGTGGCGCCTCGCCTGCGCCAGGTCGGCGCCCCAAGTGTACAACCCGTGCCCGCGCAACAGAAAGCCGTGCGCGGCCGGAAATTCGTTCAAGGTGGCCTCCAGGCGGCGGGCCAGGCGCGGCATGTCCTGGTCGTTCTCGAGAATCGGCAGCCATTCGGAATGCTGGTGCGTCGCCACACCTTCGAGCCCCTTCAGCATTTCCAGGCCGCTCAATGCCAGGCCGCGACGCGACGCATGCAGTTCCGAGAGCATCGTGCTCCAGACCGAATGGGTATGCAGAATCGCCGAGGCGCCTCGCATGCGGGCGATGGTCACGTGCAGGTGCGCCTCGGCCGACGGCCGGCGGGCGGACTTGCGTTTCGTGTGCGCCACCGTCCCGCCATCGGGACCAATCGTCAGCAGATCGCCAGGCCCGATGGCGCCCTTGGACACGCCGCTCGCCGTGATCGCCAGCCGCAGGGGGTCACGCGACAGTACGGCACTGAAGTTGCCACTCGTTCCGAGCACCCATCCGCGGGTGTAAAAGTCCCGGCCAATTTCGCGAAGCGCCGGGAGGAGTGTCGAAATCGTAATTCGCATACAAGATTTCGTCTATGAGATGTTATGCGATCTGTTGACGGGCGGGGCGGTTTCAAACTGATACAAATCAGGTGGTGTAGACTTTTGAATCCGATGCTCAAAACGCTCGGCGCAACCATCTGTCTTTGGCTGGTGTCCATGCCTGCGTCGGCCCAGATCTATTCCTGGCGAGACGAGGCCGGCAACCTGGTCGTGTCCGATCGTGCCCGGGAGGGAGCGGTCGTGATGCCCTCGTACCCGGTGCCTGAATCCACTTCCGTGCGCGTCACTCGCCCAGTGGCGGTCGACCGCAGCAGGGCGTACGACGATGTGGTCGTCGAGCATGCGAGGCTGAACGGCGTCCGCGCCGATCTGGTGCGCGCCGTGGTGCAGGTGGAATCGGCGTTCAATCCCCTGGCGCGATCGCCCAAGGGCGCCCTGGGGCTGATGCAGCTGATGCCGGCCATCATCCGGGAGTTCGGCGTCAAGAACCCGTTCAACCCGGCCGACAACATCCGCGCCGGCGTTGCGTACCTCAAGCGGTTGCTCGATCGCTACCAGAACAACGAAACGCTGGCCCTCGCCGCTTACAACGCCGGGCCGAAAGCGGTGGACAGCCACGGCTACTCCATCCCCCCGTACCGCGAAACACGGCGGTATGTCGCCCTGATCAGCCAGATGTCGGGCGCGGCCGAAGTCACGCGCATCTTCAAGATCACCGAAATCGTCGACGGCCTGCCCATCGTGCGCTACACCGACCAGAGGCCTGCCAGCGGCACCTTCGAAGTCATTACCGTTCGGTAGTCATTTTTCAATGGCGGCGGGGCCCCACCCCCGCCGCGAACTTACGACGATGCCTCGGCGCAGCGTCGCATGGCTGCGCCTTCGGCATGGCCGCAGGCGCTCCAGCAACCGCCAGCCTCCACGTGTGTGCTAGGATAAACGTTTCCCGGAGGTAGCTGATCACGTGGCATCGCACGCATCCGCGCTCAAGGCGCACAAACAAAGCCTGAAGAACCGCACGAGCAACCGCCAGTTCCGCGCGCGCCTGCGCTCGGCCCTCAAGGACATCCGGACGGCCATCGACGGCAAGGATCTGGCTTCGGCCAAGAGCGCCCTCAGGCAGACCGTGTCGCTCATCGACCGGATGGCCGCCAAGGGCGTCATCCACAGGAATGCCGCCGGAAGATACAAGTCTCGCCTAGCGACCCGCCTGGCCGGCTCCTAGCGGCCGCAAGCACAACTCCACGACCAACCGCTCGAGCAGGATGCGCGGCTCGCCGGCCGACCGCTTGAGGTCGAGATCGGTGCGGAAGAGCGCGGCGACGGCCGCCGGCAGACGGGCCGGCGCGACGGTCGGGAACTTCGTCCGCACGAGCCAGCCCAGCTGTCCGAGAATCTTTTCAGGCGGCGCGCCGGTGTCGAGCATCAGCGCCAGTTGCCGCACCGCCTCCCCACCATCGGCGGCCTCGATGGCGCCGGTCATCGCCCAGTCGTCCTTGAGGGCCTCAGGACCCAGAATCTCGCGGACATCGTCCACGCTGATGCGCGGCTGCCCCATCGCATACAAGAGCAGTCGATCGACGTCGCCACGCAGGCGCCTGATGTCGGCGCCCACGTGCTCGGCCAGCCGCCTGGCGGCCGCGGGATCGATCTCGGAGCCGGCTGCCCTCACGCGCGTCTGAATCCACCGTTCAGCGTCCGCCTGATCTTCAATCGCGCCGCACTCGACCACCGTCGCGCGCTTCGCCAACAGCTTGTACATCCGGCCGCGCTTGTCCACCGCGCCGGCCACGAACACGATCGTCGTCAATGGCTCGGGCGCCTTGAGCAGCGCCTCGAGATCGTCGAGCGCGCGGGTGGCCGCCTCGCTTTCGCGCTTGGGGGCCAGTATCGATTCGGCCTGGGTGACCGTCACCACACGACGGGGCACCATCATCGGCAGCGTCCGCGCCGCCGCGACGAGAGCCGCCACACCATCGGCCAGCCTTTCGCCCGTCGTCATCTCACCGCCCGAAATGCGCTCGACGTTGAAGGCACGCAGCCCTTCGTCCACCAGGTCGGCGAACTCGGCCGCCAGCGCCGACTTCTCGACGTCGTCTTCGCCCAGCAGGAGATAGAGGGAGTCCACGCTGCCTGACTTGATCTGCTTACGAACGGCGGCTGGAGTCGCGTTCAACTCAGAATGCCTCGAGGATGGCCGAGACGATGGCGCGGGCGAAGTCGGTGCCGACGCGGTCGAGGGCATTGGCTTCCTGACCGAAGAATGCCGCCGGATCGGCGGCGTTTCTGCCGCTCGTCGCGTCGTAGTCCTCGCGGAAGACGAGGCTCGGGTTTTCCCAGAGCACTTTGTTGTCGCGCAGATCGCGCAGCTGGATGTTCGCCAGCATGGTGATGCTGTAGCGCGAGGCCAGCTGCTGGGCGTTGAAGCTCGTTGGCGTGACCGACACCGACGCGATGTCGCCGACGAGCACCGCGTCCACGCCGGTCGCCTGGGGCAGGATCTGATAGCGGCCGCGCCCGATGAACTCGCCGCGCACTTTTTCTGTCAGCAGCGACTCGAGATTGAAGATGGTCGAGTGGTTGGTGAAGGTCGGGATGCCAATCGTGCGCACGCTGGCCGGCAAGAATGAGGTGCGGCCCGCCAGGCCATAGCCGCATCCGCTGAGCGCTGCGCCAGCCACGGCGGCCACGCCAGCCACGCCAGCCACCAGCCACCAGCCACCAGCCACCTTCTTCATCCCACCACCACCGACACCAACGGTCCCTTCGCCATCACGACCTTGCGGATGGTCTTCCCCGCCGCGTGAGTCTTCACCACCTCGTCGGCCAGCACCAGCTCGCGCAGCTCGTCGTCCGAGATACCGGCTCTGACCGTCAGCCGCGTGCGGACCTTGCCGTTAATCTGCACCGGCACGACCACTTCGTCGGCCTTGGCCACCTCCGCATCGAAGGACGGCCAGGTGGCCCGCGCCAGGCCGTCGGCGTGGCCGAGCATTTGCCACAACTCCTCGGCCATGTGCGGGGCGAAGGGCGACACCATGACGACCAGCGCGTCGACCGCCTCGCGGAGGGCTGCCACCGTCTGCGGGCGCTCCAGCCCGGCCGGTGCCTCGCCCCGTCCAGGGGCGCCGCGCGACGTCGTTTCGCTGAAGGCGTACAGCTCGTTGACGAGCTCCATCAACGACGACACGGCGGTGTTGAGGTGCATCCGCTCTTCGATGTCCGCGGTGATGCGCCGAATCGTATCGTGCGTCTTTCGCCTCAGCCCACGCTCCGCGTCGGTCCACTCGGGTGGCTGGTGGCTGGTGGCTGGTGGCTGGTCACTACCGACGACAGCCACCCAGTGGTCCACAATGCGCCAGAGGCGGACGAGGAAGCGGAAGCTGCCTTCGAGGCCCGAGTCGCTCCACTCGACTTCTTTTTCAGGCGGCGCGACGAACATCACGTACAGCCGCAGCGAGTCGGCGCCGTATTTCGCCAGCATGTCGTCCGGATCGACGACGTTGCCCTTGGATTTCGACATCACGGCGCCGTCCTTGAGCACCATCCCCTGCGTGAGGAGGCGCTTGAACGGCTCGCTGAAGTCGAGCAGCCTGACGTCTCGCAGCACGCGTGTGAAGAATCGCGAATACAGCAAATGCAGAATCGCGTGCTCGACGCCGCCGCTGTAGAAGTCGACCGGCATCCAGTAGGAGGCGATGTCGGGATCGAATGGCAGGTCGGCGTTCTTGGGGTCGCAGAACCGTAGGAAGTACCACGACGAATCGACGAAGGTGTCCATCGTGTCGGTCTCGCGCCTGGCAGGGCCGCCGCACTCTGGGCACTTGACGTTGACGAACTCGGGCACCTGCGCGAGCGGCGAATCCCCTCGTCCCGTGAAGGCCGCGACTTTCGGGAGTGCGACCGGCAGGTCGTCGTACGGCACCGGCACCACGCCGTCTTTCGGGCAGTGGATGATGGGGATCGGCGTGCCCCAGTAGCGCTGGCGCGAGATGCCCCAATCCTTCAGCCGATACTGAATCTCGCCCTTGCCGACGCTGCGCGTCTCGGCGTCCGCGGTCATCCTGCCTAGTACCGCGGGCGCTTCCTGCCCTGTGTAATCGCCCGAATCGACCAGGCGGCCGTACGCGACCGACGCCTCCGTCATTGCGTCAGCGGTCGCCGGTGTGCTCTCCGACCGCACGACGATGCGAACCGGGAGGCGGTACTTGCGGGCGAACTCGAAGTCGCGCTGGTCGTGGGCGGGGACGGCCATGATGGCGCCCGTCCCGTACTCCGCCAGCACGAAGTTGGCGACCCAGATCGGGACTTCCTTGCCCGTAAACGGGTTGACCGCCGTGCGGCCCGTGTCGAAGCCATCTTTGTCGATGGCGCCGCTCCGGCGTGCCTCGCGGTCGAGCGCGCGGAACTTCCCCACCCGCTCGCGGAACGCCTTCGGATCCGGGCTTTCGGCAGCGAACCGGTCGACCAGCGGATGCTCGGGTGCGAGCAGGACGAAGGTCGCGCCGTAGATCGTGTCGATACGGGTAGTGAAGACATCGATGGCATCATCGTTCAATCCCGGGGCCCTTGGCCCCGGGACCGCGCCGGCGATTTGGAACTTGAGGCGCGCGCCTTCCGAGCGTCCTATCCAGTTGCGCTGCATCACGACGACCTTCTCGGGCCATTCGGTCAGCGTATCGAGATCCTTGAGCAGTTCGTCGGCGTATTCCGTGATCTTGAAGAACCACTGCTCGAGATCGCGGGGCACGACGATGGTGCCGCAGCGCCAGCAGGCGCCGTCGACGACCTGTTCGTTGGCCAGGACCGTGTTGCAGCTCGAGCACCAGTTGACCGTCGAGCGCTTGCGATAGGCCAGGCCGCGCTCGAACATCTTCAGGAAGATCCACTGGTTGAACTTGTAGTACTCCGGCAGACAGGTCGCAATCTCCCGCTCCCAGGCGTAGCTGATGCCCAGGCGCTGGAGCTGCCCCTTCATATGGGCGATGTTGTCGAAGGTCGACTTCTCCGGACTTGTGCCCGTCTTGATGGCCGCGTTCTCGGCCGGCAGGCCGAAGGCGTCCCAGCCGAACGGATGGAGGACGTTATAGCCGCGCAGCCGCTTGGTGCGGGCCATCACGTCGCCGATGATGTAGTTGCGGACGTGGCCCACGTGCGCGTGCCCGGACGGGTAGGCGAACATCTCGAGGCAGTAGAACTTCGGCCGGCTCTGGTCGGCGTCCACCTCGAAGGCCCGCGAGTCGGCCCAGTGCTGCTGCCATTTCTTGTCGAGCTGCTGGGGACGGAAGTCGGTCATGAATTGATGATTTCAGATTTCAGATTTCAGATTGCTGGCGACTGGCGACTGGCGACTGGCGACTATTCTAGCCTGTGACCCGTCTGGTGGCCTTGGCTTGGCGCCTGCCTTGCCATGACTGAGCCGCCGAGGCTCGGGTAGCGACGCTCGTGCGGTAGAGAAACCGTCGGATTGAGGCATGGTCGTGACGATGATCTCTGGGCACACACATGAAGCGGCGTGGGCGGACGGTACTGAGTCCGGCCAAGCGGCACTGGGCGTGCGCGCGGGATGCGCTAGCTGCGAGCGACTGCAGCCAACCCGGCCGGGAGTCCATTTGGTTCGTTGGCAACCCTCTGAAGCGAGAGGAGACGAAGTCCGTCCTCCCCTCTTGGAGCCCGTGATTAGCTGCGAACGCGCGCACGTAACCCAGCTGCCTGCAGCCAACCCCGGGCGACGGCCCGCGAGATCGGCGTGCTAGGATTTGGGCCATCAGCGACTTGGCGACAGGCGGATCTCGTCGCCGGATGGTGGTTGGCTGCGAGAACGTGTTGGCGGTCTACTTAAAGACTAGTTCGGCGGACTGCTCGAAGAATACAAACCGCGGATCACGAAACACGACCGAAGACACCCGGATGGTTAGCGGGTCAATGTTCCAAACCGGCTCTGGTGAATCGATATACTTGGGCTAGGGAACTGCTGTGACACCCACCCCACTGATCTTGCTTGTTTGGGGTATTTTGCTGGCGATAGGGATCCTCCCGAACCGCATTCTGGCGTTCCGCGTTCCAGCTACCGCGGTTTGGCGTCGCGCTAGGCGAGTCATCGGAGTTGCGGCGATCCTGTCGACTGGTTTCTGGCTTGCCCTCGACCTGACGCTGCCGCTCCTCTGGCCCTCTACACAATTTGGCGGCAGACTGGCAGACGCAATTGGCTGGGCTTCGTTGCTCGTGGCCGCGGTTATTGCTACGTGGCTGATCGTTTCCCGGCGACCCACTTCCGACACTACAGTCAGCCGAAGCTAACCGACAGTTCGAAGAAGAAGACTAGGCGCAAATTCAAAGTGCCGCCGAACATCGAAATGGAGCCGACGCTTCTTCTAGTCTGTGCGATCATGTCGCCGCGGCGCGCGGCTCATTTCGCGCGTTCGTTGACAGCCGGATCCATGAACCGAGTCAATGGACGTCGAGAAACGAACGCGACGGGCCGAACCGGAAAAGGCGAAAAGGAAGAAAGCGAGGTAGGGTCGTGCGCTGGACTCAAGAATCATTGCTCAAGGTCAGAGGCATCGTCATGGCCGCGGTCGGTGTGCTGATTCTCCTCGCCTATCTCATCTCGCGCCTATGAGGTACTTGAAAGGCTCATCGGCGCCGGAGCCTTCGTCGTTGTTTCACAGGTCCGCTGGTGCGCCTTTGAATGCAAGAAGTACGCACCACACAGGCCGGTCGGTCCAGACGTTGCTCGTGCCCTGCTCGGAACGATTACGCATTCCGGGACGCGTGTGGCCAAAGGTATCCTCGTCACGACCTCTCACTCTACGCCGTCTGCACGAACCTTCATTCTCACGGAGCCGACTTCGGACGGGAAAGACCTCGAGGGCATCGTTGCTTGGTTACAGGAGTACGGTTCCAAAACCAGGCTGAGCGGTCGGCAAGATAGGTAACAGATCAGTCCGGGGACATAGGTGACACGGGTTTCCGGACGGTTCGCCCCTTGTGATCTTCGATTCGCAGGATCCGTTCGTCCATCCGTCCGAGCGTGAGCCGTCCGAAGTATACGTCCCACAACCCATCGCCGACTTCTTGGCCACGGGTCGTACCACGTGCACGCGTGCTAACATCCACCCATCAAGGAAGTGGTAACACATCCATGAAGCCTCACACGATGCAGGTGATCACTGCCTGGTGCAGCCTGCTGACCTTCATCCTGATTGTGCCCTCGCCACTGTTGTCTGCTCTGCATCGCGAGCAAGTGACAACCCAGAATTTGTTGACCAGGTGGTACGAGTTGGGCGAACGCGTCTCGTACAGAATCACGGCCACCACCAAGGATCGAACCGGAACGTCGAGCTATGCGGCCACGGCTCGGAGCATCGTGAAACGGGATCAGATGGAGCGTCTCTTCGAGGAGTTCGAATGGCCTGACCTCGTGTGGAACGGCATACCCATCCAGATTTCCCCGACCGATGCACAGGCCAGGCCCATCCTGTCGTTGTCGGCAGATCGCAGGCCCGCCATGCCTGACCTGTCGAAGGTCGCGCCTCGTCTCATCGCCCCCACCGTCGATCTTCTCTCGTTCTATGCGGACGCGTGGGTGGCCATGCAACAGCCCACGCTCCGGTTTGCCGGAAATCGCGCCATCGTGTTCAATCGCGGCGAAACGACCTCGTGGGCCGACGGGACTCGCGTCATTCTTGGTGAAGACGCCAGCGAGATCGAGATCACGCTCGACGACGTCAACTTGAACGAAGGCACCGCGACGCTGACCTTGCTCCACGCGCCTCCGGCACGGCCGCCGATCAGAATTCCTGCGGAGTGGATGCAGACACGCGTCACCGACCTGCCGAACAACTGGATCCAGGTGGTCAGGGTCGGGCCGCGGCAGCTCGTCGCATCGGTCGGCAAGGAAACGCGTGAGGTCACGATGCGGATGAGTCTGACCAACGGCAAGATCTATTCTGCTCGTATGGAGAATCAGGTGGACGTCTTCGAGCGCGAGTGCACAGACGAGGCGCTCACGACGTGCGGCGAAGCCGTCCGCTACCAAATCAGCCGGCAGATTGCGATCGCCGAGGGCCCATAGAATTGCCCGGCAAGGCACTGGAGCAATCATGCAGCGGCCGCTGACAATCTGCGGGATCCTCCTGCTCGTCGCTCAGGTCGCGTCGGCCGAAGTCGTCCGGATCGACGTGCAGCGTCGGGACGACTTCGGCACGTACGAACGGGTGATCGGCCGCGTCCGTTTTGCCGTCGACCCGGATCTTCCCGCCAACCGGGGGATCGCCGATCTGATCCTGGCGCCGAAAAACGCCGAAGGAAAGGTCGAGTTCTCATCCGACGTCCTGTTCTTCCGGCCGAAGGCGGACCGGGCACGGGGCACGGTCTTCCTCGAAGTGGTCAACCGCGGCCGCGATCAGTCGCTCGTCATCATGAGCGGCGCCGTGCAGCGCGACATGGCACCGGCGTCCTGGAATCTCGGTGACGAGTTCCTCCTGCAGCAGGGCTTCACCGTGGCCTTTCTGGGCTGGCAGTTCAACACGCCTGCCTACCAGGGGCTCACCTTCGAGGCGCCCGTCGTGCCGGTCGAAGGCCTCGTGCGCGAGAGCTATATCGAAGTCGATCGCTCGCAGGCGAGCATCTTCTTTTCGCTCCAGTATTGCGCGTATGGTCCCGCTCGACCGGATGCGACGCTCACGTATCGCGCGCGCATGGACGACACGCCCAAGCCGTTTCCACGAACGGCGTGGCAGTTCGCCGACGATGGATGCTCGCTGTACTTGGGATCGGGCTCCGGTGTCGGTATCTACGAGGTGCTCTACCAGGCGAAGGAATCCCCGGTGGCCGGCCTCGGACTGGCGGCGGTTCGAGACTTCGGATCGTACCTCCGGAACGGCGCGGCGGGTGCTGCCCTCCGCGAGAATCCCGCGGCGCTCCAGCGCATCATCGGCTACGGCTATTCCCAGAGCGCGCGGTTTCTCCGCGAGTTCGTCAGGGACGGCTTCAACGTCGACGAGCGCGGCCGGGCCGTGTTCGACGGCTTGATGATCTCGTCGGCGGGCGCCGGCGGCGGCAGCTTCAACCATCGCTTCGCCATGCCCGAGCAGTCCGGCAACTCCGTGCTCTCGGTGCTGCGCCCGGTGGACCTGCCGCCCTTCACCGACGCTGGCCTGCTCGCCAGAGCGCAGGCCGCCCGCGTAACGCCGAAGATCTTCTATACCTTCACATCGAACGACTACTGGTCGCGCGCCGGGTCTCTCACCCATACGGGCGAGGAGGGCCGGGCGGATGTCCCGCTGGCTCCAACCTCGCGCCTGTACTTTCTGGCGGGGACAGCCGATGCGCCAGGCCCGCTCCCGCTGACCCGGCGGACGATCGTCGAAACCTTCCAGCACTTCATGAACTTCGCCCAGGCGCGCTGGGTGACCCGCGCCCTGCTTCTGGATCTCGACGCCTGGACGCGCAACGAGAGCGAACCGCCGCCGTCCCAATATCCGTCGATTTCAAAAGGCGAACTCGTCACGCTCAGGGATGTCCGCTTTCCCGCCATCCCCAGGTTCTCGCTCGCGGCGTACATTCCGCCGGTCTGGCGGATGGACTTCGGCGCGACGTTCGACACCGTACGGGTCATCTCCAATGAGCCTCCCCGGATCGGCACCCCCTATCAGTTGCTCGTGCCTCAAGTGAACGCTGACGGCAACGACGTCTCCGGCATTCGCCTTCCGGAGGTGGCCGTGCCCCTGGGCACCTACACCGGCTGGAACCTCACGATCCCGGAGTACAGGGACTTGAGGTACTTGAGTGGGCTGGTCGGAGGATTCGAGCCGTTTCCACGCACGAAGGAAGATCGCACAGCCTCCCGCGACGAGCGTTTGTCCATTGCCGAGCGCTACAACGGGCCGGCGGACTACCTGGCCAAGGTCCAACGGGCGGCCGACGATCTCGTCCGCCAGCGGTTCCTCCGCCGCGAGGATGTGCCGGCCGTGCTGCAGAGAGCCGAACAGGTCTGGAGCGTCGTGATGGGCCTCGGATCGCAATGAAGGCGGCTGTCTTCGTCGGAGACTTTTTCACATTGGACCGCTTGGTAATTGAGTAATCTGGTGACCACGCAATCCGCGCGGGGCCGGGCTCCGCGAACAGTGACAGGAGACGTTCGATGAAGGCTAGATACCTCGCCCTGCTTGGCGCCATCGTCCTGGCAGGACTCACGGTTGATATCGACGGGCAGCAGCCGTCGGCCGACTGGCCGCAGTGGCGCGGGCCGAACCGCGACGCCGCCGGCGCGCTGACCGTCCCGGCCGCCTGGCCAGAGCAGCTGACGCAGCGTTGGAAGGTGACCGTCGGCCTGGGCTACGCGACGCCGCTCGTCGTCGGCAACCGCGTCTACATGTTCTCGCGCCAGGGCACCGACGAGGTGATGAGCGCGCTCGACGCCGCGAACGGCATGACGGTCTGGCAAACGAAGTACGCGGCGCCGGTCACCATGCACCAGGCGGCCGCGCGCCACGGCGATGGCCCGAAGGCGACACCGGCCTTTGCCAACGGCCGCCTCTACTCGATTGGCACCGGCGGCATCGTCACCGCCTTCGACGCGGCCACCGGCCGGCAGCTCTGGCAGAAACCCGGCGCCGCGGTCGTGCCGATGTTCACCAACTACGCGGTCTCTCCCATCGTCGACCGCGGACTGGTCATCTTCCATCTTGGCGGGCACAACCAGGGCGCCCTCACCGCGTTCGACGCCAACACGGGTGATGTGAGATGGCAGTGGGCCGGCGACGGGCCTGGGTACGGCTCGCCGATCGTCGCCGACCTCGGCGGCGTGCACCAGATCGTGTCGATCACCCAGGGCAAGGTCGTCGGCGTGGATGCCGCCACCGGGACGCTCCTGTGGGAGCGGCCGTTCGTGAGCGGGAACTTCACCAACTCGATGACGCCGCTCCTCTACGGTCAGACGCTCGTCATCGGAGGCGCCGGAGGCGCCACGCACGCGTTCACCGTGGCCAGGACCAACAACCAGTGGACGACGACCAACGCTTGGGAGAGTGCCGACGCGCCGCTGCGCTTGAGCAACGCGCTCGTGGTCGGCGATGCGGTGTTTGGTCTGACGAGCCGCAACATGGGCCAGTACTTCAGCCTCGATGCCAAGACCGGCAAGACGCTCTGGACTTCCGATCCTCGCCAGGCCGCACAGGCGGCCATCGTGCGCGCCGGCAACGTCGTCATGAGCCTGCAGGACGACGGCAACCTCGTGGTGTTCAGGAGCGGCCCCGCGGCGTTCGAGACCCTCAAGAAATACAAGGTCGCCGAGGCCGAAACCTGGACGCAGCCGGCGCTTTCCGGCAATCGCATCTTCGTGAAGGACGTGTCGACGCTGGCCTTGTGGACGCTGAACTAGCCAGCCGAACACCTCTCAAACCCACATTCGTCGCCGCCTACGGCGCCACGGTCGTAGGCGGCATCGCCGTCTTTCTCCTGATTCGCCGCTACGGCGAGACCTTGATCGCGCCCGCTCCCGCCGCCCCGTCGGC
>JBAUGX010000256.1:0-5933 GCA_049679965.1 Vicinamibacterales bacterium
GCGCGGCGCCGCCGCGGCGAGCCCGCTTGATCCGTTTATTGGCACATGGCGGCTCGATCGCGCCAAGTCGACCTTCCCTGCTGCGGTGCCGGACTCGCGTACGCACACATTCGAAAAGGTCCCGACGGGCTTCAAACATACAACGCGCTCCGTTGTGAACGCGATCTCCGGTACGATCCAGTACACGTTCCAGCTCGACGGGAAGGACTATCCGGCGGATCCCGCCATGGCGGTCAACACCATCGCGTTCAAGCAGATTGACGCCACCACCGTCGAACGGACCGGGAAGTATCAGGGCATGGTGACCGAGATGGCGACCTACAAAGTGTCGCCGGATGGAAAAGTCCTGACGATCACGCAGATGATCCTGGCCAACGACACGAGCAGCGTGCAGATCTTCAACAAAGAATAGGTACGATCAAGACTTCTCTTTCCCTATCGTTCCGGCACGAGTGACGACCAGTTGCTCAGGACGCGGAGTGCGCCGTCGGCGGCGTCCTGGAACGCGACCACCTGACCGCCAGACGACGCCGAGTACGCCAGGCGGCGAGACGCCGCGTCCATGCGCACGTGGTCGGCCAACGTGCCGGGCTTCCCGATAATCGCGGCCGTCGTGACGTCGAACCGCTGCGCGAGTACCTGCTCGTCGGATGAGTAGACGATGAAGGTGCCGGCGGGCGAGCCCGTCATTGCCTGCGGCAGGAGCTTGATCGCATTGCCGCCGTCGAGCGTCGACAGCCACAGCCCGTGGCGTACGGCGGTGGCCGACCGCACGAAAAACAGGAAGAGCCTCGCACCTGGCACGAACACGGGGGCCTCGTGCTGTTCGCCGTACAGGGCGCGCGTGATCGACTGAGCCGTGGCGCCTGCGGCGGCGTCGACGCGACGAATCGGCCAGCCTCCGCCGGGTGCGAGCAGAAGGCTGCCGTCGACGCCCCAATCGAACCACGCGTTGGCGTCCAGATCGCAGATCGTGACCACCGGACCACCGCCCACGGGTACGCGCCGAAGTTTCCCCTCAGACACGAACGCGACGTGCTGACCGTCTGGCGACCAGGCGGGCATCGATGTCGCGCCCTCTGTGCCTGCGAGCGGCCGTGCATCACGTCTCGCCAGATTCCACATCCAGATCTGGACGCGATCCGCCGAGCGCAACGTCATCGCGATTTCGGCGCCGTCGGGCGAGACGGCAAATCTCGCTGGATCCCCGGCAAATGCCGCCCCTTGCGGCAACTGGAGGACCTCCCGGCTGGGGAGCGAGGGGCCGTCGGCCGAACGGCGCCACAGAACGCCGGCGACCGCACCAAGCACGGCCACCGCCGCCATGGATCTGACAATCGATTGTCCGGTGACCCGCCACGGTGCCATGTGACGGGGGATTATATGGGGACTTGGGACTGGAATTGGGATTAGGGATTTGGGATTAGGGATTGGGAGGTCCAGACGCGAGCCGCCGGAAGCCCAGCAGGTCACCCTTGCGGTGCAGCTGCGGATGGGCGGCCGCGTGCGTGTCGATGACCCACGCCGCCGGCGTACAGCCGAGCACGGCCAGGCTGATCGCATGATAGAGCACCGCCACGACCGCGAGCACGGACCAGCCGGAAACCGGTATCAGCGCCGCCAGCACCGCCGAGGCGAGCCCCACGACCGAAAGATCAAGGATGGCCGCGGTCACCCGCATGTGCCGCCGCTGGACAGCGCTCCAACGATCGAAGATCGTCGGCGCCGTCGCGCGACGCTCCCCTTCGGCCTGGGCCAGATCATCGTGCCAGTCCAGCTCGTGGCCGACGAGCGTGGCCTGCCCGCGCACGAGCGGCTCGGCCCGTCGATCGCCCTGCGGAAACTCGCGGCAGAATTCGTCGACCGTCTCGTCGGGATCAAGGCCGACCATCTGCGCGTACTCGCGAATGTACCCGCGCGCGTAGATGCCAGCCGGCCAGCGCCGGCAGTCGTTGCGCTCCATGTCCTCCCACAGATCGACGCTCACGTTGGTGCGGCGGGCGACGTCTTCGAGGGAGATGCCGCGGATCAGGCGCACACGGCGGAGAGTGGTTCCGAAGACCCCTGGCATGGCCCAGGAACGTTCGCAAACGCTGTTCCAGCCAAATCTGTTCAAGTCGGGCCGGTAACTTACAGAGCCTGCTCGGCGGCTTACGAGTCCTGCAATCCGGTTACGGATTTGGCCGTGAGCCGTGTGTCAGTTTGGTGCTCTCCGTGTTCAGGGGTTTCTCACAATGGCAATCACGAGACGACCTAGCGGGTGTGGATGACCCAGGTCGGGCACCTGGCCTGACGAATCACCTGGCGAGCCACGCTGCCGAGCACGGTCGCTGCGACCGTGCCGCTATGCGAGGCCATGGCGATAACGTCGGCCCGCGTCCGTTTCGCCACGGCCAGAATCGACTCGGGCACGTAGCCTGGAGTCTGCCCGACCACCACTTTGGCGGCGACACCGCGCTTTCTGGCGAGCGCCGCCCACGCACGGCCCTTCAACTGCCTGTCTGCCACATCGCGGTCGAAGAACTGCTGGTACAGCTGGACCGAATGGATCTGCTCGACGGTCGCCGGCACGAGGTACTCGCACTGCGTGAAGATTGTGATCGTGGCCCGTCGGCGCTGCGCCGCCGGAAGAATCGCCTGGAAGGCCGCCCGCGAGCCCGCGCTGAAGTCGGTCGGAAACAGCAGACGGCGTACGCCGCGGAGGTCGACCACACTCGGATTGACGATGAGCAGCGGGAGGTCGGCGTGCAGCAACAAGGTCTCGGCAAAGCTGCCCATCACGAAGCGATCCAGCCGGGTGCGCGCGTGCGTGCTGACGGCGACAATCGACGCACGCGTCCGGCGCGCGTAGCGCAGCAGCGTGCTCACCGAGCTCCTCAGCGAGCGCGTATCCCCGAGCAAGACGGTCGGCGACGACACATTGGCGACCTTGGAGGCCGCCACCCACGTGGACAGGATCTTCTGCGCCTGCCGCTGATAGCGCACGCCCGGTGCCAGGAACACACCCGGCGGAATTCTCAGCCCGTCAGGACTCACGATCGCCACCGGTTCGATCGGGAGCTTGGCGCGGCCCCGGAACGCCGCCACGGCCTTGAGCGTTTTGAGCTGCAGCGCCTTGTCTTCGGGAAACGGATCGACGGCCCAGATGATTCGACCGGGCTTTGGCTTCGCTGACATTCGAGGATCTCCTTGAGCGGGTCTCGCGCGTGTCAGCGCAGCGCGATGTCGAATTGAATCTTGATCTCGTCTTTGACCTTCACCGTGCCGCCGCCGATGCTGATGGGCTCGATGCCGAAGTCCCGCTGCTTGATGAGCACGCTGCCGTGGTACTGACCATCCTGACGGTTGGTGTCAAATGTGACCGTCCGCGTCTGACCGTGAATCGTGAGTCGGCCGGTCACTTTCCATCGATTCGCACCGGCCGCCGCGACCGTCGTGGAGGCGAACGTGATCTCGGGATAGGCCGCCGCGTCCAGCACGTCCTTGCCGAGCATCCGCGTCTGCACCTCGGGCCGTCGTTTGACGTCGAGGGTGGGGTCGAGCACCGTCAGGCTGGCCGTGCGAAAGGAGACCTCCACGGCCAGCGGTGCCTCTTCGGACACCGACCCGGCGGCGACTGGTGCGCTGATCACGTGATCGTGAGCGAAGGCGGAAAACAGCCCGGACTTGTACGCGTAGACGGTCACCGTCGATCGATCGGTGGCAATCGGCCTGGACTCGGCCCGAACGCCAGCCACGACGCCAACCACCATCGAGAGCGCCAGAAGAATCCGGCCCATGCGCATGAGGCCCTATCGTAAACCAAAGGGGGATTGAAGAGATGTGAGGATGTGAGGATCTAAGGATCTAAGGATTTGAGGATCTGATAGATCGCAAGAATTGCCAGTGTCTCGTCGCGTGACGTTGCAGACTTTGAAATGCCTAAATCCCCAGATCCTCAAATCCTTAGATCCTTAGATCCTTAGATCCTCAGATTCTCATGATCTCCAGGCATCGGTCGTGCTAGCGGCGCCAGCATGTCGTCACAGGCGGATGAACTACGTGCCCGCGCCAAGCGTTTTGCGGTGCGGATTCTCAGATTCGTTCGCACCTTACCTCGCGATCCGGCGACCGACGCTGTCGTGCGCCAACTCGCGCGGTCCGGCACGAGCGTTTCTGCCAACTACAGAGCTGCGGGTCGCGCACGCTCCCGTCAGGAGTTCATCGCCAAGATGGGCATCGTTGCAGAAGAGGCCGACGAAACCGAACACTGGCTGGACGTCCTGCGAGAAGGCAAACTGGCGTCAGGGCCGGAACTTGCGTGGTTGTGCGAGGAAAGTCGCGAGCTGCGGGCCATCTTCGTCGCATCTGCCGCAACCGCACGGGCGAATCATCGGAGGTCTTGAGGTCCCAGACCTCAGATCCTCAGATCCTTAGATCCTCAGATCCTCAGATCCTCAGATCTCACCGTCCAATCGCCACGAGATTGCGGTCCGTGCGGATGTACCAGCGGCCGTCCACGAGCGCCGGGGAGGCCAGGGTGCTCTCGCCGATGCGGTTGACGTGCAGCACCTCGAAGGTCGGACCGGCGCGCAGGACAAACGTCTCGCCATCGTCGTTGGTGAAGAACACCTTGCCGTCGAAAGCGACGGGTGACGCGGAAAAACCTTCCCGCTGCGCGACGCCCAGCCGCCCCTGCCACATGGTGCGGCCCGTCGCCGCCTCGATGCAGGTGGCGATGCTCTGCATGTCGTTCACCATGTACAGGTATTCGCCGTACACGATCGGCGAGGGCACAAACGGCGAGCCGCGCGGGCTGGTCCAGACCAGATGGCTGCGGGACACGTCGCCGCGGCCGCCGGGACGAATCGCCAGCGTCGGCCCCGCGCGGCCCGAGGCACAAAACACCATCCCGTTGCCCACGACCGGCGTCGGAATCACCTCGTAGGTGCTGCCGGCGCAGCTCCACAGCTCGCGACCCGTGTTCGGGTCGTAGGCGACCACGCGGCTCTGACCGTTCACGATGATTTCGTCATGATCGCCGGCCGTGATCGCCACTGGCGTGCCCCAGCCGACACGCGCATCGCGCCGGGTTCGCCAGAGCGGCGCTCCCGTGCGCGTATCGAATGCGCCAACGAAGGCGTCGGAGGAATCCTGATAGAGGATGATCCGATCCCTGTACAGCAACGGCGACCCTGCGGTCCCGTGGTAGGCATCCATCGGGCCAAGATCCCGAGTCCAGAGGAGCTTGCCGTCCAGATCGAGGGCGAGCAATCCGCGGGTCCCGAACGAGACGTACACGCGTTCCCCGTCCGTCATGGGCGTCGCCGAGGCGTGCCCGTTCTTGAAATGCGCCGACCCCGTACGCCCGGCCGGCGCAAAGACCTCCCAGAGCCACGCCCCGTCGCTGCGCCGAAAGGCAAGCACGGAGAGGCGCCGCCCGCCGTCGTATTCCGCCGTCAAGAAGATCCGATCGCCCCAGACCACGGGCGATGAGTTGCCGCGACCCGGCACCGGCGTCTTCCAGAGAATGTTCTGGGTGGCGGACCAGGCATCCGGATAGCCGCTGCCCGAGACGAGGCCCTGGCCGGACGGCCCGCGCCATCGGGACCAGTAGCGCGCGCCTTCGCCCTCGACACCGAGCATGCGGACGTCGGGGGATTGGGTCAGGAGCCGCGACGGCCACAGCATCGACGCGAGCGCACCCAAGACGGCCCGCCGCGAGCTCGTTCTCATCAACACCGCGTAACGTTAGCAGAAGATGATGGCACCGGCGCACCATGGTAAACTCCGCGCGGAGGTTTTACTGATGCGTGCGCAGATCCTGACGCTTTCCCCGGCTCGCGCGACGTCCTGTCTCGCGATCCTCTCGCTCATGGCCATTTGTTCGGCGTGTAGCAACGCCGAGGCGCCGCCCGCTCAGTCGGCCGCACCCGCGGCCGCAGCGAACACCA